>JBOGWM010000042.1:0-8403 GCA_050693695.1 Actinomycetota bacterium
GGGCGCCTCTCCCAACTCGGCGGCCAGGCTGCGATCGGCGGAGGAGGCGTAGAGGGCGGGGTCGATGGGATAGCCGAGGATATCGACCATCTCACCGTCTCTCAGCCGCTCGATCACCCCCCGCTCGCCGGCCGCAGAGGCGGACTCCCCGGCGAGGCCTCGGATGCGCTCGGCGCGCCCCGTCTCCCGAAACCACCGGGCGGGCATGACGATGGGCTCCCAGAGCGCGAGAGGCGCCCCGGGGAACCCGGCGGCGACGGCGGCCGCGACCGTTCCGCCCCAGCGGGTCCCCACGAAGGCGGGCGCCTCCAACCCGACGGCCGCCAGGAGGTGGCGGGCCGCATCCATCGTATCCCGGCGCATGGTCTCGAAGGTCAGCTCCGAGGACTCGCCGTCGCTATGGCCGGTCCCTCGGAACTGGAACCGCTGCACGGCGAACCCACGGGCCGCCAGTGCCCGGGCCACGAGCACCTCCCGGCGATAGTTGGCGATCACCTCCGCGTGGAGGGACGGGCAGATGACCACCGCCCCACCCGGAGGCAGGTTCAGGGGTTGGTAGGCGCAGCCGAACATCCTCTGGTCGCCGGAGCCGAAGAACCCGACCTCCTCGCGAATCCCGGTCGCCCGGTCCACGCGCGACGCGCTCGGCGCCTCCGGGGACACCCGGACTCTTTCCTCGTAGATCACGATATCCCCGGTCCTGACGAATTCAACTTCGAGGCGACCAGCTCCGCGATGTCCCGGAGTGTGCCGAAGTGGTCGGTGACGAGCTCCTCATCGAAGATCTCGATGTTGTAGCTGTCCTCGAGGAAGCCCACCATCCGGGAGATCCCGAGCGATTCCAACACCCGCTTCCCGATGAGCGGGTAGTCATCGGTGAGCGCCTCGGGGGGGCCGTCCCAGTGCAGCTCGTTCAAGATGAAGTCTCGCAGCTCGTCGGTGTTCACGGGGACTCCTTTCCTCCATCGAATTGGTCGGGGCTTGGGGGTGCGTTTTGGTCAGAGGCGAAGCTGGTGAGCGACGATGTTGCGCTGCATCTCGGAGGTTCCCGAGTACAGGCGGCTCCCTACCGCATCCCGCAGGTCGCGCTCGAGCTCGTACTCCGTCATGTAGCCATAACCCCCATGGATCTGGAGCGCGTCCAGGCTCGAGGCGACGAAGCATTCGGAGAGATAGAGCTTGGTCAGGGCCGTTTCCAGCCGGGCCTGGCGTCCTTGGGACATCATCCAGCCAAGGTGGTAGAGAGCCAGCCGCGCGGTCTCGAGGCGCACCTTCATGTCCACGATCCGATGCGAGACCGCCTGGAACTTGCCGATGGGCTGGTTGAACTGCTTGCGCTCCTGGGCATGAGCGATGCAGCGCTCGAGCTGGCGCCGCATCGTGCCGACGGTGCAGGCGAGGATGAAGCCGCGCTCTTGCTCCATGGCCGAATTGAACACCGCCATGCCTCCGCCGGCCTTCCCCAAGAGGTTCTCCTCCGGGACCTCGCAGCCCTCCAGGAACACCTCCGCCATGGGGGAGGTGCGCAGCCCCATCTTGTGGAGCGGACGCCCCACCGAGAGCCCCGGGGCGTCACGCTCGACCAGGAAGGCGCAGAGACCGGCGAAGCCCAGCGTCCGATCGGTGGTGGCGAAGACCACGAACACGTTGGCCTCGGGGGCGTTCGAGACGAAGGTCTTCTGGCCGTTCAGCAGCCAGAGGGCCCCCTTGCGCTCGGCGGTGGTCGCCAGGCTGAAGGGGTCCGACCCCGATCCGGGCTCGGTCATGGCGTGGGCCCCGATCAGCGAGCCGTCGCACAGGCCGGGGAGGTAGCGGCGCTTCTGCTCCTGCGTCCCGAACTTCACGATGGGGATCTCGCACGCCCACATGTGGGCATTGAGGGAGAAGATGAGGCCGTTGTCGCGGCAGGCGTAGCCGAGAGCCTCCAGGCCCACCACGATCGTGAGGGGGTCCGCCCCGGCGCCCCCGTACACCTCGGGCACGGGCAGGCCCTGGATGCCGATCCCGGCGCAGCGGCGCCAGCCTTCCCTCCAGAACTCTCCCGCCTCGTCCCTGGCGATGACATCGCCCGCGAGCTCCTGTTTCCCGAACCGGATGATGGTGTCCGCCAGGATGCGCTGCTCGTGCGTCAGGTCGAAGTCCATGAAGCTCCTTTCCTCATGTCGCCGGGGACGTCACCGGGGCGGGCTCGCCGGCGGGGGCCGGTCGGGCGGCCCCACGCCCGGCCCCACGCTCGGCGCCGCGAGACGCCGCGTAGTCGTAGCGCCGGAGGTGATCGGCGAGAGACACCTCGAGGCACCCGAGGCCGGCGGGGCCGAGATCGGTCTCGTAGGCCGCCTTGCGAGCGCTGCGAAAGGTGTAACGGCGGAAGCCACGTTCGAAGTCTCTGGTCCAGGTGAGTCCCTGGAAGGAGAGGAGCTCGGCGAACCGGGCCTGCGGCTCGGCCAGGATGTCCTCGTAGCGAACTTCCAGCCACCGGCTCCCGGGGACGGCGGCCCTGGCGGAGGCGAAAGCGTCCATGAGCAGCTTCCAGCAGATCCCCGCCAGGGTCACGAACGACCGGTTCGAGGCCTCCCATTCCTGGCGGTAGCGGGCGGGGAGCGGCCCCCACTGCCAGTTCTCGGGTCCCCGGTAGCCGAGCCACCAGTCCGTCTGGAGCCAGGAGTTGGCCACCGCCCGGCCGTCCCGGACGACGTGGATGAAGCGGGCGTCGGGGAAGATGCGATGCAGGAAGCCCGCCCGGGGCCAGCCGGTGAACTTGTGCGAGAAGACCGGCTTGGCCTGCGCCCGGGCCCGCCCCTCGAAAAACCGGCGCAGCCGGCCCTCCATCCAGGGAGTCACGTCCTCGGCCACCAGATCGCGAAGCGGCGTCGAGATCATGGGCGAGACCGTGGCGTCCAGGAGACGGTACGCCTCCGAGGGCGCGAAGCGCACTCGCCCCTTTTCGGAGAAGCCCGCGGGCGTGGCCCTGAACAGGGCGTTGTTCCAGCGTCCCTTGAGGTGCAGGCGAGCCAGGTTGTCCTCGGCGTTGGAGATGAAACCGACGTCGGGGTGGCGGGCAAGCACTTCATGGACCAGGCTGGACCCGCAGCGCCCGGTGCCGAGCACGAACACGTACATCACGGGCTCGCTTCGCTCGTCGCCAGGGGCGCGGCGTCACCGGTCCGGACGGGCCCGGGGGGGAGGGGGCCCCCATCGAGCACCGCCCGGTACACGAGCCCCGTCGCGTCGGTGGCGGCGTCCCAGCAATAGGCCCGGAGCACCCGGTCCCGTAGCTCGCAGGCCCCCTCCCGCTCCCCGGCGAGACGGTTCAACATGCTCCCGAGCGCGCCCGCGAGGGCCTCCTCGTCGCCGGGGGGAACCAGGCGCCGGCCCGGCCCGTCCTCGCCGAGCACCTCGACATGGGGGGCGATGGCGCTCACCACCACCGGCAGGCCGAAGGAGGCGGCTTCGAGGAGGGTGAGCGGCAGCCCCTCGAGCAGCGAGGGGAGCACGAAGCTCGCCGCGTTCGAATACAGCTCCTCCAGGGCGGGGCCGTAGACGTAGCCGGCGAGCACCACCCGGGGATCCTCCGCGGCGAGCCGCTCGAGGGAGCTGACGTAGGGCCCGGTAAAGCCCGAGCCGCCGGCGAGGACCAGCCGGTGATCGCCCGGCACCCGCCGGAAGGCCCGCACCAGCAGGTCCGGCGCCTTCTCGGGGACGAGACGGCCGACGAAGAGGAAATAACCGCCCGGAGTGAGGCCGAAGCGCCGTAGGATCTGGCCGGGCGGACGGCGGACGGCCTCCCGGACCCCGTTCGGGATGTGGAGAGCCGGCCGACCATATCGCCGGGCGTAGTGCTCGGCCAGGGACGCCGAGACCGCGATCGTGGCGTCCGGGACATGCCCGCTCATCCAGCCGGCGGCCTTGAGCAGGGTGCGGGCGCCCCGCCCCCACTTCGCCCGCTCGTAGTCCAGGCCGTGGATGGTCTGCACCACCCGGGCTCGGGACAGGTACCGGGGAAGCGGCGCCAGCAGGCCCGGCCCGAGCGCGTGATAGTGCACCACATCGAAGCGGCGCGCCATGGCGCAAAGCGTCGAGAGAGCGCTGTGAACGATGGCGTCCAGGTGCTTGGTCCCCACGGTGGGGAGGTGACGAAGGCGCATGCCCCGATATCTCCCGAGTCGCTCCGGCGCGTAGTGCGCCCGGCAGAAGACCGTGACCTCGTGTCCCCGGGCGGCAAGGCGCGCGCCCACCTGCTCGACGTGATGCTCGATCCCCCCATAGGTGGCCGGCAGCCCCCGCTGGCCGATCATCGCGACCCGTAGTCCCCTCATGTGATCCTCCCGGCCCGAGCACCCTCGGGGCCTCGGAAGCGGGATGAGGCCAGCGCTGCGGCGGCGAAGGCGAACAGGTACCAGAGGATCACGACCTGGGACAGGAGGTTTCCGATCAGGCTCTGGAGGAGGAATGCCGCCATGCATCCCGCGAAGCCGGCCGCGACTGCCCGCGGCCAGCCCGCCCGAGCTCTGGCGAGGGCGCGCCGGGCGGCCATCACCAGCGCGGCGATGAGACCGAGGTAGGCCAGCAGGCCGACGGCCCCCATCTCGACATAGGCCCGGACGAAATCATTGTGCGGGGTCTTCTCCTCCTCGGTGAGAAGCTCCACCTGCTTCAACCCGATCCCGGTGACGGGGTTGCGGTTGGCGAGCTGCAGGGCCTCCGTCCAGTAGCCGACCCGCCAGACCAACGAGTTGTTCGGGGTGCCCGAGCGGGGGTGGCTAGCCCGCTCCAGATCGGTGAAGCGCGCCGAGACGGAGGGGACCATGTAAATGGCGATCACGGCGGCCGCGAGCGCCGTCGCCGCCAGCCTCCGGTCCTGGAGCATGCCCACCACCACGACGCCGGCGAGGGCCGCGATCCAGGCCCCCCGGGTGTAGGTGAGGAGCAGGAATACGGAGCAGGCGCCGAGCAACCCCAGCATCGGGAGGCGGAACCTCCGCTCGAGATGGGGCAAGAGCGCCGCGCCCATGATGATCAGCAGCGCCAGGTATGCCGCGAAGGACGTCGGGTGCAGGAACGTCCCCGTGACCCGGGAGAAGTCGGCTCGCACGAACAGCCCGGTATGACGGATCATCTGGAATGTCGCCACCGCCAGCGGCACGAGGGCGGAGAGGAACACGACCGTCAGCAGCCGCTGGACCTGTTCCGGGCGCACGAGCATCCGCTCGAGGACCACCAGCATGACGACCGCCGCCGCGATGCGCGCGAACTCGAGGAGGCTGGACGCCGGCCCCCCCGAGAGGGGCACGCTGGCCAGCGCGGCCGCGAGGAATACCACGACCGCTCCGGTGAGCGAAGATCTCTCCACCTCACGACCCCGCGCCCGGCGCCGTCCCCCCAGCCACAGCACTCCGGCGACCGTGAACAGGATGCCCAGGGCCGCAGCCGGCTGGAGACCGACCAGGGAGCGGGTGGCTGGCTTCGCCCAATCGAGACTGGCGCGCAGCGCGAGCACGGCCAAAACGAAGGTCTCGAAGCGGGTGATCGCCAGGGTGGCCAGCCCGATCCCGCCCGCGGCCCCCAGGAACAGGAGGACCGCGGCCTGACCCGCTTCGAACTGGCCGAGCAGGACGCTCACCCCGAGGCCCACCACGGTCGCGGCGCCCAGCGCGCCCGCAGCACGCGCCGCCCGGGGCGGGATGGGGCCCTCGACCCGCGGCAATCTCAAAGCCAACGATGTCTCCTTCGGTAAGGCCGGAGTGAGTTGAAGAGGGCCGGCTGTGCCGGCCCTCTTCAGCGTCGATCGGCCACGGCTGCTCTTGGGATGGGGCCAGGGGGAGGGCCTGCCCTCCCCCTGTTACTACCTGCCGCCTCGTCCAGCCGTCGCTCCAGCTCCCGGCACCTCGCCAGGATCTCCGGATCGAGGTCCAGGTCCGGGGCGATGCCGGCCGGGCGGCCCCGGACGGCCATATGCGCCACGAAGCGGGGGTGGTAGGCGAGGCCCAGAAACTCGCAGAGCCTCCTGGTCGTGGATTCGGGGTCGGCCAGGAGCGACTCGTAGGACACCGCCATGACATCTCCTCGCCTCTCCAGACCGAGCTCGAAGTAAAGGGAGTTGCGGATGAGCCAGAACAGGGCCGCGGATGAAGCCGGCGTCATCTCCCGGTAATCGAAGCTGGTGAGCAGGTCCAAACTCGCTTCGGAGAGCCGCTGGGCATGCCAGCGCTCCCGCCCCCCGCCGGCCGCGATCTCAGCGAGCACCCCTCTCAGGTCCCCGAACTTGGCGAGCGCCGAGCGAGCGGTCCCCTCGACTCCCCGGTAGGCCCAGATGGCCCGCCCAGTTCCGGGCCGGCCGGCCAACTCCAGCAGGTCGGGAACCCGGTGGGAGTCGCACAGGGGCTTGAGCAGCACGTAACGGTGCCGGCTCGAGGCGATGAGCCCCCGGACCGTGGAGTCCGAGCGGAGCCGGAAGCGGTCAAAAGCCCGGCGGTCGTTCTCGTTGTGGACCTCGAACTCCGGCGAGCGCTCGAGTCCCCGGACGATCATGTTGGTGCCGGAGCGCTGGAGCCCGACCAGGAACACGGGGACCGCGGCGCCCGGAGCGACCCCGTTCGCCCGCCGCCACCTGCGGCGATCGAGCGCCCTGGCGGCACGCTGGAGGGGATGCAGCCCGTCCTCCTCCACCACCCGGCCGAGCCCATGGGCCCGCACCCAGGCCACGTGGCGGCGCGCCCGCCAGACGAGGCGGGCAGGGCCGCCCTTGCGCTCCGGTTGGGCGTCGGCGCCGAGAAGCCGGGCGTTGCGCACGGGTTTGTCTCCAGGGAAAAGGTGAGCGATGCCTGATCGGCGGGGTAGAAGAAGGCGGGCCTGCGCCCAACTCTGTCAGGCTAACGGTAATGGCGGAAGCGGTGACACGGTAGCCGGGGAAATCCCCTATCTGGCCCTTCGCGCCGCCTCCTCGAGCCACGAGAGCGCGGCGTCGAGGGACTGGGGCAGGGACACCAGGACCGGCTCTTCCCCGACTCTCAGCCCCGACGGTCCCCATTCCAGCGCCTCGCCGGAGGCGGCCGTGGCCCGAGCTCCCGAGGGTGGGGCGCCACCGAGACGGACTTCGCCGGCGCTCCACACCACCAGCGTGGCCCCCGACTCGCCCTGGAGGCCGATCCCCGACAGGCCCGATGCCTCGAACGTTTCCCAGAAGGCCGCAGTCCCCGAGGAGGCGGCGACCAGAGCCTCGTAGGCCCGGGCGGCGGGGCGCGCCTCGCCGGTGGGTAGCCAGAGCCCCCGGAACGTCTCGTCTCGGGCCCCCGACGGCGTGTAGGCCGCGGGGAGATAGATCAGCCGGGACACCCCCGCGGCGAGAAGCGTGCTCAGGAGCTTGACCGTCTCGGTGGCATGCGCTCGCTCATCGTAGCTCTCCCCCGGCCAGAAGACCCCGACCTCCCAGGCCTCGATGGGGAGGGAGGCGCCGATCCCCTCCCGGATGTGGGCGAGGAGGGTGGGCGCCACCGACCAGGGCTCGTAGAAATGGAGCTGGTAGGCGTCGAAGATCCCCCGGCGGGCGAGCCGGAAGGTGGCCTCGAGATGGTCGATCGTCCGCCGGCCGATCGGCTCCCCGACGGCCGCCTCGAGCTCGGAGGTGGTCCCGGCGCGCATGATCGGAGAGCGGGTCTCCAGGAACCGGCGGCGGTAGTAGTCGTTGTAGAAGCGGAGGGCATCGCCGGCTTCCCCTTTCTCCAGCATGCGGGCGGCCACCGCCAGCCCCAGCCCGCCGCTGGAGATGCCGCTGTCCAGCACCCGGGCCGAGGGATCCGCGGCTCGGATGCTCCCGGCCGCCGCCTCGGCCAGTCGCTCGTACTCCTGCGGCGTGCCCTCCCAGAAGTTCCGGGCGTTGACCTCGTTCTCCACCGCGTAGGTGTGGATTCCCCGGGCCGAGTAGCGCTCGACGAGCGCGCTCACGAACTCCCGGTACCGGTCCAGGTCCTCGGGGAGCGAGGAGGGGTTCTTGACCGGGGGGGCCTGCCGCTGCGGGGCGTTGCGCCCGTTGACCCAGCAGCTCCCCGTCCGGATCTTGAGGTACAGGTCGTAGCCGAGGAGCTCGGTCGAGTCCGCGACCCGATCCACCACGCTCCAGTTCGCCTGACCGGGGGAGCGCTCGATGTCGCACCAGATGACCTCGATGAAGGTGGCGCCGCCGGCCCCTCGGACGAGGTGCTCCTGGAGCTGGGCCATCTGGAACCAGTTCCACTTGAGCCCGAAGGGATGGGGTTCCGCCTGCACCCGGGGGCCCGAATAGAGATTGCGGCCATCCGTTGGCCGGGGCGAGGCGCGCCCCGGGCTCGCCTCCGGTTCCCGCCCCGGATCCCGGGCTCCCGGGTTACAGGCGGTCGCGCCCAGCACCAGGGCGAGACCGAGAGTTAG
>JBOGWM010000043.1:0-1992 GCA_050693695.1 Actinomycetota bacterium
GGGAGAAAGCGAGCGGGAATGGCGATCGATAGGGCCTTCCAGGTCATGGGCCGGGATATGGCGGTGGATCTGGGGACCGCGAACACGCTCGTCTATGTCCGGGGCCGAGGCATCGTCTTGAACGAGCCGTCGGTGGTCGCGATCAACACCAAGACCTCGGCGACCGTCGCGGTGGGTGGTGACGCCAAGCGGATGATCGGCCGAACCCCGGCCCACATCCAGGCCATCCGACCCCTCCAGGACGGGGTGATCGCAGATTTCGATGTGGCCGAGAGGATGCTTCGCTATTTCATCCACAGCATCCACGGGCGACGGCTGCTGGCCAAGCCCCGGGTGATCGTCTGCGTGCCTTCCGGGGTGACCGGGGTGGAGCAACGAGCGGTCGAGGAGGCCGCCATCGGGGCGGGGGCCCGTGCCGCCTATATCGTCGAGGAGCCGATGGCCGCGGCGATCGGAGCCGGGCTCCCGGTGCACGAGGCGGCCGGGAGCATGGTGGTGGACGTCGGCGGCGGCACCACGGAGGTGGCGGTCATCTCCCTCGGCGGGATCGTCACCAGCCTCTCCGTCCGCATCGCCGGCGACGAGCTGGACGAAGCGATCATCGCCTACATCAAGAAGGAACACTCGCTGATGCTGGGGGAGCGCACCGCGGAGGAGATCAAGGTGGCCATCGGGTCCGCCTTCTGGTTCCCCGACGAGCCTCGCGCCGAGATCCGTGGGCGGGACCTCGTGACCGGGCTGCCCAAGACGATCATCGTCTCGGCCGAAGAGATCCGCCGGGCCATGGAGGAGCCGGTGGAGACCATCGTGGACGCGGTCCGCACCACCCTCGACCGCACGCCCCCCGAGTTGGCCGCCGACATCATGCAGCGAGGGATCGTACTCACCGGCGGGGGGGCGCTGCTGAGGGGGCTCGACGTGCGACTCAAGGAAGAGACCGGCATGCCCGTCCATCTGACGGAGAGCCCGCTTACCTGTGTGGCGATCGGCTCGGGCAAGTGCCTGGAGGGCTTCGAGACCCTCAAGCGGGTTCTGGTCGCCTCGAGCCGCCACTGAGGACCCTTCGGGGGTGCGGTTGAGGTGAAGACGATGGATCGGAAGCTCCCCCGGTTCCGGGTGATCCTCGGGATGCTCTTGGCGGTGAGCGTGACCGTGGTGACCCTCGATTCGCGTCGTTACCCCGGTGGACCGCTGCGGCGAGCCCGGCATGGCGCGGTCTCGACGGCGGGCTCCATCCAGGACGGCTTCGCCCGAGCCCTCGATCCGGCCGGGCGGCTCACGGGCGCGCTCGACCGGCGTGCATCCCTGCGTGCGGAGAGCGCCCGGCTGGCGGATCGGGTAAGGGAGCTGGAGGCCGAGCAGCGACGGTTCCCCGAGGTGTTGAGAGAGCGCCAGCGCCTGCTTGCGCTCGTGGGCGCCAAGGACTGGACCGCCGGAGCGAGGGTGGGGGCCCGGGTGATCGGGGTGGATCCCTCGAACCACGAGTGGAGCGTGTTGATCGATAAGGGTGAGGCGGATGGCCTGCGCGACGGGATGGCGGTGGTCTCGTCGGAGGGATTGGTCGGGCGGGTGGTGCTGGCCGCCGCAGCCTACTCGAAGGTGCTGGCGATCATCGACCCCCGTCACTCGGTCGGCGCCCGTCTCACCGCCACCGGCGAGACCGGGGCGATCCGGGGGGCCGGGGTCCGGGACTTGCGCTTCGACCTGATCGACGCTGAGACCGCGGTCGAGGTGGGGGAGAGCGTCGTCACCTCCGGCCACGATCGAGGTCTCTACCCGCCGGGCATCCCCATCGGGCGGGTGACGCAGGTGCGTGCGGGCCGCGATGGGCTCTCGAAGATCGCCCGGGTGGTTTCCTTCGTCGACTTCAGCCGCCTCGATCTCGTGGAGGTCTTGACCGAGTCGGGGGCTCTCCCGAGAGGGTCGAGCCGGTGAGGGAGGCCGGCTCGTTCAGCGCCGATCGGCCACGGCTGGTGGGAGGGGGTCGGGGGG
>JBOGWM010000044.1:0-12721 GCA_050693695.1 Actinomycetota bacterium
CCACAACCCCTTCCACCAGCCCCTCCGCGCTGAGATCCAGGTGCACCCGATCCTCCTCCTCGACCCAGCCCAGAGCATTCCGCAGCCCTCCCAGGCGGACTTCCAGGGCAATATCCTTGGTCGCCCCGGCCCTGCTCGACAGGTCCGTGACATCTACCAGAAGCTCGGGCATGAGAGATATCCGAAGGCTCGTCGCCTCACATGATACAGCCCAGCCGGTTTCGCTCGGTCCCAAGGCCTACCGAGGACCGACCGAGGAACGGAGGGCGCTCGGTTCCCGGGGAGCTTCCGGACCGCTGTGCCCACGCTCCGCCAGCCGGAGCCGGAGCGTCTCCCGACCCCTGGTGACCGACATGAGGGTCTTCTGGAGAGCAACCTCGAAATTGGCGAGCTTGGCGTCGATGTAGTCCTCGGCCTCGAGGCGGATCTCCTGTCCTCGGTTCCTCGCCTCGTCGATGATCCGCTCCGCCTCCTGAGTGGCTTCCTGCAGAACCCCGCTTCTGGCCACCAGCCGGTCCCGCTCCGCCCGAGCCTGGGACAAGATGCTCTCGGCGTCGGCCTGCGCACGAGCGAGCAGGTTCCCTCGTTCAACCACCATCATGCGCGCCTGCTGCAGCTCCAGCGGCATCCGGTCGTGGATCCCCTGTAAGCGCTCCAACAGATCCTTCTTGTTGACCAGAGCCAGGACCGAGAAAGGCACAGACATCGCCTTGCGAACCCCCTCGATCAGCGCCACCAACTCAGCAAACATGTCCATGTCCTAAACCCTATCTGGATTGGTTTCGAAATGACGAATCAGAGCCTTGTTGACCTGGGGTGGAACCAGCCCCGAGATGTCCCCGCCGTAGCGCGCCGCCTCCTTGACCAGGCTGGAGGAGACGAAGCTGAAGCGAGAGCTCGTGACGATGAAGAGCGTATCGAGGCTGGGTTGCAGGGTGGCGTTGATCCGGGCCATCGCCAGCTCGTAGTCGAGGTCGGAGGCCGCGCGCAGTCCCTTGACGATCACGGCCGCCCCCCGCTCCCGGGCCAAGTCGGTCAGCAACCCCTTGAAAGATTCGATCTCGACATTGTGGAGATGGGCCAGGCACCCCCTCAGCAGCTCGACCCGCTCCTCGGTCCCGAGCAGGGGGGTCTTGCTCGAGTTGTGCCCCACGGCCACGAGGACCCTCTCGAAGTGGCGGCTGGCCCCCTCCACCACTTCGATATGGCCGTTGGTCGGCGGGTCGAACGAGCCCGGACAGAGTGCGAGCCCCATCAGAGTCCCATCAGAGGCGGTCCCCGTCGCCCGCGGGCTGCACGATCGGATGCCCTTCGTGGCGCGCTGAGCGCTCGGGGCGGAGGAAGAGGAGGACGCAGTCGCCGTAGCGACGCTCGGAGGTCATTCGAAACCCATCCGGAGGATCGAGGGGAAGGACCGCCCGGGAGACCTCGACCACAACCAGAGCATCCTCGCCAAGCCGGTCCCCGGTTGCCAGCGAGGCGAGCACGTGGGTGGGGAGCCCCACAGCGAAGGGAGGATCGATCAGCACCAGATCGAATGGCTGCGCCCACTGGATTCCCTCCAGAAAACGCTCCACCGTCCCCGCCACGACCGTGCCCCGGGAGGCGAACCCGGTCCCGGCGAGATTTTCCCGGATGGTGGACAGCGCGCCCGCATCTCTCTCGACGAAGGTGGCCGAGGCGGCTCCCCGGGAGAGAGCCTCGATCCCAAGCTGGCCCGAGCCGGCGTAGAGGTCCAGCACCCGGGCCTTCGGCACCCGGAGGCCCAGGGCGGAGAAGAGGGCCTCCTTGACCCGGTCGGTGGTGGGACGGACCACGCGGGCAGGGGGCGACTTCAGCCGCCTTCCCTTGGCAACGCCCGCGATGACCCGCACGATGTGGAGTCTAGAGTGACAGAGGAACCAAAAGCCGGCGATCAGGAGTGAAAGAGCCAGTCCAGGCGGTCCGCGAAGCGCCCTTCCATCTCCAAACGGATCAGCGGTGAGCCCGAGAGGTCGGGGTCAGCCTCGATGAGGGTGAACGCCTCGTCGCGCGCCCGCTTCAGGATGTCCACGTCCCGGACCAGGTGGGTGATCCTGAGGTCGGAGAAGCCTGCCTGGCGTTCCCCGAGGATGGTGCCCGATCCCCGGATCTCGAGATCTTTCTCCGCCAGCTCGAACCCGTCGTTGGTGGCCGCCACCGCTTCGAGGCGCTCCCGGGCCGCCCGGCGCTCCTCCTCGGGCAGCTCCAGCACGCTCGAGAAGAGCAGGCAGGTGGAGGGATGCTCACCTCGGCCGATGCGTCCCCGAAGCTGGTGAAGCTGGGAGAGGCCGAAGCGCTCCGCGTCCTCGATCAGCATCACCGTGGCATTGGCGACATCGACCCCCACCTCGATCACCGTCGTCGAGATGAGCACGTCGATGTCTCCCCGGCGAAAGCTTGCCATGGCCGACTCCTTCTGGGCGGGACGCATCCGCCCGTGCAGCATCCCCACCCGTAAATCGGGGAACACCTCGCATCCCAGGCGCTCCGCCTCGGCCTCGGCGGATTTGATCTCGAGCTTGTCGGACTCATCGACCAGGGGGGTGATCACGTAGGCCTGGCGTCCCGCCTTCACCTCCCGGCGCACCAGGTCGTAGGCGGCGTCGCGCCCGGCCTCATCGATCACTCGGGTCTTCACCGGGGGCCGGCCCCGGGGCAGCTCGTCCAGGACACTCACGTCCAGGTCGCCGTAGAGGGTGAGGGCGAGAGTCCGAGGTATGGGCGTCGCGGTCATGATCAGCACGTCCGGGGTGACCCCTTCCCGGCCTTTGGCCCGGAGATCGATCCGCTGGCGGACCCCGAAGCGATGCTGCTCGTCGATCACGGCCAGCCCGAGATTGGAGAAGGAGACCCCCTCCTGGATCAGGGCGTGGGTCCCCACCACGATCCCGGCCTCCCCCGTTGCGATGCGGGCGAGAGCGCTCCGGCGGCGGGCGGAGCCGACGCTCCCGGTCAGAAGCACCAGAGGCGCCGTCCGGGGCCCCCCGAAGAGCTCGAGCTGGCCCCCCTGCATCTCCGCCGAACTCCCGAGGCCTTCCAGCAGGGCGGCGGCATTGAGGAAATGCTGGCAGGCGAGCACCTCCGTCGGGGCCATGATGGCCGCCTGATAGCCACCCTGGACCGCCACCAGCGCCGCGAGAAGCGCCACCACCGTCTTGCCGGAGCCGACCTCGCCCTGGAGGAGGCGGTGCATGGGGACCGACCGCTCCAGATCGGCCTCGATCTCCTTGATCGCCCGCCGCTGGGCGCCGGTGAGCTCGAAGGGAAGAGTTTCGAGGAATCGTCCGGTCATCTCACCATGGACTCTCTGAGAGATTCCCACCTCCTGGCGCTCGAGGCGGCGCTTGCGGTAAGCCAGGCCGGTCTGAAGCGTGAACAACTCATCGAAGACCAGCCGGCGGCGGGCCTCCCACTTCTCCGCCATGCGGGTCGGGAAATGGTAGGCGGCGAAGGCGCTCGTGCGGTCCATGAGACGATGTCGGGCCCTGAGATCCTCCGGGAGAGGATCGGAGAGGGGGCTGTAGGTGTCGAGGGCCGCCTTGATGATCTTGCGCAGCCAGGCGGTATGGATCTCGGCTGTCGCCGGATACTGGGGGACGATGTGGACGATCTCGTCGGGGCCGGTGATGACGTCGATCAGGGGGGCGCTCATCTGGCGCGCACCTCGGAAGTTGGAGACCTTGCCTTTGGCGGCGACAGTGGTACCGACGGCGAGCTGACGGGCCCGCCAGGGCTGATTGAAGAAGACGAGAGCGAGCACCGACGTGCCATCATCGAGCATCACCTTGAGCGGGAGCTTCGCCCGACGGGGCGCCCCCCGGGTCCCCCCCGGGCGGGGAGGAGAAACCACCTTGCGCACCTCTCCGATGATGGTCACCTCGTCTCCCACTCCCACCTCCCGGATGGTCCTGGTCTCCGAGAAGTCCAGGTGGCGGCGGGGGTAGTGCTGGAGCAGATCCTGCACGGTGCGGATGCCGAACTTCGATGAGAAGAGGATCTTCTCTCCCCCCGGTCCCACCCCCTTGACGTAGCGGACCGGAACCTCCAGGCGCTCGGGCGCGTAGAGCAGCAGCGGCTCCTTGGCGGTCATGACCCCATTCTCCTCCAGCAGAGCCGAGGTACCTGGTAGGATCGGGATGTCATGTCAGCCATCTGCGATCTCTGTGGCCGCTCGCCGCAGTTCGGAAAACGGATCAGCCACTCGCACCGACGCACCAACCGTCGCTGGAACCCCAACATCCAGACGGTGCGGGCGCTGGTCAACGGGGCGTCGAAGCGCCTGCGCGTCTGCACGTCCTGCCTCAAAGCGGGCAAAGTTACCCGCGCCTAGACATCTTCACAAGCTCGCAAGCCCACGCCGCGAAGTCGCGGGTCAGAAACCGTTTGCGACAAGCCCTTTCTCCCAATAACCTCGTGGCGAGAGCGAGCACAGGAGGACGAGAGGATGGACGCAGAAAACCTCACCGCAACCGCCCGGGCGATAGTGGCGCCGGGCAAGGGCATCTTGGCCGCCGATGAGAGCACCGGGACGATCACCAAGCGCTTCGCGGCCGTGGGCATCGAATCGACGCCGGAGAGCCGCCGCGATTATCGGCAGATGCTGCTCACCGCGCCCGGCGCCTCGGATTATCTCAGTGGCGTGATCCTCTACGACGAGACGATCCGTCAGGACGCATCCAACGGCAGCTCCTTCCCCGAGATGCTGCGGGCGGAGGGGATCATGCCGGGCATCAAGGTCGACACCGGCGCCAAGGACCTGGTCAACGCTCCGAACGAGAAGGTCACCGAGGGCCTCGACGGCCTTGCGGAGCGGATCGCCGAGTACGTCGGGATGGGGGCCAAATTCGCCAAGTGGCGGGCGGTGATCACCATCGGCGACGGCATCCCGAGCCGGTATTGCATCAACGCCAACGCCCATGCCCTGGCCCGCTACGCCGCCCTCTGCCAGGACGGCGGCCTGGTCCCCATCGTCGAGCCGGAGGTCCTCATCGACGGCGACCACACCATCGACCGTTGCTACGAGGCCACCGACGCCACCCTCCAGGCGGTGTTCGCACAGCTACGGGAGAATCGGGTGCTCTTGGAGGGCATGATCCTCAAACCCAACATGGTGATCTCCGGAAAGGCCTGCCGCAGCCAGGCCGGGGTGGAAGAGGTCGCCGAGAAGACCCTTCTCTGCCTGCGACGCAACGTCCCCGCCGCGATCCCCGGCGTGGCCTTCCTCTCCGGGGGCCAGTCCCCCGAGCGGGCGACGGCCCACCTGAACGCCATGAACGCCATCGGCGGCGTCCCCTGGCAGGTGACCTTCTCCTACGCTCGGGCCATCCAGGACGTGCCCATGCGCACCTGGGGGGGCAAGGCCGCCAACCTCGAGGCCGCCCGGCAGGCGTTCGCCTACCGGATCGGGCTGATAGGCGCCGCCCGCTCCGCCAGATACACCCCGGACATGGAGAACGCCGCCTGAGCTTTTCTCCAGCCCGGGGTAGCCTAGCAGGCAGGGACCAGCTTGGCCGTTTCGAGCTCAAAGACCGGGGTGAAAGCACCGGCGGCGTGAAGGGCGGATCGAACGAACGAAGTCCCGGCGATGAGAGCGTCTTCGCGGGTATCCGCCTCAACCGTCATGGTGATCTCGACCTTGCCGCCTCCCTGCTTGAGAGTCAGACCTATCCACGGGTCTCCAGCCCCCAGCCGCACCAGCTCTTCCATCACCAGGTCAAATTGGCTTTCCGCGGCCTCCCGCGATCCCGAGAAGCCCCCCTCGTAAGCGATACCGTACTTGATCATTTCCAGCACTCCAAGCGCTGGGCCCAAGCGAGCTTCTCTCGTCCGTGATTGGGATTCGACGGGGTCAAGTGTACCCACATCAAATGGAGCCCACATGGGCAGAGGCATTTGTAGTAGCCCTTGGCCCTCGAGACCCGCCACCCATGGCCTCGAGTTCCCGAAGGACCGCCAGCGCTCTCCCGCTCGCGTCCTGGGAAGAGACGGCGAGGTTCCAGCCGGGGTTGACGGGCCCTGGGCCGCTTCCGAGGGGGAAGCCTCCCCGGATGGCTTCGGTCACGAACCCCTTGGCCCTGGAGACGGCGTCGATCACCGTGTCGCCCCTCGCCAGGTGGGCGGCGATCGCGGCGGAGAGGACGCAGCCCGTGCCGTGGGTGTGAGGGGTCTCGATTCGCTCCGAGGAGAGCTCCACGAGCGACTCCCCGTCATAGAGGATGTCCACCGCCGGACCGGGCAGGTGGCCGCCCTTCACCAGCACGGAGGCCGGGCCTCGCGCGTGAAGATCTCTCGCCGCCCGGCGCATCTGCTCGATGGTGGCGACTTCCCGATCCAGGAGGATCCCCGCCTCGAAGAGGTTGGGGGTCACCACCATGGCGAGAGGCAAGAGCTTGTTCAAGAGCGCGCCGATGCCCTCGGGGGCGAGAAGCCGGGTTCCACCGGTGGAGACGAGGACCGGATCCACCACCAGCTTCGTGATGCGGAAGGTCGCCATGGCGTCGGCGACGACCAGGACGGTATCGGACCCGGCGAGCATTCCCGTCTTGGCCGCATCCACCCCGACGTCGGTCACGACCTTGGCGATCTGCTCGCCGACGAACGCGGGGGGCACCGCCTGGATGGCCGAGATCCCGCGGGTGTCCTGGGCGGTGAGGGCCGTGATGGCGGTGGCTCCGTGCACCCCGAGGGCGAAGAAGGTCTTGAGATCGGCCTGGACGCCGGCCCCCCCGCCCGAGTCGGAGCCGGCGACGGTGAGCGCCACCGGAACCGGATTCATTCTGGCTTCGGGGGTTCGCACCTTCTGGCGAATGAAGCTCCGTGCTCTTTGGCAGCGGTGCTACCCCCCGAACCCCCCGCTCGCAGGTGATCCCATCCCCGGCCCTCGAATGGCCGCTGGAGGCCATCGAGGGTGAGCACTCTCCCCCGAGCCTGCTCGACGACCTCGCCCACGATGCTCACCCGGGTGCCCGTCCGGCGCTCGACCTCCGCGGCTGCGGCCTCAGCCCGATCCCTCGGCATGGTGAAGCAGAGCTCGTAATCCTCGCCCCCGGTGAGGGCCAGCTCCAGCGGTTCCCGGTCCAGCTCGAGCCCGGAGAGATCGACGACGGGCAGGCGGGAGGCGTCCACGACCACCCCCACCTCCGAAGCCTCGCAGAGGTGCCCCAGGTCGGCCGCGAACCCATCGGAGACATCGATCATGGCGCTGGGGAGATGGCGTCGCAGCACCTCCGCCTCGGGCAGGCGGGGGCTCGGGCGCAGGTGCGCCTCTCTCAGATCGGGGCGCGCTCGGAGAGCGCCCCGCATCCCCGCCCGGAGCAATCGGTAGCCCGCGGCGCTCGCCCCCAGCGTCCCGGTGATGCAGACCATGTCCCCCGGACGAGCCCCCCGCCGCTCGATCACTCGCCGGCCGGCCGGGTTCCCGAGCAGCGCCACGGAGATCACCAGGCAGCCACTCGAGGAGATGTCACCTCCCACCACCGCCATACCGAATCGGTCGCTTGCAGCCCTCATGCCCCGGTAGAGGGCTTCGATCCACTCCAGCTCCATCCCCGGACGCAATCCCAGGGAGACCAGCGCCCGCCGGGGCGTCCCGCCCATGGCCGCCACGTCGCTGACGTTCACCGCGATCGACTTGTACCCGAGATCCTCGGGTCCGGTGATCTCCAGGTCGAAGTGGACGCCCTCGACCAGCAGGTCGGCCGTGAACAGGATCGTGCCCGCAGGCGCCCGGAGCACCGCGGCGTCATCCCCCACCCACACTTCGCCCTCGGGGGGCTCCCCCACGAGCTCCCGGAGCCTGCCGATAACCCCGAACTCGCCCAGGTCCGCAAGCCTCACGCCCCAAGCGTACCCGGCGAAGGCCAGGACAGTCCCGGCCGGGACTTCAGGAGCACGATTTGGAAGCGAGCCGGTCTAGCGGGGTTGCGACGCGTATCCCCGCGCTCTCGAGAGGTCCGAGCCGGCGACAACCGGCTCGGGCACGGACATTGTGGTGGCGTCCCGGCTACCTACCGAGCCTCCGCAGGTACACGCGGGGTTGCACTTGTTATAAGACGTGCATCTGCAGTTCGATCCACAAGTACAGGCCCCGCAGCAACCGCACGACTGACTGGCCATGGCTCTCCCCTCCCCGACGAGGATTGACGGCCCCAATCGCCCCTCGTCTCTCCTAGGTACCGAACTTCAGCTTATTTCCAATTGTCCCGCAATGTCAATACCCGCGTGTCCCGTGGATGGCGTTCCAACGGCGTTTCAACGACGTTTCGGAGGAGAGCCCGGTAACCCTCCTCCAGCTCGGCTCGCGGCCTCGGTCAGCCCAGCCGCCGCTTTAGCTCGGTCAGCTCGGCCACCAGAGCTTCGGGGAGGCGATCGCCCAGCATCCGGTAGTGCTCCTCGATCGAGGGAATCTCCGCCCGCCAGGCCCCCTCCTCGACCGACAGCAGCTCGGCCAGGGCGTCGGCGCTCACCCCGTCGAGTCCCGAGGTATCGAGCCCGTCGGCGGGCGGCACCCATCCGATCGGCGTCTCGACCGCCTTCGCCCGCCCGGCCACCCTCTCACACACCCAGGCCAGCACCCGGCTGTTCTCTCCGAACCCGGGCCACAGGAAGCGCCCGTCGTCACCCTTGCGGAACCAGTTCACGTAGAAGATGCGGGGCAGCCGGGCAGGGTCGGTCTTTTTGCCCACGGCGAGCCAGTGGCTCAGGTAGTCGGCCATGTTGTAGCCGCAGAAAGGGAGCATGGCGAAGGGATCGCGCCGGACTTTCCCGACCGCCCCGGCCTGCGCGGCGGTGGTCTCCGATGCCATGATCGAGCCGAGGAAGACTCCGTGCCGCCAGTCGAATGCCTCGGTGACCAGGGGCACGACGGAGGCCCGGCGGCCACCGAAGATGATCGCCGAGATGGGCACCCCCGACGGGTCCTCCCACTCAGGGGCCATCACCGGGCACTGGCGGGCAGGCGCGGTGAATCGAGCGTTCGGGTGGGCAGCCGAGAGACCGCTGCCCGGTGTCCACGCCTGCCGGCGCCAATCGGTGAGCCGGGCGGGAGGCTCTTTGGTCATGCCCTCCCACCACACGTCGCCCTCCGCGGTCAATCCCGTGTTGGTGAACAGGCAGTTCTCCTCGAGGGTTCTCATCGCGTTGGGGTTGGTCGCCTCCGAGGTGCCCGGGGCCACGCCAAAGAAACCGGCCTCCGGGTTGATCGCCCACAGACGGCCGTCCTCCCCGAACTTCATCCAGCAGATATCGTCGCCGAGCGTCTCGACCTTCCAGCCCGCCAATGTGGGGACCAGCATGGCCAGATTCGTCTTCCCGCACGCGGAGGGGAAAGCGCCGGTGATGTAGTGGACCTCCCCCGAGGGCGAGGTCACCTTGACGATCAGCATGTGCTCGGCGAGCCAGCCGTCGTCTCGGGCCATAAGCGAGGCGATGCGCAGGGCGAAGCACTTCTTTCCCAGGAGAGCGTTGCCACCGTAACCGGAGCCGTACGACCAGATCTCCCGGGTTTCGGGGAAGTGGACGATGTAGCGGTGCTCGGGGTTGCAGGGCCACGATACGTCCGGCTGGCCTGGCTCCAGCGGCGCTCCCAGCGAGTGCAGGCACGGGACGAACTCGCCTCCGGGCCCGAGAACGTCGAGAGCGCCCTGCCCCATGCGCGTCATGATCCTCATGCTCACGGCCACGTAGGGCGAGTCGGTGAGCTCCACACCGATGTGAGCGATGGATGATCCCAGCGGTCCCATCGAGAAGGGAACGACGTACATGGTGCGTCCTCGCATGGACCCCCGATAGAGCCCCGTGAGGATCTCTCGCATCTCCCCCGGCTCCCGCCAGTTGTTGGTGGGGCCCGCGTCGTCGGGCGAGGAGGAGCAGATGAAGGTGCGGTCCTCGACCCGAGCGACGTCGCCGACGTCCGACGCCGCCCAGTAGCTGTTGGGTCGGCGGGCCTCGGCAAGTCGCGTGAAGGTGCCGCCCTCGACCAGCAACCGGCACAGCCGATCGTACTCCCGGGCCGAACCGTCGCACCACTGCACGCGCTCGGGCGTCGTGAGCGCGGCGACCTCGTCGACCCAGGCCAGAAGCGCCGGATTGCTCGTGAGAGGGATCGAGGTATCAGCCATGTTCGGCGGAGGTGGCAGCGTGCTGCTCGATGGTCATCGCGCTGACTCCTCGAGCGCATGGCGGACCTCGTCGTCACTGACCTGCCCGAAGTCCAGGTACCATTGCCCGACCGCGACGAACGGTTCCACGGCATGGAGGCAGACCACCCGGTCGACCTCTTCTCGCAGTTTGGCGAGCATCGACGCCGGCGCCACCGGGACCGCGAGGATGAGCTCGGAGGGCTCCCTGGCACGCAGGTAGCGGGCGGCGCACGTGGCGGTGCCCCCGGTGGCGATGCCGTCGTCCACGATCACCGCCGGCCGATCTTTCACCGGAACCTCGCCCCGCTCGCCTCGGTAGGCCCGCGTCCGCCGGTCGATCTCCTCCTTACGGAGGGCAATCTCACGCTCCAGATACTCATCCGATACTCCCAGGGCGAAGATCATTCGCTCGTCCAGGTAGAGTGAACCGTCGGGCGCTACCGCTCCCAGACCGAGCTCGGGCTGGTATGGCGCTCGTATTTTAGCCGGGACGATGATATCCAGCAGCCCTCCCAGGCGCCGGGCAGCCGCCGCCGCCACGATGACGCCTCCCCGAGGGATGCCGAAGAGAACCGGACCCTGGAGAGCGTCCTCCGCCAGCTTGCTACCCAGGACGCGGCCGGCCTCCTCGCGGTTTCGGAAGATCATCGATACTTTCTTTCATCAATTCGCCCACTGTCTCCAGTTGGCAACCGGGCGCATGCTCCGTAGGATACGCGGACCGAGCAAGGAGGGCCGTGTTGGCGGTGCAGGCGTACATCCTCATCCAGACGGAGGTCGGCAAAGCGGCGCAGGTGGCCAAGGAGGTGAAGGACATCCCTGGAGTCATCGCGGCGGAAGACGTGACCGGCCCCTATGACGTGATCGTACAGGCCGAATCCCGTACCGTGGACGACCTGGGAAAGCTGGTGGTGGCGAGGATCCAGGCGGTTGAGGGAATCACGCGCACGCTCACCTGTCCCGTCGTTCACCTCTAATCAAAAGAGCCGGGTCGGGCAGGGCCAGGGCCCCCCTGCCGCGCCCTGTTCGCCCGCGGAGGAGGGATATCCTCCGAGCGGGGCCGGGCGCGGTGCCGTTCCAGGGCAAGTGAGATGAGCCGGTCGATCATCTGCGGGTAGGCGATGCCCGTCGCATCCCAGAGCTTGGCGAACATGGAGATGGGAGTGAACCCCGGGATGGTGTTGATCTCGTTCACCACCACCCCCCGGCCCCCTTCCTCGTAGAAGAAGTCCACCCTGGCCATCCCAGCGGCGTCGATGGCCCGGAAGGCGGTCAGCGCATATTCACGCACCAGATCCACGATCGCCTCGGGCAGGTGGGCGGGGATCACCACCTCCGAAGATTGGTCGACGTACTTGGCCACGTAGTCATAGAAATCCCGCCCCGGGAGGATCTCTCCGACGAGACTGGCCTCCGGGAAGTCATTGCCCAGCACCCCGCACTCAACTTCTCGTCCGGGGATCGCCTCCTCCACCAGCACCTTGCGGTCGTGGCGAAAGGCTTCCTCGATCCCGGCCACCAGGGACGCCGCATCGCAGCACTTCGAGATGCCGATCGAGGAGCCGAGGTTGGCGGGCTTGGTGAAGCAGGGAAAGCCAAGGGCTTCCGCTTCCTTCAAGAGGCGTTCCTGCTCCAAGGACCATTCGGGAGCCCGCAGTACCACGAAATCGACCGTGGGGAGGCCTTCAGAGCGGAACAGCCGCTTCATCTTCTCCTTGTCCATCCCCAGAGCCGAGCCGAGCACCCCGGCCCCCACGTAGGGAATCCCGGCCAGCTCGAAGAGGCCCTGCACCGTACCGTCCTCGCCGAACGGGCCGTGCAGGACCGGGAAGGCAACGTCGATCTTGCGCAGGCTCGGGCGCTCCTCGGGCGCGGATTCGCAAGCGTGCAGCGCCACCAGGTCCATGCGGCCCGGGTCGTGGACGATGGTTACCGGTAAACCATCGGCCTCGAACGCCGAGGGAGGGATCTCGAGCGCTCCCCCTTCCAGGACCGTTCTGGAGGCGTCCGGAAGCATCCACCGGCCCTCCCGGGTGATGCCGATGGGAATGACCTCGTAGCGTTCGGGGTCCAGGGCGGCGGCCACGTGGCGCGCGGAGACGCAGGAGACCTCGTGCTCGCCCGAGCGGCCCCCGAAGACGAGGGCCACCGTGAGCCGCCTCAAAGCCGATCCAGCCCCGCTCGGGGATAGATGCCCTTCACGGCTGAAGATTCTCGCAGGTTTGACGTCCTCGCTTTCGGGAGGTGAAATGGAAGAACCAGTGAACGACTTGATCTCCATCATCTTGGTCGGAGCCATGGTCGGCGCCCTGGCCCGCCTGGTCCTGCCGGGACGCCAGCCCATCGGAATCCCGCTCACGATCGGAATCGGTTTCCTCGGCGCCCTCATCGGCAACCGCATCGGAGAGGCCGTCTCCCCCGACGGGATCATCCACTGGATCCTCTCCGTGCTGGTGGCGGTGGCCCTGATCATGCTCTATATGGGGTGGGCCCGCCGGAGCCGGGTCTGAGCGTCCCTGCGCCCCGCTCGCTTCGTTGCTCGTCGCTCGCATACGTTGTAT
>JBOGWM010000045.1:0-3380 GCA_050693695.1 Actinomycetota bacterium
GGGTCAAGGACCTCCCGGGAGTCCGCTACAAGGTGGTCCGAGGGACTCTCGACGCGGCCGGGGTGCGGAATCGAAAGAAGGCCCGCAGTCGCTACGGCGCGAAGAAAGAGAAATAGTGATGTCGCGCAAGGGGCCGGTAACCAAGCGAGAGATCAGGGCGGATCCTGTCTATAGCAACCCTTTGGTCACCCAGTTCATCAGCAAGATCTTGCTGCGCGGGAAGAGGTCCCTGGCGGAGAAGATCGTGTACGGCGCTCTAAAGATCATGAGTGACAAAACCGGCGGCGACCCGACTCAAACGCTTCGCAAGGCCCTGGAGAATGTGCGCCCGCTGATCGAGGTTCGCTCTCGGCGAGTGGGCGGCGCCACCTACCAGGTGCCGGTCGAGGTGCCGGTGCGCAGGAGCACCACGCTCGCGGTGCGATGGATCGTCAATTTCTCTCGCGGGCGTCGGGAGCGCACCATGGCCGAGCGCCTGGCCGGGGAATTGATGGATGCGGCCAACGGCCTGGGTGCGTCGGTGAAGCGGCGAGAGGATCTCCACAAGATGGCTGAGGCGAATAAGGCATTTGCTCACTACCGTTGGTAGGCGAATCCCAAGGTGAAAGGGGAAGGGTCGCATTTGATATGAGCGGCGGGGTACTCTTGGATGGGGCACTCGAACCGATCATTGATCGATACGACGTGAGTCTCCTGAGTAATAGGGATTCCTGACAGGTGGAGGCGATTTTGGAGCAGACGGACCGGGAGGTTTCGCAAGCGTAGCTTCAGCCCGCGTGCGAGACCGTCCGGCCGGGGAAGCTCCCCGGCCGTTTTGCTGGCCGGGTTCAGGCGGTGCTCCGGGAGATGAAGATGGCAATGGAAGCGATGGTGAGCGGCGGAGCAGAGACGTTGCGCAGGCCGACCCTCCGACCCCTGGAGGGCAAAGCCGGCGTTCCCGTGATCCGGGAGTATCCGCTTTCGCGCACCCGAAACATCGGGATCATGGCTCATATCGATGCCGGGAAGACCACCACGACGGAGCGGATCCTTTACTACACCGGCAAGACCTACAAGATGGGCGAGGTCCACGAGGGGGCCGCGGTGATGGACTGGATGATCCAGGAGCAGGAACGAGGGATTACCATCACCTCGGCGGCGACCACCTCCCTGTGGAAGGACACCTGGATCAACATCATCGACACTCCGGGACATGTGGACTTCACCGTGGAGGTCGAGCGCTCCCTGCGGGTCCTGGATGGTGCGGTGGCGGTCTTCGATGCGGTGGCGGGGGTGGAGCCCCAGACCGAAACGGTGTGGCGGCAGGCCGACCGTTACCGCGTGCCGCGCATGTGCTTCGTGAACAAGATGGACCGGGTGGGTGCGGACTTCTTCATGACGGTGGACATGATCCGGGACCGCTTGGGGGCGCATCCGGTGGTGATCCAGGTTCCCTGGGGACGCGAGGCCGACTTCCACGGTGTGATCGACCTCATCGAGATGAAGGGCCGCTACTGGACCAGCGAGAAGGGGGACACCTGGGAAGACCGGGAGATCCCCGAGGATCTCATGGCCGAGGCCGAGCATTGGCGTCACGAGCTGTTCGAGACGGTGGCCGAGTACGACGAGCAGATGATGGAAGTGTACGTTCACGGCGAGGAGCCGACGACCGAGCAGCTTCGCGCGGCGGTGCGTAAGGCCACTCTCTCCAATCAGGCCACTCCCGTGCTCTGCGGCACCGCCTTCAAGAACAAGGGCGTCCAGCCGTTGCTGGATGCGATCGTGTATTACCTACCCTCGCCGCTGGATGTCCCGCCCTTGGTCGGCGAGAACCCCCGAACGGGCGAGAAGGTCGAGCGGGGGCCCGACGACACCGAACCGTTCTGCGCGCTGGCGTTCAAGATCATGTCCGATCCCCACGTGGGACGGCTCACCTACTTCCGGGTCTACTCCGGAGCGCTCAAGGCCGGGGCTCAGGTCTGGAACTCCGTGCGGGATCGCAAGGAGCGGGTGGGCCGCATCCTCCAGATGCATGCCAACCACCGGGAAGACCGTATCGCGGCCTTCACCGGGGACATCGTGGCCGCGGTCGGGCTGAAGCATACCTACACCGGAGACACCCTCTGCGATCCCGGCTATCCGGTTCGTCTCGAGGCCCCCACGTTCGCTCAACCGGTGATCTCCATGGCGATCGAGCCCAAGACCAAGGTCGACCAGGACAAGCTGGCGGATGCCCTGCAGCGCCTGGCGGAGGAGGACCCGACCTTCCAGATCCGCTACGAGGAGGAGACGGGCCAGACCATCATCGCCGGGATGGGCGAGCTGCATCTCGAGGTCTTGGTGGACCGTCTCACCCGGGAGTTCCGGGTGGACGCCAACGTCGGGAAGCCCCAGGTCGCCTACCGGGAGACGGTGCGCCGCTCCATCGAGAAGGTGGATGCCCGCTACGTCCGCCAGTCCGGAGGCAGGGGCCAGTACGGCCATGTCGTTATCAACCTGGAGCCCACCGGGCCCGGCGGAGGCTACGAATTCGTCAACCGGATCAAGGGAGGGACCATCCCGGCGGAGTACATCCCGGCGGTGGACCAGGGCGTACAGGAAGCGACGGCCTCGGGAGTGCTCGCCGGCTATCCGCTGGTCGACGTGCGGGTGACCATCGTGGATGGTTCTTACCACGAGGTGGACTCCTCGGAGATCGCCTTCAAGATCGCCGGTTCCATGGCCCTGAAAGAGGCCGCCCGGAAGGCACAACCCATGCTCCTCGAGCCGATCATGGAAGTCGAGGTGGTGACCCCCGAGGACTACATGGGGGAGGTTATCGGTGACTTGAACGGCCGGCGGGGTCGGATCGAGCGCCTTGACAGCCGGGGAACCTCTCGTATCATCCGGGCCCTGGTTCCTCTGGCGGAGATGTTCGGATACGCCACCGACCTGCGCAGCCGTACCCAGGGCCGAGGCACTTACACGATGAAGTTCCACTCTTACCAGGAAGTTCCCCAGAGTCTCTCGGAGCAGATCGTCAGGAGGGTCCGTGGATACTAAGCCGCCGGCTTTGCATGGCCGGCTCAGGGCGGGCGAGGAGTAGATCGCCATGGCCGGCCAGAGGATTCGCATCAAGCTGCGCGCCTATGATCATGAGGTCATCGACCAGAGCGCGCGCAAGATCGTGGACACCGTGACGCGTACCGGCGCACGAGTGCACGGCCCCGTCCCCCTTCCCACTCGCATCGAGCGAGTGACGGTTATCCGCTCACCGCATAAGGACAAGGACAGCCGGGAGCATTTCGAGATGCGCACCCACAAGCGGATGATCGACATCGTTAATCCCACCCCCAAGACCGTCGATTCCCTGCAGCGCCTGGATCTCCCGGCGGGTGTGGACATCGAGATCAAGCTGAAGG
>JBOGWM010000046.1:0-2258 GCA_050693695.1 Actinomycetota bacterium
CTCATGGCACCTCCCCCGAGCCATTGCCCACCGAATTGGCCACACTATATCCCGCCGGGTCCGTGAGGGAGGGGCCGTTAGGTCATTCCCTCTCCACGTCTCTGTGGGCGACCGTGAAGCCGATCCCACGCTCTCCGAAGAAGCGTGCGATCTCCTCCGCGATCATCACCGATCGGTGCCTGCCTCCGGTACAGCCGACCGCGATGGTGAGGTAGTGCCGGTCCTCCTTCTGGTAGCCGGGAAGGAGGAACCCGAGCAGGTCGCAGGTCTTGCGGAGGAACTCCCCGGTCTCGGGAAACTCCAGAAGGTAGCTTCGAACCCGGGCGTGCACCCCGGTCAGGGAGCGTAGCTCGTCCACCCAGTGAGGATTCGGCAGGAAACGCACGTCCAGGACCATGTCGGCGTCGAGGGGGAGGCCATGCTTGTACCCGAAGGAGACGACGTTGACCGCCAGCCCCATCCCGGGCCCGGAGCCGCCGAAGAAGGACCGGATCTTGTCCCGCAGCTCGTGGGGGTTCAGGTCGCCGGTGTCGAGGATGAGATCCGCCTTGGCCCTCAGGCTCGCCATGATCCGGCGCTCCTGGTGGATCCCGACGATCACCCGCTCCTCGAGCGCCAGGGGATGGCGCCGGCGGGTCTTCTCGAATCGGCTGATCAGGGTCCGGTCGGGGGCCTCGAGGAAGAGGATGCGGTACCCGAACCCTCGCTCCTCGAGCTGTGACAGGGCCTTTTCCAGCTCCGGGAAGAACTCTCCGCCCCGCACGTCCACGACCAGCGCGATCTGGCGGACCTTCGTCTCCCGGCCCTGGACGAGGCTGGCCATCCTCTCGATCAATGCCGGCGGCAGGTTATCGATGACGAAATAGCCCAGATCCTCCAGGCACTTGGCAGCCTCCGACCGACCGGCCCCGGAGAGCCCGGTGATGATCGTAAAGCGCGCAGGCTCGAGGTGAGGCACCTTTCTATTGTGCCTCAACCGTGTGCAGGTTCTCGTAAATCCGTTGCGCGAGGTGCGGTCCGATCCCGGGGGCCGCGGCGATCTCCGCCACCTCCGCCGACAGGATTCGCCGGGTCGAGCCGAAGTGCGCCAGCAGGGCCTTCTTGCGGGCCGGTCCCACCCCGGGGAGCCGGTCGAGGAGGCTCTGGGTCATCCGCTTGCTCCGCCGGGTGCGCTGATAGGTCACGGCGAAGCGGTGGGCCTCGTCCCGCAGGCGCTGGAGGAGATACAGCGCCTCGGAGCCTCTGGGGATGATCCTGGGGTCCGCCTCCCCAGGCAGGTAGATCTCCTCGAAGCGCTTGGCGAGGGCGATCACGGGAACGGCCTCCAGCTCGAGTTCGCGCATCACCTCGACCGCGGCGTTGAGCTGGCCCGGCCCCCCATCCACCACGATCAGCCCCGGCCGGTATCGGAAGCGGGTGGCGCGCTCGGGAGGGAGCCGGCTCTCCTCGAGGTAGCGCGTGAAACGACGCCGGACCACCTCCGCCATCGACGCCACGTCGTCCTGGCCTCCCACCCCTCGGATCCGGAACTTGCGGTAGTCCGACTTCTTCGCCAGCCCGTCCTCGAAGACCACCATCGACCCGACCACATCGCTCGCCCCCAGGTTGGAGATGTCGAAGCATTCGATGCGCAGGGGGGCGGCGGGGAGACCCAGCCGGCTCTGAAGGTCGTTCAGGGCCCTGGCCCGCGCGGCGAAGTCGGCGGCACGGCGCAGCCGGATCTGAAGGAAGGCTTCCCTGGCATTCTCCTCGACCGTCGCCAGGAGCTTTCGCTTGGACCCTCGCTCCGGCACCCGCAGCTCGAAGCGGCTCCCCCGCCGGCCCGCCAGCCAGGCCTCCAGGACCGGGGCCGAGGTGGGGCGCACCGGCGCCAGCACCTCCCTCGGGACCTCCTGGGCGTCCGCGTAGAGGTTCTCGAGGAAGGAGGCCACGAGCTCTTCGTCGGACAGCTCCTCCACCCGATCCACCACAAAGCCCTTGCGGCCGACCATCCGGCCCCGGCGCACGAAGAAGACCTGGAAGCAGGCCTCCAGCTCGTCGCCCGCAAAGGCGATGGCGTCGAAGTCCTCGAGGCGCTCGGTGACCATTTCCTGGCGCTCGATCACCCGCTGCAGCGCCGCGAGCTGGTCTCGCAGCCGCGCCGCCTGCTCGAACTCCAGCGCGTCGGCCGCCTGTCGCATCCGGTCGTTCAGCTCCTTGATCATGCCCTCGTGCCCGCCGTCCATGAAGGCGCAGAGGGCCGCCACCTGCTCCAGATG
>JBOGWM010000047.1:0-5038 GCA_050693695.1 Actinomycetota bacterium
CACGCCATCATGGGGCCCAACGGCTCGGGGAAGTCCACCCTCGCGAACAGCCTCTTGGGCAAGCCCGGCTACGAGGTCACCAAGGGAAGGATCCTCTATGAGGGAGAGGACGTGAGCGCCCTCGCTCCCGAGGAGCGGGTCCGCAAGGGAATGTTCCTCGCCTTTCAGTACCCGACCGAGATCCCCGGGGTCTCGATGGTCAACTTCTTGCGCACCGCCTACAACGCCTGCTATCCCGACTCCCAGCTTGGCCCCCTCGAGTTCCGCCGGTACCTGCAGGCCAAGATGGACCTGCTGGACGTCAGCGATAGCCTGATCAACCGCTACGTCAACCAGGGCTTCTCGGGCGGGGAGCGCAAGCGTGCGGAGGTTCTCCAGATGGCGGTGCTCGATCCGAAGATGGCCATCCTGGACGAGACCGATACCGGCCTCGACATCGACGCCCTCCGGGAGGTCGCGACGGGGATCACGAAGATCCACAACCCGGAGCGGGGAATGCTGCTGATCACCCATTACCAGCGGATCCTCCGCTACATCGAGCCCACCTTCGTGCACGTGCTGCTCGCGGGCAGGATCGTGCGGTCGGGAGCGAAGGATCTGGCCCTCGAGCTGGAGGCGAAGGGCTACGAGCAGTTCCGGGCCGAGGTCGGGATTCCCGAGTCGGAAGCCCTCACCGACGAGGCCCCCTGAGCGCATGGATGGTTTATCGCTTCCTGGAGCAGGCCGCTTCATAAGAATGCGGCCGGAGTACGATTGGACGCTATGGACCCCAAGGAGCTGAAGAAGGACTTTCCCATCCTCGACCAGGAAGTCCGGGGCCACCCTCTGGTCTATCTGGATAACGCCGCCACTTCCCAGAAACCCCGCCAGGTGATCGAGGAGATCAAGCGGTTCCTCGAGCGGGATAATGCCAACGTCCACCGCTCCGTCCATCTCCTCGGGGAGCGCTCGACCGCCCTCTACGAGGATGCCAGGTCCAAGGTGGCCGACTTCATCGGGGCCCCCACCCCCCGCACCGTCATCTTCACCAAATCCGCCACCGAGGCGCTCAACCTGGTGGCCTATGCCTGGGCCCGCCATCACTTGAGCGAGGGCGACGAGGTGATCGCCACCGAGATGGAGCACCACTCCAACCTGGTGTCCTGGCAGCTTGCCTGCCGGGAGCGGGGGGCCACCGTGCGCGCCATCCCCGTGAATGACGGCGCCACGCTGGACATGGAGGCCTACGAGCGGATGCTCACTCCCAGGACCCGGATCGTGACGGTCGGGCTGATCTCCAACGTCTTGGGAACCATTAACCCGGTGGCCGAGATCGCGGCCAAGGCCCATGAGCTGGGGGCGATTGTCGTCTGCGACGGCGCCCAGTCCACCCCTCACCTGCCGGTCGACGTTGGCGCCCTGGGATGTGACTTCTATGCGGGAACCGGGCACAAGATGCTTGCCCCGACGGGGATCGGCTTCCTTTGGGGCAGGGAGGCGCTGCTGGAGGAGATGGAGCCCTTCCAGGGGGGTGGTGAGATGATCTCCGACGTCTGGATCGATCGGGCCACCTGGAACGAGATTCCCTACAAGTTCGAGGCCGGGACCCCTCCCTTTGCCGAGGCCAACGCGCTGGGAGCCGCCATCGACTATCTGAACGGCGTGGGCATGAAGGCGATCCGAGACCACGAGGTGGAGGTCACGAGGTATGCGCTCCAGCGCCTCTCGGAGGTCCCGGACGTCAAGATCTACGGGCCTACCGATCCCGAGGCCAAGGGCGGTGTCGTGTCGTTCAATTTCGGGGAGGTGCACGCCCATGACGTCGGCACCGTCCTCGACAGCCGGGGGGTGGCCATCCGGGCCGGTCACCACTGCGCCAAGCCGCTCATGCGGCGCCTCGGCGTGGTGGCGACGGGGCGGGCCTCGTTTTACCTCTACAATTCGGAAGAGGACGTGGACGCTCTGGTGGAGAGCCTGGGAGAGGTCTCCAAACTGTTCGGGAGCGGGCGATAGATGGGCGAGCTGGAGGAGCTGTACAAGGAAGTCATCCTGGATCACTACCGAGCCCCCCGGAACCGGGGCAAGCTCGATCCCGCCGACTTCGACCTGCACCGCGACAACCCGCTCTGCGGGGATGAGATCCATCTGTATGCCGGTGTGGAGGACGGGCGCCTGACCGCCGTGGTGTTCGAGGGCAGGGGGTGCTCGATCTCGCAAGCTTCGGCGTCGATGATGACCGAGAAAATCAAGGGGGTGCGCACCCAGGAGGCGGAGGAGCTGGCGACGCTGTTCAAGCAGATGATGCAGGGCGAGAATCCTCCCGACCTCGACCGCCTCGGCGACCTCGTCGCTCTTCAGGGAGTGCAGAAGTACCCCGTCCGGATAAAATGCGCCCTCCTGGGCTGGAACGCGTTCCTGGAAGGGTTGAAGGTCTACCGAGAGAAACATTCGCAATAACTCCGCGCTTCCGATCCGGTGCCCTCTGGGCGCGCAGGGACACTCTCGAGGCGTACTGGCTGCTTGTGATGGGCCACCCCGGGACTGCGGTAGTGTGCATGTATGGCCAAACGTAAGATCACCGTGACTGTCGACGAGGACCTGGTCGAGCTGGCCCGCCGGCTGGGAGTCGAGACGCTCTCCGGCGTGGTCAACGAAGCGCTGGCTGCCCACCTGGAGCGGCTCGCGCGACGTGCCGCGCTCCGCCAGCTCCTCGAGGACATCGTCGACGCGCATGTGGTCGCCGTCTGCGCCTTCCACGGCGGCGGGATAGTTGTCACCGCCGACTCCGATGACGTAGAGCGGCTTGCCCAAGCTGTGCCATCCGCCCGGATCGTGACGAGGAGCGTCTAAGCGGCATGCCTGTGGGAGATGATCACTCGGTCAAGGCGGCCAAGGCTCTGGCCCTGCCCACCCGCTCCGCGATCCTGGCTCATCTCTTGCGGTCCGGCTCCCTGACCGCCAAGGAGGTGGCGGACGAGTTCTCCCTCCACGCGAATGTGGCGAGAGCGCATCTTGATCTTCTCGTCGAGGCGGGGTTTCTCGCCACCGGGGTGCGACGCAAGCGCAAGGGCCGCCCCGCGAAGGTCTACTTCACGTGGGAAGGCGAGATGGGGGCGCTCGAGGACTGGGAGGTGTCTCCGCCACCGGAGCACGCCGCTCCCGAGTCAGAGATGATCGTGGCGGCCACCGAGGCGGTGACGGTCCCGACGGCTGCGAATCCTCACCGGCTGATCGCGGCCATCCTCGTCCGCCTCGTCGAGCACCTGGACGAGGCCACGCTGTATTCCCTGGCCGAGCAGGTGGCCAGGGAGGAAGGCCGCAAGATGATGCTCGCCTACCGGGGTGGAGGGCTGGACTTCGCCGCGGCGGTTCGGGCGATGGTGGAGGAGCTGAGCCGCTTCTCGCCCCAGACCCAGATCGTTCGCCTCGACCACGACTACGCGGAGATCGAGACTCCCGACTGCCCATTCCGGGACATCGCCCTGACCCACTCTCACCTCGTGGCCGTCATCGACCCCGCCTTCAAGGCCGGGGCGATGGCCGTGCTGGGACATCCCAGCGAGGTGGAGGTGGAGGCATCGGTGGCCCGGGGCGACCCGGTCTGCCGGGAGATCATCCGGCGCTACGACGAAGAGGTCTTCCCGAAGAAGCCATAGCCGTCTTTCTTCCCCCCGCTGAACATTCGGCTTGAGCGGCGCCCGGAAGCTGCCGATTACCCTTGTGACCCTTCTCTTCGCGGCTACGATGAGAGGGACGTGGCCGTCTTGGCCTTCAGTCTGATCGAATACCTTCATCCGACAAGTGAGACCGGAGGGCCCCACCTCCCCGAGAAAGGGCCATGATTGACCGACCCCTCTGAGCGATCGCCCTACCTCGAGGAAGGGCTTGCGTTGTTCCGGGCCGGGGAGTTCTTCCTCGCGCATGAGACCCTCGAGGAGTACTGGATCGAGGCCCCCGCCGCCGAGCGCGATTTCTACCAGGGGCTCATCCACGTGGCGGTGGCATTCCACCATCTGGGCCGTGCCAACCTCAAGGGGGCGCTCCTGCAGCTCAGGAAGGCCCGTTCCCGCCTGGACGGATACCCGCGACGGTATCACGGGATCGACGTCGGGAGCCTGCGTCAGTTCCTCGATCAGGCTCCTGCCCGCATCGAGGACGGTGAGGCGGTGGCGCCCCCGCCGCTCTGAGGGCTCGGGTCAGGCCTGTGAGGAAAGCTCCACCATGCCGGCGTGGGCCACCCCCTTGCCGACCAGCTCCTCCACCTCGAGCTCCGCTTCCACGGCCTCCAGCTCATCGGGGCGAGCCCGCGTGGTGACCCGTCGAGGCACGAAGAGAACGCAGCAGTCCTGGTGGGGATCGATCGAGATCTCGTAGGTGCCGATCCGGCGCGCCAGCGCCTCGATCTCGATCTTGTCCCGGCCGATCAGGGGGCGCAGCACCGGGAGCCGGTCCACGACCGCATCGATCGCCGCGAGGTTGGGCAACGTCTGGGAAGCCACCTGTCCTAGGCTCTCGCCGGTTACCAGGGCCTCCGCCCCTCCTCGCATCGCCAGAGCCTGCGCGATACGCATCATGAACCGCCGGTACAGGACCACCCGCAACTCCTGGGGGGCCGAGGTCACGATCTCGGCCTGGATATCTCCGAACGGCACGAGCCAGAGCCCGCTTCGGAGCAGCCAGGGGATTAGGCGCTCGGCAAGGCGGGTCGCCTGGCGGACGCTGGAGGGATCGGAGAAGGGCTGGCCGTGAAAGTGGACGAAGTCCACCGATGCTCCGCGCTTGGCCAGCTCCCAGGCCGCGACGGGGGAGTCGATGCCTCCCGAGAGCAGCGCCAGCACCTTACCCGAGGCGCCCAGCGGCAGGCCCCCCGGCCCCTCGACCCGCCGGGAGTACAGGAAGGCCCGGCGACCGACGAGCTCGATATGACAGGTCCATCCCGCGTGGTCCAGGTCCACCCGGGCGCCGCTCGCATCCTTGATCGCCTGCCCCACCACCTCGTTCACCCGGTGTGAGGACTCGGGATACGAGGAGTGACCCTTGCGAGCCCGGACCCGGAAGG
>JBOGWM010000048.1:0-4224 GCA_050693695.1 Actinomycetota bacterium
CCCCGTGGCGCACCTGCCTCAAACATTCTGTGGTCGACACCCTGGGTACCCCCCGCTCCACCACCCGGGCCAGAGCCAGGGCGGCCCGGCGTACCTCGGTGAACTCCCATCGGGACTCGATGCGCACGTTGATGTGAATCCCTCGCTTCCCCGAGGTCTTTGGGAACCCCGAGAGCGCATGCTCTCCGAGCACCTCGCGCACCACCAGGGCGACCCGGCGCACGTCGCCGAAGGAGACACCGGGGATGGGATCGATGTCCACCCGCAGCTCATCGGGATGATCGACATCGGCTCGCCTGACCGGCCAGGGGTGCAGCTCCAGGCAGCCGAGGTTGACCGCCCAGATCACGTGGGCCGCGTCGGCCACCGCCAGAAAATCCGCCGATCGGCCGCTGGGGAAGGTAACGGCGACCGTCTCGATCCAGGAGGGCCGCCGGGGCGGCACGCGCTTTTGATAGAAGAACTCCCCCTCCACCCCGTTCGGGTGGCGTTTCAGCAAGGTTGGCCGGTCCCGGCAGGCCGTGAGCACACCGGGGACCACCGAGAGGTAATAGCGGACGAGGTCCAGCTTGGAGCGGCCGAGCTTGGGGAAGAAGATCTTCCCCGGATTCGTGATGCGGACCTTCCGGCTCGCAACTTCCAGGACCTCGGCTTCCTCGACCATACGGCGCTCAGGCGAGGGTGACCGCGCGCACGGGAGGCAGGTCTTGCGCGAGCAACTTCCAGGTCTCCCCCCCATCCCGGGAGGCGAAAATGGTCCCTTCGGCGGTTCCGAAGGCGGCCAGGGCGCCGGAAGCCGCCAGGCAACCGGTGTTGATATTGGAGGAGAACCATTCGGGAAGCCCATCCCGGCACCGCTGGAAGCCCGCGTCGTCATCCAGCGAACGCCGATAGACGGCCGCCTGCCCGCCCCGGGGGCCGGTCGAGGCCGTGACGAGGACGACGTCGCCGGAGGCTGCCACGGCCCGGCAGTAGGTGGCGTGGAGGCCTTCCGTCTCGTAGCTCCAGGAGTCCCCACCGTCCAGGCTGAGCGCCAGCCCCACCGCAGCCGGCGCGAGCACCATCCCGGGCCGCTCGGGATGGGCCAGGACCTGATGGACGTCGGCGTCGATGGGAAGGGTGGGGCGCCAGCTCTCGCCTCCATCGAGGGAGCGCACGATCCCCCCGACGTGAACATTCGCAAAGAGAGCCCCGGCCGCATCCGACGAGAGGGAGCGGGTATCGGGAGGACCTCCCCATGGCGTGTACCAGCTCTCCCGGCCGTCCACCTCCTCGAAGGACCCCACGGGTTGCAATGCGCCGTCCCGGAGCTCGAGCAGGTGAGCCTCAGCGGCGCCCACGAGCAAGCCCGGTGACCTGGGCAGCAGGCAGGTGAGGCGCGCGCCCGGCGTCACCGCCACTTCCTCCCAGGAGCCGGGCCTCTCGCAGAGGAGGATCGTCTCCTCGTTGGCGATGCCCCACCATGCCCGGTTGTCCAGGGCGAGAGCCTGGACCTCCCACCCTTCGAGCTCTCTTTCAAGATTCATCCCGCCAGCGGGCCCCGCGGCGGCGCTTCCGCCGGGGAGTCTCCCCCGGTACAGGCCATCAGCCGTGCCAATCAGCATCTCCGGCATGCTCGGCTCCTCGTCTCGCGCCTCTTCGGCCCTCATCCGGCAACTTCTTCCAGTATCCCCCGCGGGGATGACAGTCATTCGGAAGGCACCGAGGCGGAAAAATTCCGGAGCCTCGGGAGGCCGCCCCGCATTGGTCACCACCAGCCCCTACGATGATGACATGACCAAGTCCAGCTTCACCCTCCTCAAGATCCGCGGCATCCCCGTCGGCGTTCACTGGTCGTGGGTGCTCATCTTTGGTCTTTTTGCGTACTCCCTGGGGACGGAACACTTTCCCCGAAGGTTTCCCGACCTCGATCCCTCCACGGCCCTGGGCATGGGGATCGTCTCCACCATCCTGGTCTTCGCCTGCATCCTGGCTCACGAGCTGGGACATGCCCTGCGAGCTCTGAAGGAGCACATGAGGATCGATGGGATCACGCTCTGGCTGTTCGGCGGCGTGGCTCGCTTCCTCGGGATGTTCCCCTCCGCGGGAGCGGAGTTTCGCATCGCGGTGGCCGGTCCCGCCGTCTCGGTGGTGATCGGGGTCCTCTGCTCCGGGCTGGCGTGGGCCGGACGATCCCTCGGGTGGCCGGTTCCGGTCCGGGGAGTCCTTGACTATCTCGGCCGGATCAATCTCATCCTGGTCGCCTTTAACCTGGCGCCCGCCCTCCCCCTGGATGGAGGGCGGATCCTGCGGGCCTGGCTCTGGCGCCGTCGGCGCGACTTCGCCCGTGCCACGGTCACCGCCGCCCGGGCCGGCCAAGCCTTCGGGTGGGCGCTGATCACCCTCGGCCTCCTGATCTTGCTCGCCGAGCCGCTGACCGGTCTATGGATAGCTCTGATCGGCTGGTTCATCATCCAGGCGGCTCACTCGGAGATGTCCTTCATCCTGGTGCGCCGGGGCCTGTCCGACACGAGGGTGCGCGACCTGATGAACCCCGAGCCGGTCGTGGTCTCCCCCGCCCTCACCATCAACGGCTTCTTCCAGGAGGCAAGCCGGCCCGGAGGTCACTCCGCCTACCCGGTGATCAGAGACGGGCAATGCATCGGTCTCGTCTCGCTTCGCCTGGCGGGAAGCGTCCCTCCCGAACAACGGGACCGGCGCACCGTGGCCGAGATCATGATGAAGGACTCCGATGTCCCGATCCTCGACCCCGACACTCCCATGCTGGAGGCCCTGGAGAGATTGCGCTTAGAACCGGGCCGGGCGGTGGTACTCGACGGAGGCCGGGTCATCGGCGTCATCTCGGTCTCCGACGTCACCCGGACCCTGGAGGTCGAGGCGGCCCGAGGCTCCTCCAGCGGGCAGGCTCCGGGTACGCTCGGGACGCGGCGACCACGCCGGGTCTGGCTCGGGGCCGCTCTCGTCATCGCATCTGTCGCCGCCTATCTCTATCACCCCCCGATGGCGGTCATCTCGCCCGGCCCCGCCGTCGATATCAGCAGGGACGCCACCATCTCGGGGGTGCCGACCCAGACGCCGAATGGCCGCTACCTGCTCACCTCGGTGCGCCTCAGCCAGCCAAACGCTCTCGGGGCGATCCTCGCCTGGTTGGATCCCTCTCAACGCGTGCTCCCGGTCGCCGCCTTCATCCCCCCCGGCGTCTCGCACGGCAACTTCGTGGAGCGCCAGCGCACCCTGTTTCGCGACAGCCAGATGCAAGCAGCCGCTGCGGCGGCCCGCGCGGCAGGACTGGAGGTCTCCTTCGATGGGACGGGAGCGGAGGTCGTCGCGGTCATGGAGGGCTCTCCGGCCAGCGATCTCCTCGAGCCCGGCGACGTGCTCGTGGAGATCGAGGACCGTCCGATCCGCCTCGCATCCCAGACCCGGGACGTCATCGGTTCCCGGCCCCCCGGAACCGAGTTCCGCCTCAGATTTGAACGTTCGGGAAGCATTCGCTCCGCCACGCTGAGAAGCGCCAAGCTCTCTCAGGACGCAGATGCGATCTCTGGGATCGGCGTCTATCTCGCCACCCGCGATATCAAGATCGACCTCCCCTTTCAGGTCGAGTTTCGGGAACGGGACATCGGGGGACCCTCGGCGGGACTCGCCTACGCTCTTGCCCTCGCGGACATTCTCGACCCCGACGACCTGGCGCGCGGGCGGACCATTGCCGCCACCGGGACGATCGACATCACCGGCAGGGTGGGACCGGTTGGAGCGGTTCAGGAAAAAGCGGAAGGGGCCAAGCGCGCCGGCGCAAAGGTCTTCTTGGTGCCAACCGCCGAGACTCGATCAGCCGGCCGTCAAAACCTGAAGGTCCGAGGCGTCACAACACTGGACGAAGCCCTCTCCGCCCTCGACGTTGCGTCGTAGCTCGGCGAGCTTCGCCAACCCGGCGGTCACGGCCGCCCGCATGTTCCCCAACACGTTCGCCGGCATCGCGCCCGCCTCGGCGACGGTCGGATAGATAGTCATCCAGTCGTCCAGGAAGGGAGAGAGCCATGAGTGAGCTTTGGGACGCCGAGCAGGTATCGATCCACCGTATTGCAAAGGAAGTCCCCGAAGTGCTGTTCGTCTGTGTCCACAATGCGGGGCGCTCGCAGATGGCGGCCGCCCTGCTCGACCACCTGGGCGAGGGTCGCGTGCACGTGCGCTCGGCCGGCAGCGCCCCCGCCGAGTGGATCA
>JBOGWM010000049.1:0-27600 GCA_050693695.1 Actinomycetota bacterium
ACCCAGGACTGCTCCGTAGCCTGGGGTGCGTCACAGACACCCTGGCCCCGGCCGAGATAGAGGCAGGCATCCTTGGCGTAATAGGTCTCGTCGAAAACGAGTACCGCGGGCTCGGAGAGCCGGGGAAAGCGAAGCAGCGCCGCCACCGCGATCAGCAGGAGGACGATGACCAGATCCGCAGGGCTCCATTGCCGAGGGCCGGCTGGGGCGCGACACTCCGAGGAGACATCGGGCGACATCTCCGCCTCTTGCGCCCTAAGAAGCGATCTCGACCGGAAATCCTCCAGACAGATGGACGTGAGAGCGAGACTGAAAGAGTATGACAACGATGCGCTTCGTCGACGGAGCGGGAGGAGTCGCCGCGCTGGACGTTATCGAGGCGAGGGGGCTCCTCGGGCGGATACGGGGGCTGCTGGGGCAGGCGGGCCTCGAGGCGGGGCAGGGAATGCTGATCCGGACCAAGCAGGTGCACACCATCGGGATGCGCTTCGCGATCGATTCGATCTACCTGTCACGGCGAGGCGCCGTCCTGGCGGTGGAGACGCTCTCGCCGGGCAAGGTCGGTCCCTTCCTGTTCCGGGCCAGGTGGGTGCTGGAGACCAGGGCGGGGGAGGCGGCCCGCCTGGGGATCGCCGCCGGCCAGAGGGGCGAGCTCGTGCGGTGACCGGCCGCCTCTTCATCTGTGGCACCCCGATCGGCAACCTGGGGGATGCGAGCCACCGCCTCCTGCGGGTGCTCGGTGAGGTCGACGTGGTGGCGGCGGAGGACACGAGAAGGACGAGGAAGCTGCTCACCCACTACGGGATCCACGCCAGGCTCGTCTCCTACCACGGCGCCGACGAGCGGGCCGGAGCGCAACGCCTGCTGGAACGACTCCGTCGTGGCGACCGGGTCGCCCTGGTGAGCGACTCCGGCATGCCCGGCGTCTCGGACCCGGGCTACGAGATCGTCCGCAGATGCATCGAGGAGGCGATCCCGGTCGAGGCCGTCCCCGGCCCTTCGGCCGTGGTGACCGCTCTGTGTCTGTCCGGCCTGCCGATGGCCCGTTTCGCCTTCGAGGGATTCCTGCCGAGGCGCGACGGGGAGCGGCGCCGGCGCCTGGAGGCTCTCTCGTGCGACGATCGCACCCTGGTGATCTTCGAGGCGCCAGGGCGCCTGCCCGAGACGCTGGCCGCCATCGAAGAGGTCCTCGGGGACCGCCGCCTCGCTCTCGCCCGGGAACTGACCAAGGTTCACGAAGAAGTCATCCGAGGGACCGTGAGCGAGGTGCTGGCCGGCATCGAGGATCGGGAGCTCAAGGGCGAGATCGTTCTCGTGGTCGAGGGGCGCTGCCGCGGCGCCGGCAATCTCGAGGCCGCCCTTCGCAACGCCCGGGCGCTGAGGGAGGCCGGGCAATCCCCCAGTCGCGCCGCGGCGGCTGCCGCGGCAACGTTTCGCGTGCCGAGGCGAGCCGTCTATCAGGCCCTCCTGGACGGATCCGTGGAGGGCCCGAGTCCAGACGAGATCAGTCCTGCGTGAGCGTCCAGGAGGAGATCTCGGGCCCCCCGGCCAGATCGCTGGTGCAGCCCGCACAGACCATCCGCCCCCGAAACTCCTTCAGGTCTTCGAATGAGCGGCAGAAGACACAAGCGTCCTCACGCTTGGACAGGATGATGCGTTCCTCCTCATCGACGGCGATCTCGAGGTAATCTCCCTCGCCGATCCGAAAGGACTTGCGCATCTCAGCCGGAATGACCACCCGACCCAAGTCATCCACCTTCCGAGACATGCCGGTGTTCTTCATCGATGTCGAACCTCTCACCTCTCCCTGCGATGGAGAGATACTACTATCCTTGTTCTGCCTAATCTAGCAAAAGGAAAGAATCTGACCGCGCCAATTCCGGCCTGGATCGACAGCCATTGCCATCTCGACACCCTGGGTGAGGAAGTTCCCGACGTGCTGGCGCGGGCTGCGGAGGCTGGCGTGGAGGCCATGGTCACCGTGGGTTGCGACCTGGAGTCGAGCGCAAGCTCGGTCGCCCTCGCCTCCCGCCACGCGCAGGTCTGGGCCACCGTGGGCATCCATCCTCACGAAGCCGACGGCTACGGCGGCAAGACCCTCGGGAAGCTCCTGGCCCTGACGGAGGGGGACAAGGTGGTGGCGATCGGAGAGATCGGCCTCGACTACTACCGCGATCTTGCTCCGAGAGCTGCCCAGCGCCGCGCCTTCCGGGGCCAGCTCGCGGCGGCGGAACGTCTCGGGCTCCCCGTCGTCATCCACGTCCGGGACGCCCACGACGACCTCTTCGCGATCCTGGATGAGGTCGGCCCCCCAGCGCGCCTGGTGTTTCATTGCTTCTCCGGAGGGCCGGAGGAAGCGGCCGCGGCCCTGGAGCGGGGAGGCTGCATCTCCTTTGCGGGCAACGTCTCCTTCCGGAAAGCGCAATCCCTGCGAGAGGCGGCGAGGCTGGTTCCCCTCGATCGCCTCCTGGTCGAGACCGACTCCCCCTATCTGACTCCCGTCCCGCACCGGGGGAAGCGCAACGAGCCCGCCCACGTCCGCTTTGTGGGAGCGGCGCTGGCCGAGGCATGCGGGCGGAGCATGGAGGAGATCTCGCGCGCCACCGCGGCGAGCGCCAGAGCGGTCTTCCGGTTGCCGGGAGCGGAGGTCGGATAGACCCGGATCAATCGCGCCGCCGATTCGGGGGTTTTCCCCTAATCTTCAGAGTTATCCGGGTTGCTTTCGGAGAATCGTTCCTGATAGTGTCCCGGCCCGGTGAAACGGGCTATCAGGCTCTTCCCCGCCTTGGCCCTTTCGGTGGGGGCAGTCGTCTATTTTGTGCAGCCTCAGACGGTGATCTTGGCCGACGAGGGTAACGTTAGGACGGTAAAGATGTCCGCTCTCACCGTCGGTGACGCTCTGGAGCGGCTTGGGGTCGAAGTCGGCGAGAGTGACCGCGTGACACCCTCCCTGGACTCTCCCCTGTCGGAGCGGGTGGAGATCCACCGGGCCAAGCAGGTGACGGTGGTCTTTAACGGCCACAAGCGGGTAGAGCGAGTCACGGGGATAACCGTGGCCCAGATCCTCCGGGAGCTGCGCGTGAGTCCCGAAGGCGCCGCCGTCTACCCGCCCCTTCAAACCCGGATCCGGATCGGCCAGGAGATCGTGGTCGCCAAGAAAGCGATCATCCAGGTCATCCACGACGGGAAGACGGAGACGGTCAGCTCCGGCGCTCCGACCGCCGAGTCACTGCTGGGGGAGCTCGGGATCACTCTCGGTCCCCTCGACCGGGTGGAGCCCGATCTCGCCGCCCGACCCGACCAGGCCACCCCGATCCGGGTTATCCGGGTAACCGAAGTTATCGAGCGCACAATCGAGAGAGTCCCCTTCCGGCGCATCATCCGGGAGACCGAGGAGCTGGAGAGCGGGGAGCGCAAGATCCTGGCCTCCGGAGTGGAGGGCGAGCAGGTGAGGGTCACTCGCCGCATCTACGAGGACGGCAAGTTCAAGCGCACGCTCACCGGCACGGAGGTGATCCGTCCGGCCCAGGACGAGGTAACCCTGGTGGGACGCCGCAACCCGCAATACCGCCCCGGCGGAAACTCCGAGCGGGGGAAGGCAAGCTGGTACAACACTCCCGGTAACGGGCTCACCGCCGCCCACAAGACCCTACCGAAGGGGACCGTCGTGCGAGTGACCAACCTCGCCGCCGACGGGCGCTTCGTGGACGTGGTGATCGCGGACCGAGGCCCCTTCGTGACGGGCCGGATCATCGACCTCTCCGAGGAAGCCTTCCAACGCCTCGCCCCGCTCGGGTCCGGGGTTCTCGACGTCAAGATCGAGTGGTAGTTAGACGGTCCGTTTCACCCTGACCCGATCGACAGGAACGGCGCAGTGCGAGCGCTGTTCCAGGCCCTCGCGATTGCAATGAACGCTCTGCTCCGGAGAGCATCGCGTTGGCAGACGCGTCGATATAGTCGAGAGGCTCAAATGAACCTGCTCACCATCACCGAGGTGCGCGAGATGGCGCGCCGCTACGGGCTGGCGCCTTCCAGGGCCTTCGGCCAGAACTTCGTCGTGGATCAGAACACCCTCCGCAGGATCGTGCGCCTCGCCGAGGTGGGGCCGCAGGACCGGGTGGTGGAGGTGGGCGCCGGCATCGGCACCTTGACTCTCGCCCTGGCCGAGCAGGCTCTGGAGGTGATCGCCATCGAGCTCGACCGCTCCCTCATCCCCGCCCTGAGAGAGGTCGCCGGTCGGGCATCGAACGTCGCGGTGGTCGAGGGGGATGCCCTGACCCTCGATTATTCCTCCCTGCTCGCCGGAGTGAAGCGGCGGATGATCTCCAACCTCCCCTACGGCGTCGCGACCGCCCTGATCGCCCGCCTTCTCGAGAACGTGCCGGAGATCGAGGACCTCGTCGTGATGGTCCAGCGAGAGGTGGGAGAGCGCCTCGTGGCCTCGCCCGGATCCAAGACCTACGGCGCCCTCAGCCTCCTCGTCGCCTTCTACTGCGAGAGCGCCATCCTGGGGCGGGTCCCCTCCACCGTGTTCTGGCCGGTCCCCAGGGTGGAGTCGGTCATCGTGCGGTTGCGGCGCCGCCCACCGACCGTGGACGTCCCGACGGCGAAGCTCATGAACGTGGTGCACGCCGCCTTCGCCCAGCGCCGCAAGACCCTCCGCAACTCCCTGGCCTCCGCCCTCGTGCGCCCGACTGCTGAGATCGAGCAGGTGCTGGAGCGGGCCGGCATCGATCCCGGCGTCCGGGCGGAGTCCCTCGGTATCCAGGAGTTCGCCCGCCTGACCAGGGCGTTGGAATGCAGGTAGAGGCGGTCGCTCGGGCGAAGATCAACCTGGGCCTCTCGGTCATCGGACGGCGGACCGACGGCTACCACGACCTCTCCTCGGTCATGCAGACCGTGGAGCTGACCGACGGCCTGACGCTGCGCTCGGCCGACGCCACCATCGTCTCCTTTCGTCCCGGTCCCGGCTTCGAGGGGGCGATGCCCGAACCCCCCGACCTGGTGGAGCGAGCCATAGCAGCCTTCTCATCCGCCGGCTCACCCGCCGGAGAAGCAGGTCATGCGCAAGCTCGTGTGGTCAAAAGGATTCCCATGGCTGCGGGGCTGGCGGGGGGGAGCGCGGACGCCGCGGCGGCTCTCCTCGCGATGAACACATTGGCGGGCGAGCGCTGGTCGACCGAAGAGCTGAGCCGGATCTGTGACCGCCTGGGCTCGGACGTGCCCTTCACCCTGCGGGGGGGGACGGCTCTGGTGACCGGCCACGGGGAGCGGCTCTGCCACCTGCCGTGTCCCGTCCGGCTCTGGTGGGTCCTGGGGATACCGGCTCTTTCTATCTCGACGACCGATGCGTACAGGCGCTACGACCAGCTTGCGAGCCGGCGAGCTCCCCGCGCTCGGGGTCGCGAGGCCAGGCTGACCGCCGGGCTCGCCTCGGGATCTCCGGAGGCGATCGCCACCTCCCTGTACAACGATCTCGAGCTCGCCGCCTTCGACCTCGAGCCGTCCCTGCCGGGACTCAAGCGCCACATGCTCGAAGCGGGGGCGCTGGGAGCGGTGGTGAGCGGGAGCGGCCCCACGGTGGTCGGACTCTGCTCGGACAAGGCCCACGCCGAAGCGGTGGGGACGAGGGCCGCCCGGCACTTCGCCCGAGTCGAAGTGGTCCCCAGCACGCGAGCCGGAGCGGAAATCGTCAGAGCGCTTTGAGATTTTCGTCCTTAAGGCCGGCCCCCAAAGAAGAGATTGCTTCGCTCTCCAGATGCCTGACGGTAAGATTTTTCTATGAAAAAGGAGGGTTTGGCGGACCTCGTGGAGGCGGCCTCCAACGGCGATGAGATGAGCTGGAGCGCCCTGGTGGATCGCTTCGCGGGCCTGGTATGGGCCATTGCCAGGGGATACGGCCTGAGCTTTTCGGACGCCGCCGACGTGAGTCAGACCGCCTGGCTGCGGGTGGTTGAGAATCTGGACCGCATCCAGGACCCGGAACGTCTGGGAGCCTGGCTCAGCACCACCGTCCGGCATGAGTGCTTCCGGGTCCTCAAGCGAGCGAGCCGGCAGGTGCCCGTTGGGGACCTCATCGATCTCACCCCCTACCACGCGGATGCGGACGTCTCCCCGGCCCCCGAGGCGGGGATGATAGCCAAGGAGGAAGCTGCCTACCTCTGGCGCGCTCTTGAGACGCTCTCCCCGCAATGCCGCGCCCTACTGAGGGTGCTCATGGCCGACCCCACCCCCACCTACGCGCAGGTGGCGGCGGCATTGGGGATGCCGATCGGCGGCATCGGACCCACTCGGGCCCGATGTCTCAACCAACTGCGGCGAAATATCGAGGGCGAGGGTATTTCCAAGAGCCTTCCGGGCTCTTCCTAGAGGGAGAGGGAAAGGATCGAGAGGAGTGAGCGAGAAGCCGCAGGGTCCCGAGGGAGAAGATCTCCAGGACGCTTTCTGGATGGAAAAACTTCGCAGAATCGCTGCATGGATGGACCCGGTGCCGGCATCGGTGGTGTCAGCCGCACGAGCAGTCCTGACCTGGCGGCGTATCGACGCCGAGCTGGCGGAGCTGGCGTACGACTCCGTTATGGATGAAGCTGGCCTGGTTACCGTACGCGGCGCCGAGACGCCCCGCCTGCTCACCTTCCAGACTAGCGGGATCACCGTTGACCTCGAGGTCACCTCCAACGACGATGAGCGGCGCCTGGTAGGGCAATTGATCCCCGCCGAAAGAGCCTCGCTGGAGATCCGCCACAAGAGCGGGACGATCTCGATCCAGACAGACGATCGAGGCAGGTTCGCCGTCGGAGGCATCCCGGCGGGTCTGCTGAGTCTCGCGTGCTGCCTGGAAAGCAAACCCGAAAGTCCCCCCATCCATACGGAGTGGACGCTCGTATGAGCGTCCCTGCATCCGCCTAGCTCCGGTCCTCAACAAAGTGGCAGGCGGCTGCGTGCTCCGGCCCCCCGCCGCGAGGCTCGAGTCGCGGCTCTTCGTCCCGGCAGAGCTGCTGAGCTTTCCAGCAGCGGGTACGGAACCGGCAGCCCGAGGGTGGATTCAGGAGGCTGGGCGTCTCGCCCTGCAAGAGGATGCGTCTTCTTGCGAACTCCTTTTTCGGATCGGGGATGGGCACCGAAGAGAGCAGGACCCGGGTGTAGGGATGCAAGGGTCGCTCATAGAGGTCGTCACGCTCCGCGATCTCGACGATCTTCCCCATATACATCACCGCGACCCGGTCGCAGATCTGGCGAATCACCGAGAGATCGTGCGCGATGAACAGGTAACCGAGATGGAGATCGCGCTGTAAGTCGGTAAGCAGGTTGAGGATCTGGGCGCGGATCGAAACGTCGAGAGCGGACACGGGCTCGTCACACACCAGGAGTCTCGGGCGCAGGATGAGCGCTCGCGCGAGTCCCGCGCGCTGGCGCTGCCCACCGGACAGGTCCTGCGGATATCGGTCTCGATGATCGGGCGACAGGCCCACCCGTTCCATGACCTCCCCGACGATCTTGCGATGGTCTCCTCGAACGCCGTGCACGCGCAGGGGCGCCGAGATGATGCCGCCCACGGTCTTGCGGAGGTTGAGGCTCGCCAGGGAGTCCTGAAAGACCATCTGCATCTGGGTTCGGATGGGTCGCAAAGCCTTGCGTGAGAGTCGAGTGATGTCGCGACCGGCGAAGATGATCCTGCCGCTGGTTGCGGGAATCAGTCGCATGACCAGGCGGGCGAGCGTTGACTTTCCGGCCCCGGACTCGCCCACCAGACCGAGCGATTCCCCTTCCCGGATACCGAAGGAGACGTCGTCGACCGCCCGAACCCCGGGACCGTCGCCATCCCGAAGCCTGCCCGGCTTCAGGGAGAATTCCTTGACCAGGTTCTCCGCCGCGAGGAGATAGGCGCCCCGCTCATCCGTCAACACCACAGCCCCCAAGCTCTAGCGGTCAGGGTCTCTCCCGCTCCTCGCGCCAGACGATACGACGCTTCGTCGCGGGAAGGTGACACCAGACGCGGTGATGACCCTCGTTCGCGTCCGGCTGAGGAGTTTCCAGCATGCAGGGCTCGAATCGGTGAGCGCATCTGGGGTGAAACCTGCATCCGGGAGGAGGGTTGATGAGACTCGGAGGCTGGCCGGGGATCGATGGCAGGCGATCCCGTCGAGGCTCGTCGAGGCGGGCGATGGAGCCAAAGAGCCCCCAGGTGTAGGGGTGCTGGGGGGCCCCGAAGATCCGATCCGCAGGACCCTCTTCCACGATCCTGCCCGCGTACATCACGTGGACGCGGTCGCAGGTCCCGGCAACGATGCCGAAGTCATGGGTCACGAGGATGGTCGCGGCGGCCGAGGACCGCTGCAGACGCTTCAGCAGGTCGATGATCTCCGCCTGAGTGGTGACGTCGAGGGCGCTCGTGGGTTCATCCGCGATCAGGATGTCCGGGTTGCAGGAGACAGCCATCGCGATCATCACCCGCTGGCGCATCCCTCCCGACAGTTGGTGGGCAAACGCGCGGGCCCCCGCTCGCGGGTCGGGGATCCCCACCGTCTCGAGCAGGGCCAGGACGCGCCGGGCGGCCTCGCTCCGAGACAGCTTCTCGTGGGCCATGAGCGCTTCCCCGAGCTGGGCCTGCACCCGGAGGTAAGGGCTGAGACCGGAGAGGGGGTCTTGAAAAACCATCGAGATCCGATCCCCTCGGATCCGAGCGAGCCGGCGTGGCGCCAACTCGAGCAGGTTGACGCCCTCGAAGAGGACCTCCCCCCGGACCACAGCTCCGGGGGGGAGAAGGCCGATGAGCGCCAGGGCAAGGGTGGTCTTTCCGCACCCCGACTCGCCCACGATCGCCATGGTTTCCCCCCGCATGAGATCGAAGGAGACCCCGTCCACGGCTCTCACAACCCCGTCCTCGGTCGGGATCAGGACCCGAAGATCCCGCACCTCCAGAAGAGGGATGGACGGCCGGGCAGCGTGAAGCCCTGCATCGCCCCCGGCGCCGGTCACGCCGAGGAGCCCACTCGAGGATCGAGAAGAGGGTAGAGGAGATCGACCACCAGGTTGCTCAGGATCACGAGCATCCCCCCAAAGAGCACGACCCCCTGGATCGCCACCAGATCGCTCGATTGGATGGCCTGAAACGCGTAGCGGCCCAGACCGGGCAGATTGAACACCGTCTCAACCAGGATAGCCCCCCCGGCCAACAGGGCGACGTCGACGCCGAGCATCGAGACGGTCGGGGTCAAGGCCCCCCGGAAGGCATGTTTGAAGACCACCCGGCGCTCCGAGACTCCCTTTGCCCGGGCGGTACGGACGTAATCCTCGCGCAGGGTGTCGGACAGAGTGGAGCGGACCATGCGAGCGTAGAAGGCCGCGAGGCTAAGCGACAGCGTGAACCACGGAAGGACGAAACCCGGCGCGCAGCGGATCGGGTGGAAGTCAAGACAGGAGCCCTGCCCGGGGAAGAGCCTGATCACCTGCCCGTCCCTGGAGAACAGGTAGAGACAGACCAGGCCCAGCCAGTGGACCGGGGCGGAGATTCCGAACAGGGCCAGTCCCATGGCCGCCCGGTCCAGGCGCGTGCCTCGCCGCAGAGCGGAGAGCACTCCGACCGGTATGCCGATGAGCAGCCAGAGCACCGCGGCCCCGAGAGCGAGATAAAGCGTCACCGGGAAGCGCTTGAGAATCTCGTCTCGCACCGGCGCATCGTTGAAGAAGGAACGGCCAAGATCGAAGTGAAACACCAGCCGGTTCAGGTAATGGGCGTACTGATAACCCCACCAGCGCTCCAGCCCGAGGTTTCTTCGGACCTGCTCCACGAGCTCGGGGGTGGGCTGGCGGCCCGCCCGGATGAGGGCGGGATCGGCGGAGGGAAGCAGGTAGAAGATCGCAAAGGTGATGAAGCTGAGGGCGAGGAGCATCGCGACCGTCCAGACCAGGCGCCGGACGAGGAAGCGTCTCATCGTCGATGACCGCCACTAATCCGAGGCCACGGAGATGGTGGCCAGATCCGGGCTGGCGAGACCCAGTGAGTAGGTGAAGCCGATCACCCGAGCCGATACCGGATTCGCCGCCGTCTCCCACAGCCAGGGCACGACCGGAGCCAGCTCCATCACGCGCTTGTCCGCCTCGGACCACAGCCGCGCTCGCTCGGGTCCCAAGGCGCCGGCGGCCCGATCCATCAGGGCGTTCAGCCCGGCGTCATCGAGGAGCGAGAAGTTGTTGTTCCCGGTGGGCGAGATGAGCCTGCCATCGAACAGCGGCCTCATCACCGTCACGGCGTCCGGGTAATCCCAGAACCAGGCCGGGTTTGGAGCGACCGCCACGCCGGCCTTGGGGACGCTCAGGAAGGAAGTGATCGTGACGTTTGGCTCGTAGGACTCCCGTCTGACGGTTATCCCGATCTTGGCCAGAGAGTCCTCCACCACATCGGCCACCCGCTGAAGCGCCGCCGGGTTGGCGCCGACCATCAGGACCGGGGGACCGGAGTACTTCCCGTCCGCATGGCCGGCCTGCCTCATGAGCTCCGCGGCCCTCTCCACATCTCCTGCAAAATCCTTCGAGGGATAGGGGTCATATCGGGTCCCCCCCGCCTCGGCGAAACCGGGGAGGCCCGGGCTCAGGACATGAGTGGCGATCCTGCCTCGCCTCGGCCCTCCGAACGCCAGGCGCATGGCGTTCTTATCCATCACGTAGTTGACGGCCTGGCGGACCTTCGGATCCTTGAAGGGCTCGATCGTTGTGTTGAGGGCGACGTAGTAGATCAAATTCGACGGCGAGAAGTGGAGCCTCTCCCGGTGCTGGGGGCTGGCGAGAATCCTCCGGATCTCGGCTGGGGGGACCAGCAGATCGGGGGCGAGCAGGTCCACCCGACCGTTGAGCACCTGACGGGTGGCCAAAGACGCATCCTGGAACCCCTCCGTCATCTCGATCCGGTCGGGGTAGGCCTTCCGGATGGCGTCCGTGCGAGCGGCCCAGTTGGGGTTGCGGACCATCACGATCCTCTTGCCCGCCTCGTAGCCGGTGACCTCTCCTCCGCTCCGCTCGAGCATGTACGGGCCGGTCGAGGCGAAGCTGCGTCCGTACGCCGAGGGGGTCTGGGAATCGAGGGGGGCCGCGTGCTCCTCGGGGACGGGCGCGGTCAGCGGCAGCGCAAGGCGGAAGAGGAAGTCGGCGCTCCGGCGGCGCAGGCGAAAGACGATCTTCTTCGGGTCGGAGACGTCGATGCCCGCGATGTGGTCCGCCTTGCCTTGCGCGTACTCCGTATCCCCCACGATCACATCCCGGAAGTACAGGGAGGCGTATCCGTTGGCGACGGATGGTTTGAAGCCCCGTTCGATGGCGTATCGGAAGTCCGCGGAGCGCACTTCCCGGCCGCCGGCAGCCTCCGGCTGGTACCTCACCCCGTCGCGGAGGCGGAAGGTGTAGGTCATCCCGTCATCGCTCACCTGACCGATGTCGGCCGCGATGTCGGGCGCCAGCTCCTGGTCCGCCTCTCCGCCGAGAGGAGGGTAGGAGACGAGAGTGCGAACCATGACCCGGAAGAGCATGTAGCTCACCGTGTAGTAGATCCGCCCGGGGTCGATGCTATCCACGTCCCCTGACGACGCGATTCGAAGGGTCCCCCCCTTTCGCGGCGCGCTGGAGGGGGCCTTGCCTCCCGGAGCGCCGGCGCCCTCGCAGCCGGAGGCGACGAGCAACAGGCTGAGAGCAACCGCCGGGAACGCTTTGCGGACTCGAGCGCTGCGCCACATACCTTCTCCTCTCTCCACTAATGTCTTGGCCCCAGGGCATCTCGGATACCGTCCCCGACCAGGTTGAAGGCGAGCACGGTCCCCAACAGAAAGAGACCGGGAAACAGGAAATACCACCAGGCGCTGGTGAAGGTTCCAATTGAATCCGCGATCATCTGGCCCCAGCTCGGATTGGGTGGCGGGATCCCCACGCCGAGAAAGGACAGAGCCGCCTCCAGCAAGATGTTCGCCGGGATGATGAGGGAGGCGTACACGGTTACGGGAGCCATGAGGTTGGGAAGGATCTCGCGCACCATGATCCCGAGGTCGCCAGAACCGATCATGCGAGCCGCGTGAATGAATTCCCGCTCTCGCAAGGAGAGCACCTGTCCCCGCACGATCCTCGCGAGGTAGGGCCAATTCACGAACGATATGACGAGGACCACCAGGAACAGCCCGGGCTTGACCAGCCCGCCAAGACATCCCGTTCCCCGAGCGCAGGCGACCCCGAGGCCGAGGGCAAGGAGCAGGATCGGGAAGGCGAGGAGCGTGTCCGTCAGGCGACTGATCGCGGTGTCGACCCACCCCCGGTAGTATCCGCCGAGAAGTCCCATGGCAACCCCGACCGAGACGCTGAGCCCGGTCGCGACCAAGGCGATCAGCAGAGAGGCCCTGGCGCCGTAGAGGATACGAGAGAACAGATCCCGGCCCGAGGGGTCCGCCCCAAACCAAAACCGGCCGTTGGGACCGAGAGGGGTGCCGAATTCCTGGTTCAACGCTTCCCGGCTGTAGAGAGCTGTCGGAGGATGATGATTGCCCCATCTCACGATCAGGGGAGCCGTTAGGGCGAGCGTGACCAGCCCGATGATAATCATCAGGCCGACAAAAGCCGGCCGGTCCCTTCGAAACCGGCGCCAGAAGATCTGCCAGGGTGTGCGTGCCGCCCGCCCGGGGCTCTCCTCGACGAGGACCGGCACCGGCGCCCGCATCCCACCCCCTTTTTGTCCCAACGTTATACGGAAGCCAAAGCTCCGGCTCCCGAGAAGGTCTAAGCCGAGAGCGCGAACTTGATCAGCTCCGGCATCTCGAAGTCGCCGTCTTCGTTGGTGAGGGCATCTTCCGGGGTCCATCCCGGCCCGGCATTCAGGTAGGAGAGCGGGTCGGCTGCAAGCAGCCCGAGCAGCACCTCGGCCACGATCCGGCCGCCGACCGAGCCGAGTTGGCAGCCGCCGCGCTGAACCTTCGCCTCGCGCAGGATGTAGTACCAAAGCGGTGTGTGGGACCTGAGCTCCGCCGAGAGATCGTCGAGGTCGAGATCCTTGGCGGCGAGCGGCGGGATGCCCATGGCCATGGCGACCGCCTGGCCCGAAGGCACCTGGAGGTGCAGCCCACGCCGCAGGTTGCGTTGGGCCAGCGAGCTCGGGCCGCCGACCCCTCCCGATGGCAGGGATCCGAGCGAACTTGCAAGCTCGTCATCGATCTTGTGGGAGAGCTGAGGAAGGTTGTCTTCGTCGCTCAGGCGGTCGAAGAAGTACTTCCACTGAAATCCCCACTTGTCGGGCAGCCGCCGGAAGCCGTTCAGGTTCTTGGTCTCATTCTCGATCGTCGAGGTGGGTTGGAAGATCGGAGTGCGCCCCGGTTCGGTTTGCTTGCGGACGAAATCGTTGAAGAAGTAGCTCGGTCGGACCGTGGAGTGACCGAAGCGATAGGCGGCGACCGAAAACTCGATCGGAATGAACGGGGGGCGGCCGGGGTGGCGGTAGAAGCGGAAGCGGGGCCGGACGATCTCTCGCTGCTCCGGGCCATCCTCACCGTTCACCATGAATCTCTGGGGCGCCAGGATGTCTTTGACCACGGCCTTGCCGACGAACCTGGCCAGGAAGTCGTGGGCCACAACCCACTGGTAGTGCCAGCGCACCAGGCGTTGGGTCTCTTTGAACAGGTTCTCGCCGCGCAACGGACTCCGCTCGGCGACGAAATCGACCATCCGGTTGTGAAATCTCAAGAAGAGCACGTGGAGCTGGGAGATGATGAGGTTCTCATCGCTGCGAGGGTCGCCGACCAGCGCCCGTCCATCGAGGCGCTCTCGCCCCAGGTTGCGAGGAAGATCCGGGCCTTTGATCTCCGAAGCGGGGTCATCGGGGTCGACGTCGGCGCCGAGCAGGAAGATGAGCTCGTTGAGGTTCAGCCCGGGGACCCGCGCACTCGGGATCGGGTCCCGGTCCTGGCGGTACAGGTAAGGCTGGTCGGCGGGGCCGCGCCCGTAGATCGAGTCCAGATCGAAGCGCGGGGTACGGAAATTATGCAGGGCATGTGGGTCGTTCTGGCGCTGAAGGCTCGACGCGGGATCGAAGGTGATGTCATGGCCGATGAATTGACCGAGGTAGGTGTAGCCGGCCGGGATCTCAGGGTTCTCATACTGGTTGAACTCCCCCAGCGGCCGGTCAACCTCTGCGGCTACCGGCTTGATCATCTTCTTCGCCAGATCAACGAGCTCGCCCTCGTTGATCAGAAAGACCGGCGCATTAGGGAACATCCGCCCGAAACGACCGTGTTGAAAATCGGGGGTCGGAAGAACGATGCCGCGTGACGGTGAGGCGTGGCCCCCCGGGTGGACCGGCCGGGCGTCAGTCTCCCGCTCCCGGTCCGGAGCGCTCAGCGTACGAATCTCGGGAAAGCGCTCCGCTCCGGTGGTCACGAGGCGAGCTGCCTCGCTCGCACTGACCTTCTTGGAGGTCATCACGGAGGCGATGGCGCCGGAGACCGTGGCGGCGGCGAAGGAGGTTCCACTCCAGCGGGCCCAGCCCTCCAATGGACGATCCACGTTCCGGCCCGGATATTTAGGGAGGGAATATTGCCGCTCGGTTGCCTCCACATAGGTGCTGATCCAATCTCCAACCGCCCAGATGTTCACCCAGGGACCGGAGCTGCTGTAAGGGGCGCGCATGAGCCGAGGCTGCTTTTCCCGGCGCAGACGGGCCGGCGTGTTGTCCTCGTACCTGAGAGCGCCGACCCCTATGACGCGCTCCACCATCGCCGGCCAGAAGGGAAGGTGGCCGAAGTCTCCATGAACGGGGCCCCCCGCCGCCACCACCGCGACGTCCGGGGGGAGGGCGTCAAGCGCCGCATCGAGGGCGAGCGGGGCCACGCCTCCCCGGGTGTGGCCACCGAGGGAGAGGTTGATGATCTTCGCCCCGCTCTCCTTCAGCCTCAAGACACCTTGCGCCACTTCCCAGTCATCGGCGAAGCCCTTGGAGCTCAGGGTCCGCACCGACACCACCTCCGCATCCGGAGCGAGCTGGAGGACGATGCCGGCGACGAAGGTCCCGTGCCCGGATTCGTACTCGAGTTCCCCCTCCTCCAGGTGCTCGCAGTCGTGCTCCTTGCTCAGAGGCCGGCATCGTGGGCGGATGAAGGTACTGGAGACGTTACCGTCCGGGGCGATGACACCGGTGTCGAGCACGCCCACGATAACCTCCCCGTCGCCACCTGGCACTATCGAGGGCAAGTCCGGAGGACGCTTTACGGCCAAGGGCCAGGTGGCGGGCCCGTGCCCCTGGCCCACCCCGGTCAGGATATGGTTGGGCTGGACGATCGCGTCGGCGGTCTCGGGATGTGCCCGGAGTACGTCGATTGTCTTCAGGACCTCGAGATCGGGAATGGTCAGCTTGCAGACCCCGATCTCCGAACTGGAATCGACGGACAGCCGCAGGCCCCGCTCCTCCAGCACCTTGATGACCCGATCACGGTGCTCCCTGGCCACCAGCAGATCGTTGCGCCGGTAGTACCGGTGATCATCCATGACGAGATCCGGCTCTTTCGAGAGAACATTCCTATCCCAGTACTCCGGGGGGACCTCCCTAAGTATGTCTCTATCATCGATCTCGATAATTGTGTCTCTAACCTCCATTTTGACCTCCCTCTGGTCTCAGGACGGAACTCGAGCACGAGTAGTTCGAACAAGCAGAGACGGTCGGTCGCCTCCTGATACAACGGAAGATCAACTCAAGTAGGATTGCCCCAAGGGGCAGCCGAGGTGAACGAATTCGGCTCCGAGCGAGGGCCGGGTTGGCAGGGGCAGTGGCGGAAGGTGATGTCCGGGAGCAAGCCGAAGAGACTCTCTCTCTCGTCCTGACCGATCCCCGTCTGGTTCAGCGGCGAGCCAACGAGGCGCTGAGGCGCGCACGAGAAGAGAACGACGCCCGCTCCGCGTCGATCGCGGAGCGGGCGCTCGGCCTGGCCGCCCGAGAGCTTGGCGACATCGAGGGCGCGGTGGCCCACGTGCGCAGGGCAATCGCGATCGCGGAGGGCGCGGGCCTCGAAACCTCCGCGGGGGAGTCGCACGTCGCCCTCACCTGGCTCCTGGCCTACCGGGGCGACACGGCCGGGGCTCTGAAGGAGGTGGAGCTGGCGGCGGGCCTGGTCCATGGCCTCAACGCCGCCCGCCTGCAGATGCTGCACGCCCTCGTGCTCTGGCACCTCGGGCGCCTCGAGGAGGCGTTGCAGGGTAACCGGCACGCACTGGCCGTCTTCCGCCAGAAGGACGACCGCCTGTGGGAGGCGATGTGCCTCAACAACCGGGGCCTGGTTCACACGGACCGCGGGAACCTGCGCAGGGCCGAGGAGGACCTCCGGGAAGCGGAACGGCTGTACCGGCAGCTCGGCAATCACCTGGCGGTCGCCGATACCCAATGGAACCTGGGTCTGGTGGCCGCCCGCGGGGGCGACTTCGTCTCCGCCCTCGAGCTGTACGATCAGGCCGACGAGCACTACCGCGCTCACGGGGTGCCCCGCCCGAACCTCCTCATGGACCGCTGCGAGCTATTGTTATCCGTTCGCCTCATCCCCGAAGCGCGCCAGGCCGCGGAGAGGGCGGTCGAGGAGCTGGCCCGAGCCCGCAGGTTCCTGGAGTTGGCGGACGGCCGGCTGATGCTCTCTCACGCGGCATTGCTCGGCGGGGATGTCGTTACCGCGCGGGCGATGGCGGAGCGGGCGAGGACAGCCTTCAGGCGCCAACAACGGCCCGGCTGGGTGGCGCTGGCGAGCCATGCGACCGTCCGTGCCGGATGGCTTGACGGTTCGCGTTCCCCGGCCGGCCTCCGGCGCGCGCTTCGGACGGCCGACGCGCTCTCCGGTATCGGCTGGGCCGTGCCGGCCCTGGACGCCCGCCTTCTCGCTGCCCGGCACGCGCTGGCGCTCGGTCGGACGGAGACGGCGACCAAGGAGCTGGCGCGGGCGAGCCGGGCTCGACGGAGCGGGCCGGTGGAGCTGCGGATGCGGGCGTGGCACGCGGAAGCGCTTCTCCGGCTGTCCAGGGGGGACCACCGGGGCGCCGATACCGCGCTGCGGACGGGGGTGAGGATCCTCAACCAGCACCGGGCCGCCCTGGGGGCGACGGAGCTGCGCGTCCATGCCTCCGGTCACGGGGCCGAGCTGGCGAAGCTGGGACTGAGCCTCGCGATCTCCTCGGGCAGGCCGGAGCGCGTCCTCAAGTGGATGGAGCGGTGGCGGGCGGGGACCCTCCTTCTGCGCCCCGCGCGCCCCCCCGAGGATGCCGTTCTCGCCCATGAGCTGGCCGAGCTGCGCCGGGTCGGGGCGGAGTTGGACACCGCAGTGCTCGCCGGCCGGCGCCCTGATGCTCTCCTTCGCCGGCAGGCGGCCCTGGAGGGAGCGATTCGCCGCCGCTCCTGGCAGGCCCCCGGCTCGGGAGCTTTAACCGAGCGTCCCGCGGTCGGGGCGGGATCGGTGGCCGAGGCTCTCGGGGAGCGAGCGCTGGTGGAGATCGCAGAGGAGCAAGGCGCGCTCTGGGCGGTGGCGCTCGCCGGGGGAAAGCTCCGGCTCCGTCGCCTCGGGGCGCTTTCGGAAGTGACCTCGGAGATTGAAGCGCTCCGCTTTGCCCTGAGGCGGCTGGCCTTGGGCGGTCCCGATCGCCTCCTGCAAGTGGCAGGCGACGGGGCCGTGCACGCGGCCAGGCGCCTGGATGATCTGCTGCTGGCTCCCCTGGCGTCACATGTCGCCGAGCGGCCCCTGGTGATCGTACCCACCGGTCCCCTCCATGCCATACCGTGGTCGCTGCTCCCCTCCTGTTCCGGGCGCCCGGTGACGGTCGCTCCCTCGGCGGGACTCTGGATGGAGGCCATGAAAAGAGCGCTCGGCCCGACGTCCGCCACAGGAGTCGTCCTCGTCGCCGGCCCCGACCTTGCGGGCGCGAAGGCGGAGGTGGCGGCCCTCAAGCGGCGCTATCCCAGAGCCATTCACCTTCAGGGAGAAGATGCCCGGGTGGAGGAGGTCACACGATCTCTGGATGGGGCCAAGCTGGCGCACCTCGCCACGCACGGGCGCTTCCGGGCGGACAACCCGCTTTTCTCCTCCCTCCAGCTCGCTGACGGCCCGCTCATGGTGTATGACCTGGAAAGGCTCGATTCCGCACCCCGGCTGGTGGTGCTCTCGGCGTGTGACTCGGGGCTTTCGGGCGTGCGTCCGGGTGACGAGCTCATGGGACTCGCTTCCGCTCTCTTTGCCCTTGGCGCAGCGACCCTGGTGGCCAGCGTCGTGCCCGTCCCCGACGAAGCCACCCACGCGCTCATGCTCGAATTCCATCGAGGGCTGAAGCTGCGGCTCCCCCCCGCGACGGCCCTCATGGCCGCTCAGATGGCGGTCGGGTCCCCGGGCCCGACGAAGCTGGCCGCCGGGGCAGGTTTCGTCTGCTTCGGAGCGAGTTAACTGTTAACCCTCCCTGATCCCGCGGCGTCCATATCCGCTCTCCCTCGGGTGGCCGCAGAGCTCGGACAGGTAGAGTTAGATGAGCCTTCCGGGGTGGTGTAACGGTAGCACCGGTCACTTTGGATGATCGTGTCCAGGTTCGAATCCTGGCCCCGGAGCCGTCATGGCTGCGGCCGGCGGCCGGCTGGAATGACTCGGGCTCGACCTCCGGCCTCCCTTATCTCGTATCCTGGGCGGGTGCCACCCGGACCCCAGGTTGCCGCCGTCGTTCTTGCCGCCGGCCTCGGAAAGCGGTTTCGTTCAACCCTCCCCAAGCTCCTCCACCCCGCAGCGGGGCGGCCCCTGATCTGGCACGTTCTGCGGGCCACGAGCCGGATTGCCAGTCTCGGCCCCCTGATCGTCGTGGTCGGCCACGGCCGCCAGCAGATCATCGACGCCGTGGCGGAGTGGCCCAACGCCACGTTCGTGGATCAGCCGGAAAGGTTGGGTACCGGCGACGCCGTCCGCCGGGCGGAGCAGGCGCTTGCGGGCTTTGACGGTCCCGTACTCGTACTACCGGGGGATCACCCCCTCATAACGACCGCCACGCTCGAGGCCCTCTTGGAGCACCACGTGAAGACGCGGGCCTCGGCGACGCTGCTGAGCGCGCGCCTCGAGGATCCAACCGGCTACGGGCGGATCATCCGCGCCGGGGAGCAGGGCGCCTTCCGAGTGGTGGAAGAGGCCGACGCCTCCCCCGCCCAGCGGGCGGTGACCGAGGTCTCCACGGGGATCTGGTGCTTCGAGAAAGAACCGCTCTTCCGAGCCCTGGCCGGCGTCAGAGACGACAACGCCCAGGGAGAGTATTACCTCCCCGACGCCGTCTGGATCATCGCCTCCGAGGGGAGCAGGGTCGATACGGTCCCGGCCTCCGATGCCGACGAGGTCCGGGGAGTCAACGATCGCAGCCAGCTCGCCGAGGCCGGGGAAGGGCTGCGGGCTCGCCACCTCAAAGCCCTCATGGCCGCGGGAGTCACCATCGAGGACCCGCCCGCCACCTACATCGACGTTGGCGTGGAGGTTGGACAGGACACGGTGATCCGGCCTCTCACCTTCCTCGAGGGTGAGACGAGCATCGGAGAAGGCTGCCTTATCGGACCCTGCACCCGCATCGTCTCCTCCATGGTGGGAGACGGCGCCGAGGTGACATTTTCGGTGGTGCGCTCCTGCACCATCGGCCCCCGGACCCAGGTGGGCCCCTACGCCTCCCTACGACCCGGCACCCGCCTGGAGGCCCGCTCGAAGGTGGGAACCTTCGTCGAGATGAAGGAGTCGATCCTGGGGGAGGGATCGAAGGTTCCCCACCTCTCCTACATGGGCGACGCCGTCATCGGCAAGAACGTGAACGTGGGAGCCGGCTCGATCACCTGCAACTACGACGGCGAGACCAAGCGCAAGTCCGCGACGGTGATCGAAGATGGCGTCCTGATCGGCTCGGACACCATGCTCGTGGCCCCCGTCACGGTGGGCAGGGAGGCGGTCACCGGTGCGAGCGCCGTGGTCACCAGGGACATCGCCCCCGGAGATGCGGTCATCGGGGCGCCGGCCCGGCCGATTCGCAGGCGCCGGCCGCGCGACAATGAGACGCTCGACCATCCCGAGACAAAAGAGTAGGGAAGCCCCATGGAGATCAGCATCAAGAAGCGGGCTCGTCTCTACTCGGGGACCTCGAACCCGGCCCTCGCTCGGGAGATCGCCGATCATCTGGGGATGGCGCTGGAAGAGGTGGAGATCCGCCGCTTCCCATCGGGAGAGATCTACGTGCGCTACATGGGTTCCGCTCGAGGCACGGACGCATTCGTGGTCCAGACCCACTCCCATCCGATCAACGAGATGATCATGGAGCAGCTCCTGATGATCGATGCGTTAAAGCGCGCCAGCGCCAAGCGGATCATCGCGGTCGTCCCCTTCTACGGATACGCCCGCCAGGACCGCAAGAGCCTGTCCCGGGAGCCGATCTCGGCCCGGCTGATCGCGGATCTGCTCCAGATCGCCGGCGCGGATCGGGTGCTCTCGGTGGACCTGCACTCCGGCCAGATCCAGGGCTTCTTCGACATCCCCTTCGACCACCTGACCGCGATGGCGATCCTGGCCGAATATGTGAAGGAGAAGTATCCGGACCGGCTGGTGATCGTGGCCCCCGATGCCGGCCGGGTACGGGTGGCGGAGAAATATGCCTACCATCTCCACACCCCGCTGGCCTTGATGCACAAGCGCAGGCAGCCGGGGCCCGGGGGGGCCCCCGAGATCATGGATGTGGTGGGCAATGTGGAGGGCAAGCGCTGCCTGGTGGTGGACGACATGATCGATACCGCGGGGACCCTGGTCGGCGCCGTCGATGTGCTCATCGAGCGAGGCGCACGAGAGGTGATGGCGGCGGCCACCCATCCCGTCTTCTCCGGACCGGCCCTGGAGCGGGTCCGCCATTCGGCGCTCACGGAGGTCATCGTCACCAATACCCTCCCCCTCCCCACCGAGTGCCTGCCGGATAAGATCACCGTGATCTCGATCGCCCCCATCCTGGCCTCCACCATCAGGGCCGTCTTCCACGACGATTCGGTGTCTGAGATCTTCCAGGGCGAGAACCAGGAGGCGATCCCCCCCGAGTTGCGATCGGAGCCTCCAGCGGCATTGGACTCCTAAATTGGGGCCGCTCCAGGTGAGGCGGCATTTGAGATAACCTCTGATCCATGGAAACCACACTTCGGGGCCAGATCCGAACCGGGCGGGGCAAGGGTCCGGCCCGTCAGGCCCGCTTCTCGGGCCAGGTGCCGGCCGTCCTCTACGGGCGGGGCATCGAGCCCATCCCCCTGCTGGTGGACGGCCGGGAGATGGTTCGCAGCCTTCACACCGGGGCGGGCATGAACGTGCTCATCAACCTCGAGGTGGCCGGGAAGCGGTACCTCACCCTCGCCCGGGAGATCCAGCGCCATCCGGTCCGTGGCGATCTGCTCCATGTCGATTTCGTCAACGTCTCCCGGGACGTGAAGATCCACGCGGACGTTCCGGTCCACCTCACGGGAGAGGCGCACGGGGTCAAGGAGGGCGGCGTCCTCGAGCATCACCTCTGGGAGCTCAGGATCGAGGCGCTGCCCACCGAGCTCCCCTCCGCCATCGAGGTCGCGGTGAGCGGGTTGGGCGTCGGGGAGCATTTCCGGGTCGGCGACGTGGCTGCGCCCGGAGGCGTCGAGATCCTCAACTCACCCGAAGAGATCATCGTCTCCGTCGTGGAGCCTCAGGTCATGCCCACCACCATCGAGGCAGGGACGGGCGAGGAGGCGGGGGGCCAGGCCGGAGAAAGCGGGCCCGAGACCCCGCGGTAGGTTCCTTTTCACCGCCCGGCCACAAGGCCGCAGGCCACTCCGTAATCTGATCCCGCGATGAATGACGCTACCTGGCTGGCGGTCGGGCTCGGCAACCCGGGGCGACGCTACGAGCGTACCCGGCACAACGCCGGCGCCCGGGCGATTGGCCGGCTGGCCGAATCCCTGTCCTGTCCCCTGCGCCGGGGCCGGGGGCGCGCCCTGCTGGCAGAGACCCGCGTGAATGGCTTCCGCCTCCTCCTGGCCCGCCCCACCGGCTACATGAACGACAGCGGCCCGGCGGTCGCCTCCCTCCTCGCCTGGTTCAAGCTCTCCGTGGAGAATCTCATCATCGTCCATGACGACATCGACCTGAGATCGGAGACCCTGCGGCTCAAGAGAGGAGGCGGGACGGCCGGAAACCACGGATTGGATTCGATGGTGGAGGCCCTGCGCACTCCCGACTTCTATCGGGTCAGGATCGGGGTGGGGCGCCCCGAGGGGGGAGGTGATCCCGCTAGCTGGGTGCTGAAGCCGATGGCGTCGGAGGAGGCGGACGCCCTGGCGGTGGCGGAGGGGGAAGCCGCCGAGGCGGTGCTCGCCATCATTCGAGAGGGTCTGGAGCGAGCCATGAATCGCTTCAACACCCGCTAGAGCTAACCTGACTGTATATTAATTAATCACTGTGCTATTGACGACGCCTCTCCCGCACCAGACAATCCAGTATCCACCCGTAACTCTGAGAAAGGAGGGAAATGGGAAGGGTGGGTCTACAGTCAGACCACGAGATCCATGCCCGACTTGATCTCCACAAGGAGTCAACGAGGCCCAAGCCAAGGAGGACGCGGTGACACTACCCACCCCGCCGACGATCAAGGAGGGTTCCAGGACCCAGATCGTCAAGAACGCTCAAGGTCTTCTTCTCGCCCACGGCTTTGACCCCAAGGGGATCGACGGTATCTTCGGTCCGAATACCACCGCTGCCACCAAGGCCTTTCAAAGGTCCGCGGGAATAGCGGATGACGGAATCATCGGCCCGATTACCTGGGGAAAGCTGCTCCAGTAGGAAATCCCACCTCTCGACCGCGAGGCTCGGAGTATATTCGCCCGGAGTGCCCGAGCTCCCCCAAGTCGAGATCACTGTCCGCCGGCTGGGGGCGGTGCTCGTCGGCACGGTCGTCGAGTCCGCCCTCGGTAGCGGCGTCGGGACGCTCGAGGTTTTAAGCGAGCTGGTGCCCGGATTCGAACCGGGAACCTAGCGATTACAAGTCGCTTGCGCTACCGGATTGCGCCACACCAGCAGGTCTGCTTCACGATCCTCAATTGTAGAGGGACACGAGGGAGCCCCTGGGCTCACGTCCCCGCAGGCTTCTTCTCAGAGGAGGAATCTCCCTGCCTGGCGACCTCTGCCATGACCACCGCCAGCGCCACGGCGACGTTGAGGCTTGCCAGCTTGCCTCTCATGGGGATCCGGATCAGCTCGTGGCAGCGGCGGCGGACGAGCTGCGAGAGGCCCCGGCCTTCGGCTCCGGCGACGAGGCATATCCGCCGGTCCCGGCATTCGAGGGCGTCGTGGGGGGTGGCGGCCTCGGGGTCCAGCCCGATCACCCGGAATCCGTCGCCGTGGAGTCGGGTGACGGTCCCGGCCGGGGAGCCCACCCAGGCCACGGGGACGCGCTCCGCCGCCCCGGCCGCGATCCTGCGCACCGCCGCCGTGACGCCCACGGCACGGCGGCGCGGGATAAGCACGCCCTGCCAGCCGAACGCCTCCGCGCTCCTCAGGATGGAGCCGAGGTTGGCCGGGTCGGTCACCCCATCCAGCAGGACCAGCCTGGATACCTCTCCAGCGCGAAGGAGGGTCTCCGAAGGCCGGTACTCGAAGGGCTCCACGACCGCCACCACGCCCTGGTGGTTGCCGGAAGGGACCAGGTGAGACAGCGTCCCCCGAGCTTCGTAGGACACCGCCACGCCCGACCGGCGGGCGAGATCCTCGATCTCGCTCAGGATGGGGGAGGGCTTCGATCCCCGGGCAAGGACGAGACGCTGGGGACGGACTCCCGCCCGCAACGCCTCCGCCACCGGCCTGCGGCCGTAGATGACCTCGGCCCCGCCCGGGAGCACCCGAGCCTCACTCCCGGGCGGCCGGGCGTTCTCCGGGCACAACTTTGAGCAGGACCACCGCCATGGCCGCCGCCCCCTCGCCGCGCCCGACGAATCCCAGATGATCGGTGCTGGTCGCCTTGACATTGACACGGCCCGCATCGACCCCGAGTGCCGAGGCGAGCAGCCTTTCCATCGCCCCCCGATAGGGCGCCACCCGGACGCCCTCCAAGATCACCAGGCAATCCGCATTGGCCACTCCAAGCCCCGCCTCGGAGACCAGCCGGGCGGTGGCGCCGAGGAGCTCCAGGCTGGAGCAGCCCTCCGCGACGGCCTCGGCGGGAAAGTGGGTCCCCAGATCCCCCAGACCGGCGGCGCCGAGGAGGGCGTCGGCGAGCGCGTGGGACAGCACGTCCGCATCCGACCAACCGACCAGCCCCCTGGCCCCGGCGATAGTGACCCCGCCGAGCACCAGCGGGCGGGAGTCGTCGAAGGCGTGGGCGTCGAAGCCGAACCCGACCCTCGCCGGGCTGGCGTCCGGGGTACCCTCTGGGTCCTTGCCACCCGTCACGTCGCGGGATTGGTTGGAGAAGTCGCCATCGCGGTGTCGGAGGGATCACTCCACGCCCGGAGCAGCGTCTCGCAGAGCATCAAGTCAACCGGGCGGGTGGCCTTGAGGTTGGAGGGCTCCCCCATGACCACCCGGACCCGATAGCCCGCCGTGGCGGCGAGCGCAGAGCAATCGTCGTGCACCACCCCCTCGGTGAGGTTACGGGCGAGGGCGTCCTCGAGGGGGTCTCGAAAGAAGGCCTGAGGCGTCTGGGCCCTCCAGAGCCCCCCGCGGTCCCGTGAACCGAGCAGCTCACCTTCCTCGCTGACCTCCTTGACGGCATCCTCGAGGGGGACCGCGAGGATGGCTCCTTCGTGGTCTTCGTCCAAGCCGTCCAATACTCGCTCGATCAGCGCCGGACGTACCAGCGGCCGGGCGGCGTCGTGGACGAGGACGATCGAGGCCTCCGGCGGCAGTCCCGAGACGCCCTTCGCCAGGGACTGCTGCCTGGTCTCGCCACCCGTGACCACCGAGCGCACCTTGGGGAGCGAAATCGCCGCTTCCAGCCCGGGAGGCCGTTGCCCGCAGAGCACGACCACGACCGAGAGAACCCGCCGGGTCTGCTCGAAGGCGAGCAGGGAATGGACCAGCATGGGCCGACCTGCCAGGGGAAGGAACTGCTTGGGAGTCTTCCCCCCGGCTCGCAGGCCCTGACCCGCCCCTAAAAGGACGGCACATACATGCGCTTCATTCCTCATGACCATACGACAAGAGTAGGGGCCGGGCACGGACCGCGCCTCAACCCCTGCGTCCCTGTTCGCGCTGACCTGCAAGTGGTGAACTTTGGGTGGGAACCGCGGAGCCTCGTGATCGTTAGGCAAGCACCTGATCGAGCATGCCGACGGCCTCTTTCTCGTCGACATTGGCGGCGAAGGTGACCTCCGAGATCAGGATCTGCTTCGCCCTCACAAGCATGCGCTTCTCGCCCGCAGACAGACCCTTCTCCTTCTCACGACGGGAAAGGTTGCGAACCACCTCGGCCACTTGATAGATGTCACCCGATCGAAGCTTCTCAACGTGTGTCTTGAAGCGACGGCTCCAGTTGGAGGGCATCCGGCACTCCTTGGAGCGAAGCACCTTGAAGACCTTCTCCAGCTCCTCCCGACTGATAACAGCCCGGATACCGACCTCTTCGGTGTTGTCAGACGGAACGAGCAGGGTGAGATCCCCGTATGACAGGCGGAGGACGAAATATTCCCTTCTTGCCCCCAGGACTTCCCGCTCCTCGAGTCCCTTGATAACCGCAGCCCCATGATGTGGATACACGACCTTGTCCCCTACGTGAAACAATCACTCCCTCCTTCGATGACACCCGACCAAAGAACGCGGCCCCATAGCGCTTGCCCCCATGGTCTCACGTCGGGTAAGAACACCATGGTAACAAGCAGCGACAGGACCTTGCAAAAACGGAGCCGGAAGGCCGGAGAAGACCGGTTTGAGCCGTTCCCCGCGGAGAGGTGCCCCTTCATGCGACTGCTGATTAGGGGAGGTTTCGCGCTTCGTAGACCGAGCAACGAAGCGAGCGGCGTGGGGACGCCGCACTATGGCTCTGAGGTGCCGCTCCCCGCCAGCTCGACCGGAGGCGTCTCCGGGGCACGCTCCGCGGCTCGGAAGACGAGCCTCTGCTTGCTGGTATTCTCCGGATCCGGCTCGGCATCGACCACCACCATCTGCCCGGCGCGGAACTCCTTCCAGAGGATCTTCTCGGAGAGCGGATCCTCCACGAGACGTTGGATGGCCCGCCGCAGCGGGCGGGCGCCGAGAGCCGGATCATAACCCTGCTCGGCCAGGATGTCCTTGGCGGCGTCGGTCAGCTCGATGCCGATGTCCTGGCTCTCGAGCTGGTTCCGAACCCGGCGGATCATGAGATCCACGATGTCCTTCACGTTCTGGCGGGACAGCTCCCGGAAGACGATGACGTCGTCGATGCGGTTCAAGAACTCGGGCCGGAAGGCGGTCTTCAACTCCTGGAGAACCTTCTCCTTCATCCGCTCGTAGGTAACCTCGTCGTCGCTGGGGCCGAACCCCAGGGCGGCCTTGCGCAACTTCTGCGTGCCCAGGTTGGAGGTCATGATGATGACGGTGTTCTTGAAGTCCACCGTGTGACCCTGGGCGTCGGTGAGCCGGCCGTCCTCCAGGATCTGCAACAGGGTATTGAAGACGTCCGGGTGGGCTTTTTCGATCTCGTCGAAGAGCACCACTGAGAACGGGCGGCGGCGCACGGCCTCGGTGAGCTGGCCGCCCTCCTCGTAGCCCACATAGCCGGGGGGAGAGCCGATCAGCCGGCTGACCGTGTGTTTCTCCATGTATTCGGACATGTCGAGCTGGATGAGGGCGTCCTCGGCCCCGAAGAGAAACTCCGCCAGCGCCTTGGAGAGCTCGGTCTTCCCCACCCCGGAGGGACCGAGGAAGATGAAGGAGCCCGACGGGCGCTTGGGATCCTTAAGCCCCGCCCGGGTACGGCGGATCGCCTGAGAGACCGCCCGCACGGACTCATCCTGGTCCACGATGCGGCGGTGCAACTCCTCCTCCATGCGGATGAGCTTCTCGGTCTCCTCCTCGGTGAGCTTGTAGACCGGGATGCCGGTCCAGGACGCCAGCACCTCGGCGATCTCCTCTTCGTCCACCGTCGCCAGAACCTCGCCCTCGGACTCGCGCCACCGGGCCTGGCGAGTCTCGCGCTCCGCGATGAGACGCTTCTCCTCGTCCCGGAGCCGGGCGGCCCGCTCGTAGTCCTGGGCCTCGATCGCCCCTTCCTTGCGCTGGCGGACCTCGGCGATCTTCTCGTCGGTCTCCCGCACGTCCTCGGGCGCGGTCATCCGGCGGATGCGAAGCCGCGATCCCGCCTCGTCGATCAGGTCGATGGCCTTGTCGGGCAGGTAGCGGTCCGAGATGTAGCGGTCGGCGAGGTTGGCCGCCGCCACCACCGCCTGGTCCGTGATCTGGACTCGATGATGAGCCTCGTACCGGTCCCGCAGGCCCTTGAGGATCTCGATCGTGTGGGCCACGCTCGGCTCCGCGACCATGACCGGCTGGAACCGCCGCTCGAGGGCCGCATCCTACTCGAGGTGCTTGCGGTACTCGTCGAGCGTGGTGGCGCCGATCGTCTGCAGCTCGCCTC
>JBOGWM010000050.1:0-1670 GCA_050693695.1 Actinomycetota bacterium
GATTTTCCGTCCCAAAAGTGGACGGCCGGGCTCCATAATCGACTACGCGGCTCGAAGGTCGGGCCGAGGAGAGGAGAGAACGCCATGCCCGCTCGGGTTCGTCGGTCACTGGGGATCATGGGACTCGCCCTCGTGTGGGCGCTCTTGCCCATCGCGGCGATGGGTTCCAATGACACGAGCTTCTCCCGGCAGTGGGCTCTCGACAAGATCGGCGCGCCCAGCGCGTGGACATCGAGCACGGGGGCCGGGGTGCGCATCGGCATCGTGGACAGCGGTGTGGATCTGTTGCACGAGGATCTCGCTGACAAGATCGTGGCCCACACGAGCTGTGTCGGCGCCAACGGCAACGCCTCCAGATGCTCGGGATCGGGTCAGGACGCTCACGGTCACGGAACGCATGTGGCGGGGATCGCGGCCGCCTTCAAGGACAATGGCAAGGGCATCGCGGGAGTGGCCCCAGATGCCTCTCTGGTCGTGGCCAAGGTGCTGGACGAACGCGGCGCCGGCAACCTCGATGATGTCAATGCCGGCATCAAATGGGCGGTCGATAACGGGGCCAAGGTGATCAACCTGAGCCTCGGAGATCCCGTCTTTCTTCTCACCTCCCTTCTCGGGACGGGACTGGAGGAGGGCGTCGAATACGCCTGGGCGCACGGAGCGGTTCCGGTGCTGGCCTCCGGCAACACGAACCTTCTGGGACTCGGGAGCTCCGACTACGGGGACTTGGACGCCATCGTGGTGGGCGCCACCGGACCGGATGACCACGTCACCGACTACTCGAGCCCTCTGGGCAGCGCCAAGTGGAGCATCCTCGCCCCGGGTGGTGCCAATAATGCAACCCAGGCCGACGACATCTATTCGACCTACTGGGTGCGCGGGCAGCAGAACCAGTACAAATACCTGGCGGGCACTTCCATGGCGGCCCCGCATGTGGCCGGGGCGGTGGGGCTGCTGCTGGCACGGGGATACACCCCCCAGGGGGCCGTGGACCGAATCCTCGAAACCGCAAACGCCGGAGTGTCGTGCGGCGCGGGCAGCCGGAACTGCCGTGGACGCCTCGATGTGGCTCGCGCTTTGGGAGTCGAGTCGCCGGCCTCCCCGCCCACCACCGATCCCATCTCCACCAACCCTCCGCCCACTTCCGAGCCTCCCGAGGATGGGGGCCTCTTGGGGATCTTGGGCACTCTCGGGAACCTCTTCGGGGAGGTTGGCCCGTAGATCAGGTATCTCCGGTCTCCGGCGCGTCGCACGCGAGGCAGCGGGCCTGATATCGGTCCGGGAAGACCTGCACCTTTAATCGGCGGCCGCAGTGTGGGCAGAAGCGAGGGGGATCGTAGGCGCATGCCTCGTGCTCCCCCGAGAGAGGGTTGCCGCAGGCGGGGCATGGCCCGGGGAGCGCGCTCGCTTCCGGGTCCGCGGCGCCGGTCTCAGGTTCCAAGGGCTTTCACCGGCATTCCCAGGTCGGAGAGCATGCGCAGGTCCTGCTCGGGGGCTCGCCCCAGGGTGGTGAGGTAGTTCCCGAGAATCAGGGCATTGATCCCCGCCAGCATCCCCAGGGGTTGCAGCTCCCGCAGGGTCACCTCCCGCCCTCCCGCATACCGCAGGACAGCCTCCGGGAGGACGAGGCGGAAAAGGGCGATCGCCTTGATCGCCTCCAGGGGCCTGAGGAG
>JBOGWM010000051.1:0-5871 GCA_050693695.1 Actinomycetota bacterium
TTTGTGCTCCCCTTTCCCCCTGTTAACGGGTTAACCTGATTTCTGATAAGGGTGAGGTCTGATCTCTCGTTACCGCCCGCAACGAATTCGGCCGATTCGTATAGCGACATGACATGTCCAAGCGCAGAGACAACGGTTTGCATCATGCATCGAAAGCCGACTTAAAACCCGAGACGGTCGCGCTGACCTCACCAATAAGGTCGGGGAAGGCTCCCTCATGTTCTAGTCCGTCGTCGAATCCGACGCCTATAGCCACATCCTCGATCTTCTCGATGCGGGTGATCTGCAGGTCACCCTTGGAAGAGTCAGCTCGCAGCCTTCCGAGCATTGCCCCGTCTTTGAGTTTCCACCCCGGAGGTAGGGGAATCAGCTCGTGAGCAACCCAGTCCCCCTCCTCGGCAGGTCGGTTCAAAACGAACGTCGGTTGCCACTCGAAGGTTGTCACCGCAACGGCCGAGACCACCCGATGCTTGTTGATGTTGTTGACCTGGTTCAGAACAGCGAGAGGGTGGAGAACAGCGCGTCCGCCTTGATGGAACGGCTGCACACGCTCGATTTCATCAACCCAGTGGTTAGCGACTCCGACAAGGTTGCGTCCCTTCATAGGGCCCCACTGATTAGCATCGGTGGAAATAGGGAAACCCGTCTGGCTAGTCGGGACCATCCCATTCACGAGGACTAATTGCCACACGAGGTGATCGAGGGCGGCACGGAGATTGCTCACCATATCCCCAAATATGAGGCCTAGCTGGAGCGGCGGTGGTTCGAACTCCCGAAGTGTCATTACGAACCACCCCGTCTCGGGGTCGAGTTCTCCGGCGACGCCATACGGGCTGCGGTCAAGCCAGCTGTCGAACACCGCGCCGAGAGCATCGCGGTGCTCCTGAGCTCGCTCGACCTTGCCCCACACGCCACACAATGGGTCGATCATGGAATACTCGTCCCTGTCGCGACCACTCAAGCCGACCAACAGAAGATAACTTCGGTTTTGCTCAGCAATTTTGCACCACGCACGGCGCACATCCGGCACCAAGTGCAAATCGTGCTCCACGCAGCATCGAAGAAACCACTAGCGTGTGCATGCTGCAGTAGGCCGTATCGAGGCCGTGGGACTCTGCGAAACGCCCGAGGACAGCCAGCAACGACGGAAAATGACGTCGCACGCGCTCTGTGTCTTCAAACACCTTCTCCACACCTCTGGACTCTTATATACATCTCTTCGCACACTAGCTAAGAAGGGCCGAACCATTTCCTAAACCTGGTGTCGTAGGTTCGACTCCTACCGAGGGCGCATATCTCAAGAAGCTTTTGCACACTAGTTACCGGACCCAAGCGGGCCGAGGCTGGGTGGACCGGAAGAAAGGGCTTCTCTTTGAGTTCGAAGCGGGAGCAATCGTCACGAGTGGGCGTTAAACGCGGATCTCGACTCGGATGTATAGACCGGACTTCCTCTCCAGGACCGATGCCGCGAGTCGGAGGCATCTCCGGATTGGTGGAGGCTGCGGGAACCGGCAGCCCCCGGGGCTGCTACCGCTTCTCGGCCTGAATCTCCGGAGGACGAAACCGGTTGACATTACGGGGTTTATACCGTATAAATAGGGCACAAACAATCCAGGAGGGTCGCCGGGGAGGTGGCCGGGTGCTAGGAGAGTGGTGCGCGAGCAGGGGGGTCGGGTGACGCCTAGCCGCTTTGCCGGGGGCCAATGGGCCGTCGGCGACAGGGAGCCCCGGAGTCCCGCCGAGCAATTCAAGCGGGAGGATGACGGGCTGAACGTGCGCGAGCGCATCATCTCCGTCTATTCGAAGGAGGGATTCCGCTCGATCTGGCCCGCGGATCTGCGGAGCCGCTTCCGCTGGTGGGGCCTTTACACCCAGCGCCGGCAGGGGATGCCCGGAGGGGCGACCGCCTCCGCGGAGCCCCATGAGCTGGAGGACGAGTTCTTCATGATGCGCATCCGCATCGCGGGCGGGCAGCTCTCCTCGGAGCAGCTCCGGACTATCGCCTGGTGCTCGGAGCGATTCGGCCGGGACGTGGCGGATGTCACCGACCGCCAGAACGTCCAGCTCCACTGGCTCCGCATCGAGCAGGTCCCCCGCATCTGGGAGGCGATCGAGGCGGTCGGGCTCACCACCTGCGAGGCCTGCGGGGACACGCCCCGCAACTTTCTGGGCTGCCCGCTGGCCGGCGTGGACCGCGATGAGATCTTCGACGCGAGCCCCTGGCTGTTCGAGACCCACCACCGCTACGTGGGCGACCCCGCCTTCTCCAACCTTCCCCGCAAGTACAAGACGTCGATCTCGGGCTGCGTGCAGCAATGCGGCCAGCACGAGATCAACGACATCAGCTATGTCGGCCACCGCCAGGACGGCGAGGTGGGCTTCGACCTCTGGGTGGGCGGGGGGCTCGGCCCGAACCCCAAGCTCGCCCGACGCCTCGGCGTCTTCGTGCAGCCCGACCTGGTCCCCGACGTGTGGGCGGGGGTGACCGGGGTCTTCCGAGACTACGGCTACCGGCGCGCCCGCAACCACGCCCGGCTGAAGTTCCTCATGGCCGACTGGGGGCCCGAGCGCTTCCGCCAGGTGCTGGAGAAGGAATATCTGGGCTTCGCCCTGCCCGACGGCTCCCCCCCACCGCCCTCGACGACCGCCCAGCGCGACCACGTGGGCGTCCATCCCCAGAAGGACGGGCTTCGCTACGTGGGCTTCGCGCCGAGGGCGGGGCGGATCTTCGGTCATCAGCTCCGTCACGTGGCCGACCTGGCCGACCGTTTCGGCTCCGGCCGCATCCGAGCCACGACCCAGCAGAAGCTGGTGATCCTCGATGTCTCGCCGGAGCGGGTGGAGGAGCTGGTGGCCATCCTCGACGACCATGACCTGCGGGTGAATCCGAGCGTCTTTCGGCAGGGGACCATGGCCTGCACGGGGATCGAGTTCTGCAAGCTGGCAATCGTGGAGACCAAGCAACGGGCCGACTGGCTCTACCGCGAGCTGGAAGAGCGGCTTCCGGGCTTCGACGAGCCGATCCGCATCAATCTGAACGGCTGTCCCAACTCCTGCGCCCGCTTCCAGGTGGCCGACATCGGGTTCATGGGAGCGCTTTCGACCAAGCCCGACGGCACGAAGGCCGACGCCTACCAGGTCCATCTCGGCGGGCACCTGGGCGACGAGGCGCGCCTCGGTCGCAAGGTGCGGGGACTCAAGGTGCCCGCCGCCGATCTCGCCAGGTACGTGGAGCGCCTGCTCCGCCGCTATCTCTCCACCCGCCGGGAGGGCGAGCGCTTTCATCAGTGGGCGGTGCGCGCCGAGGAGAGATGGCTACGATGAGCTCGCCGCCAGGCTGCATCATCTGGTTCACGGGGCTGCCCTCCGCCGGCAAGACCACCATCGCCGAGGCCCTGGAGAAAGAGCTGTCCCGGCGGGGCGAGCGGGTGGAGATGCTCGACGGGGACGTGGTGCGCGAGAACCTCTCGAAAGGCCTCGGCTTCTCCAAGGAGGACCGGGACATCAACATCCGGCGCATCGGGTTCGTGGCCCATCTCCTGGCCCGAAACGGGGTCAAGGCGATCTGCGCGGCGATCTCGCCCTACCGGGAGATCCGCGACGAGATACGGGCGATGGCCGGCGACTTCATCGAGGTCTACGTCTCGACGCCGGTGGGGGTCTGCGAGCAGCGCGACGTGAAAGGGCTCTACCGCAAGGCTCGTGCCGGCGAGCTCAAGGGATTCACGGGGATCGACGACCCCTACGAGCCGCCACTTCACCCCGAGATCGAGATCTCGACCGTCGGCGAGACTCCCGAGGAGTCAACGGCCCACATCATAAAGGAGCTCGAGGCGCGTGAGTACCTGCATTCCTGAGCTGCCCGACCTCGACGACGCCCCGGCGGATGAGATCATTCGTTGGGCCGTCGATGAGTTCTTCCCCGACATCGCCCTCGCCTGCTCCATGCAGGACGCGGTGGTGGTGGACCTCGCCTGCCGGGTGGAACCGAGAATCGAGGTCTTCTTCCTCGAGACCGGCTTCCACTTCTCGGAAACGCTCGAGACCGCCCGGCAGATCCGGGAGCGGTACTCGCTCAACCTGATCGAGCTTCGTCCGGGGAGCGACCGGGCTGTGTACTGGCGAGACGGGGCCGAAGCCTGCTGCGGCGCCAGGAAGGTCCGGGTGCTGGACGAATATCTCCGGGAGAAGAAGGCATGGATCTCGGGGGTGCGCCGGGCCGACGGGCCCACGCGCGCAGGTGCGCGAGCAGTCGAGTGGGATCGAATTCGGGGGCTGGTCAAGATCAACCCGATCGTGGCCTGGAGCGACGAGGACGTGGAGCGGTATCGAAGGCGCCACGACGTGATCGTGAACCCGCTCCTCCAGCGGGGATACGAGTCCATCGGCTGCTGGCCCTGCACCCTTCCCGGGAAGGGACGAGAGGGCCGGTGGGCGTGGAGCCAGAAGATGGAGTGCGGGTTACACGGGAGAGCCGCGGCCGGCGAAGGTTAGCTTATCGGGGATCACGAAGCAAAGAAGCAAAGAAGAAGGCTTTGAAGCCCTCCGCGTACGAATAGTCTCCGTCGGAACACTCCGCCATCATCCGGGCGACGCTGCGCATGACGCCCACCAGCCCGTCTGCCCCGCCCACCTGGGACTCATGCGCGCTCAGGGCCGCGACCTTGACATCCATGAAGTTCGTGATGTCCACGAAGTAGTCCGGCGTGGCGGAGGACAGGAGGCAGGCCTTCACCGTATGGGGCAGGAAACCCCGATCGAAGAGCTCCGCCCGGTAGAGAGGAACGGTGCTGGCTCCCGGATTCACCGCAGCCAGGAGAGCTTCCCCGACCCTGCGGTGGTCGGGATGATTGAGAAACCATTGCCCGAAGTAGAAGGTCGAGGGATCCGGTCCCAGGACAACATCGGGCTTGTGACGGCGGATCTCTCGGATGAGGTCTCGCCGAAGTCCGTGGGAATCCTCGACGAAGCCATCCTCCTGCCCCAAGAAGACCACCTCGGAAACTCCCAGGATGGCCGCCGCTTTCCGTTGCTCCCGCTCCCGGGTGGCGATCAGCCACTCGCGCTCCACCGTGGGATCGTTGGACCCCGCAGCCCCGTTGGTCACGACACAGAGGATGACCTCCGTGCCATCCGAGGCCCACCTGGCCATCGTCCCACCGGCGAAGAACTCGCTATCGTCGGGATGGGGAGCGAACACCAGAGCCTTCGAGAACCGGCTCCCCTGACCATTCCTTCGCACGTCCTCGACCATCGTGACCGAGGCTAGGGATCGGATGTAGCAATTTTGTAGCCAGGTCCCGGGATGGATTCGTGGGGAGCTCTGGATCGAGGTGGGGCGAGAACCTACACTTCTCTCGTGTCCCGCAAGATCATCGGGGCGGTTGTCCTCGCCGCGGCCTTCGCCGTCGTGCCCACGGGCTGGGCTCTCTACGGCCGTAGCCAGCCGCCGCCCACCCCGGCCGGGCGCCCTCCGGGCGCGCCGGCAGCGGTCCTGGCCATCAGGGACGAGCCAGCGCCGTCGCGCAGGGTCGAACCCCCGCGCCCCGCCCTCCCGCTGCGGTCGCGCCCGGAGGGCGCCCGGCCCATGGGCCCGACGGCGATCCCGGCCGCGGCCGCAGAGAAGAGCTTCGAGGAGAAGATCGAGGCGGCTCTAGCAGGGATGGATACTTGCCTGGTGGTGGCGGACGGAGGTCATCACCAGGTCGTCTCCCGGTATCCCGACCGCCCGCTGATCCCGGCCTCGACCCAGAAGCTGCTGGTGGCGGCCGCGGCTCTCTCCCGGCTGGGTCCCGGATTTCGCTACCAGACCGACGTCATCGCCCCGCAGGCGCCTCGCGACGGCGAGGTGGGAGAGCTGTGGGTCCTCGG
>JBOGWM010000052.1:0-7659 GCA_050693695.1 Actinomycetota bacterium
GGTACCGACCGACGACACTAGCCGAAATCGAGCGGCTACGAGGCCAGAACCTCATCGTCTACGAGAATGAGCGCTACGGCAACCTCTACGCCGTGGACCGGCCCACCCTTGACTTTCTGCTCGATAGGGGTGCTATTCCCGTGGTCCACATAAGCCAGATAGCAGGCGTCAGAGCGCTCAGACGCTACCCGGCCGAGTGGCTGTCCGTACTCTTGTGGTGCCCAAGACGCGTCACCGAGCAGCGAGCGCACGAGCGCGGTTCAAGGGATGTGGTCGCCCGGCTGGCAGCGTGGGATGAGACCGCGACAGATCTCACGCAGAGCCGGCCAGATGATTTCTCGTTGCGCATAGATACCGAACAGCAGACACCAGCGGAGGCTGCCGCGACCATTCATGCCCGGTTCTCGGCACGCCTTGGGGAGCCGTAACAGGGGTCTGGAGCGGGTCGGGTGCTCGACCGGCGCAAGCGCATGCGGGCCCCGGGCCAGGCGAAGCAGGCGTCCCGTCCTTAGACGGTCGCGAGAACCCGACCGACAAAATGTCGTCTATCGCTTGGGTATGAAAATGCCTGCGTATCAAAAAACCAAGCACATCACCCGTCATCCAAGGGTTTCCCAGCATATTGCTCCTGTTTTGATTCAACACGGGTACGTATTTGAATCGGATCTTATCCGTGCCAACGGAACGAGAGCTTTCCTTCCGGCCAAGACCTTCAGCGAGAAGGAGAGAAACAACACGGACCCGTATCTATACTTGCCTAATAAGCGAAGGTATATGAGCCGACAAAACTCATGATCTTGTTCCCGAGCTTCCGTCCTCGTTCCCGGGGAGGAGCTGGAGCTTCGAGATCCCGATCGTCTTGACCGAGGCGGCAAGCTCGCTCACATCTCCAACAACGTTTCGAAGCTTGCTCGGCGCCGGATCCGATCGCCGAGACGGGGATGCGGTGAACGCTCGATGTCTGCGGGTTCATCTGAATGCTCCTTTCCACTCGTCTTCAATGCTAAAAGCCACTTTCCGGCGGGTGAGGCCCTGCCTGCGGATGCGGTAGAGGGTCCGCTCGGGATATCCGGGGCTCTCCGTGGCGACTCGCCATTTGCCGGGCCCGGTCCCGGCCGGCACTTCGAAATCGGTTCTTCGTGAAGCATCGAATTGTACCGCTTTGGGATACTATGGTCCCTCCCAATGGGAGGGGCGACGGTAGGCCGGCCCCCTTCGACCCACCGTCCCCACTCCCCCAGGGCAACTCCCCCCGAGCTCTCCAGGCAGGCCCGGGTACCCGCCTGTTCCCAAAACTATCCTTCCCATTCGATCTCACGCAAGACAGCGCGTTGTCGCGGACGAAATGAGAACAGGTGAAGGCGGGTTCAATGACGACAGAGATAGCGGTAAGATACGGCCGTCCCGTATGGTTAAAGGAGAAGCGACGTGGCCCTCGAATCCCTTCCACTGGCTCAGATGTTGAGGGACGAGCGTCACCGTCAAGGCCTGTCACTCGGCGAGATGGCTCGCCGGATGCGCAAGGCGGCCGGGACCGAGAGCACCCACTGCAGCGTCACCCGCCAGGCCATCCACGCCTACGAGCACGGCCGCATCCCCCATCCGGCTGCCCTGCGTTGGCTGGCAGCCGCGCTCGATCTCCCGCCGGAACAGCTCTTCAGCGCCGCCGAGTGGCAGCGTGTCACCCGCCGCCTTCCAACATCATCCATCCCCCTGCTGATGGGGGAAAACGACAGAACCACACAGGTTTCGGACGCGCTGATCGTGCGCGTCCCGACCCAGGAGGGAGGCGTTATCACCGTGCTCATCTCGCGTCGCGAGCTGCTGATGGCCTTGGGCGTCGGCGGTGTCTACGCCCCGTACCTGCATAAGTCCGATCAGGTGGTTGTCAGCGCCGACACCGTGACCGAGTTGAACCGCACGCTGGACGGCTACATGATCGCCGGTCGGACCGTGGCTCCCGGGAGGCTGATCAATCCCCTGATCGGACGGGTCGCGGTCATCAGCGCCATGCATCGAGCGACCTCGGACGCCCTCCGCCCGGGCCTGATGATCACGCAGGCCCGGTATGCCGAGTTTCTCAGCTGGATGCACGAGGAGCAGGGCGATCTGGCCTCGGCGGTCTGGTGGATCGACCGTGCCGCCGATTGGGCCCGTACCGCTGGCTGGCTCTCGATGGTCGCATTCGCCTCGGTACGCAAGAGCGTCATCGCCACCATGCACATGGCCGACGGGGAGCGCACCGTCGATTGGGCCGAGCAGGCGATGAACCTCGACGGCGCCACCTCGGGCGTGCTGCGCTTCGCCGCCGCACAGCTCGCCTACGGCCACGCCCTCAACGGCGACCTCGACGCCAGCAGGCGTGCGCTGGATATCGCCGCCGCCCACTACGACCAGGCCGCCCGCCATCCACACGACGGGTTGCCCATCGGCGCTCAATCCGTGCTCGACGTCGACTTGAACTGGGCCACCTGCAACGTCTTCGCAGGCAGCGGCGATCTGGCGGTCGATGTGTTCGCCCCGCGAATGCAAGCCGTGGAGAGCGCCTCGCGGCGCGCGTACGCGATCCACGCCGCACGTCTCGCCCATGCCCACGCGCTCGCTGGCAACCCCGACGAGGCGTGCGCCAGCGCGATCCGCGCGCTGGAGGCTGCGGAGATCATCGAATCGGCCACCGCGCGCTCCGAGCTCAAGCGGGTGGCGCCGGTCATGTCGCAACGCTGGCCCGATCGGTCGGACGTCCGCGACGTCAGCACGTATCTCTCAGCGATCGCATGATCGGTGGCCGCCCCGAAGTGCGATCATGATCCGGGATGCTCAACCCGCTCCCCGCTCCCCGGCATCCCGACCAGCACTTCATCGGCGGCGAATGGGTCACCTCGCACGGCGCGGGGCGCATCGAGGTCATCAATCCCGCAACCGAGGAGGTCTTCGCCGCGGTTCCCGCCGGCGCCGAGACCGACGTCGACGATGCGGTCGTTGCCGCCCGAAGGGCGTTCCCCGGCTGGGCCGAGATCTCGCCGGATGAGCGGGGCGGCTATCTCGCCAGAATCGCCGGGGAGCTGAAACAGCGCCAGGAAGAGATCGCGCAGCTTATCACCGCCGAGATGGGCTCACCCATCACCTACTCGCGCAAGGTCCAGGCCGGTCTGCTGCCGATCACGGTCATGTCCTCCTACGCGCAGCTCCTGGATGGCTATTCATTCGAGGAACAGATCGGCAACTCGCTGGTGATCCTGGAGCCGGTCGGAGTGGTCGGCGGGATCACCCCATGGAATTTCCCCCTCCACCAGGCCGTGCTCAAGATCGCCGCGGCGCTCGCGGCCGGCTGCACCATCGTGGTCAAACCCAGCGAGCTGGCGCCGTTCAGCGTGAACGCTCTCTGCGAGGTCGCGGCCGGGATCGGGCTGCCCGCCGGGGTGCTCAACGTGGTTCACGGCGCCGGTCCCGTCGTCGGCGAGGCGCTGGTCGCTCACCCGGGCGTGAACGCCGTCTCGTTCACCGGCTCGACCCGGATCGGGGCTCGGGTCGCCGCGCTCGCCGGAGAGCGAATCAAGAAGGTCACCCTGGAGCTCGGCGGCAAGTCGGCCAACGTCATCCTCTCCGACGTCGACGGGGATCTGCTAGTCACCGCAGTCGAGTTCGGCGTCCGCAAGTGCTTCATGAACTCCGGCCAGAGCTGCAATGCCCTCACCCGGCTCCTGGTCCCCGCAGATCGCCATGACCAGGCGGTCCGGGTCGCCGTTGAGGCGACGGCCAGCCAGAGCGTCGGAGACCCGCTCGATGAGGGCACCCGCATCGGCCCGATGGTCTCGGAGGCGCAACGAGACCGCGTACGAGGCTACATAGAGAAGGGGATCGCCGAGGGCGCCCGGCTCGCCGCCGGAGGCCCGGAACCACCGGCCGGACTGCGGCGCGGCTACTTCGTTCAACCAACCATCTTCGCCGAGGCGACTCCGGATATGACCATCGCACAGGAGGAGATCTTCGGCCCGGTGCTGACGCTGATCCCCTACACCGATGAGGCGCAAGCACTCGAGATCGCCAACGGCACCGCCTACGGGCTGGCCGGCGCGGTGTGGTCGGCGGATGTCGATCGGGCCCGGGCCTTCGCCCGACGGATGCGTGCCGGACAGGTGGACTTAAACGGTGGCCGCTGGAACGTGCTCGCACCGTTCGGAGGAGTGGGCGCCTCTGGCTTCGGGCGCGAGTACGGCCGCTACGGGCTCGAGGAGTTCTCCGAGGTAAAGTCCCTTCAGTACGAGTGAGCCTCTCTTCGAGAGCCGGTTCGACGAGGCGTGGGTGAAGGAATTGAACGAGCGGTTGATGTCCATCGCGGTTGCCCAAACCCATCCGAACGCAGCGACGTGCAACGATATACTCCCCCCCGAAGGCAACGACGGGAACGAGCGGCGGGCACGCCTTAAGCGAGCCGGGGACGAAGGAGGTTCCACCGATGGGCCGTTTCCCTCATGTCGATCCCAACCTCGACCTGCCGACGCTCGATCGACGAGTGCTCGCTCTGTGGCGCGATCGCAAGGTGTTCGAACGCTCGTTGGAGCAGCGCGCTAACGCCGAGCCGTTTGTATTCTACGAGGGACCTCCCACAGGCAACGGCCGGCCCGGCGTCCAACACGTGGAGGCTCGCGTGTTCAAGGATCTCTTCCCCCGCTTCAAGACCATGCGGGGCTACCGGGTCGAGCGCAGGGGCGGCTGGGACTGTCACGGCCTGCCGGTCGAGATCGAGGTCGAAAAGGCACTCGGTCTCGCCGACAAGCGTGACATCGAAGCGTACGGCATCGAAGCGTTCAACGCCCACTGCCGGGAATCAGTCGAGCGCTACCTGGATGTCTGGGAGGAGATGACCGAGCGGATCGGCTTTTGGATCGACACCGACCGAGCCTACCGGACGATGGACACCTCCTACATCGAGAGCGTTTGGTGGGCCCTGGCCGAGCTCCACCGCCGAGGTCTGCTGTTCGAGGACTACAAGGTCGTCCCCTATTGCCCTCGCTGCCAGACCGCCCTCTCGGATGCCGAGGTCGCCCAGGGCTATCAGGAGGTCGATGACCTGAGCGTCTACGTGATGTTTCCCGTCACATCCGGCCGGCTGGCCGAGGAACAGGCCAGCCTTCTGATTTGGACAACCACGCCGTGGACGTTGGTATCCAACGTGGCCGTGGCCGCCGGTCCCGACCTGCACTATGTGCTGGTCGAGGCGCGCGCGCCGGACGGCGCGACCCGCCGGTTGGTGATGGCGGAGGCCCTGGTCGAGCGCTCCGTCGGGGCAGGCGCCAAGGTGTTACGTTCGGTGGGGACTGACGAAATCGTCGGCACGACGTATAGGCGCCCATTCGACCTCGTGGCGGTGGACAACGACCAGGCTGCCCGTGCATGGCGAGTGGTGCCGGCCGGCTACGTGACCACGAGCGAGGGCACCGGCCTGGTTCACATCGCGCCCGCCTTCGGAGCCGAGGATATGGAGGTCGGCCGGCGGGAGGGCCTGCCGGTCCTGCATCCGATCGACTCGGAGGGGCGCTTCGTTGAGGCGACCGGCGACCTGGCCGGGCTGGCGGTGAGGACGGATGACCCGATCATCGTCGAGCACCTGCGGAGGGGGGGCCGGCTGTGGCGGACGAAGATCTACCGGCACGACTACCCGCACTGCTGGCGCTGTAGGACGCCGCTGCTGCATTACGCGCTCACCTCCTGGTACGCGCGCACCACTGCCAAAAAGGACCGCCTCCTGTCGGAAAACGCCACCGTCGGGTGGCACCCCGAGCATATCCGCGACGGCCGCTTCGGCGACTGGCTGGCCAACAACGTGGACTGGGCGCTCTCACGGGCGCGCTATTGGGGCACGCCGCTACCGCTCTGGCGCTGCGAAGCCGGCCATGTGACCGCGGTCGAGAGTCTGGCCGATCTATCGGCCAGAGCCGGGCGCGACCTGTCCAGGCTCGACCCGCACCGTCCGTTTGTCGATGCCGTGACCTTTGCCTGCCCGGTATGTGGCGCGCAAGGACGCCGGGTGCCCGACGTGCTCGACGCCTGGTTCGACTCCGGAGCGATGCCGTTTTCCCAATGGGGATATCCCCACACCGGTCGAGCCGACTTCGAGTCGTCGTTCCCGGCCGATTTCATCTCTGAAGCCATCGACCAGACAAGGGGCTGGTTCTACTCGCTGCTGGCCGTGAGCATCTTGTTGTTCGACCGGAAGCCCTACCAACACGTGGTCTGCCTCGGCCTCCTGGTCGACGGGGAGGGACGCAAGATGTCCAAGAGCCTGGGCAACGCGCTCGATCCCTTCCCCCTGCTGGAGCGCTACGGCGCGGACCCCTTGCGCTGGTTCATGCTGGCCAATGGATCGCCCTGGGCATCCCGGCGGCTCTCCCCCATCGCCCTGGAGGAGATCACCCGCTCATTCCTGCTCACCCTCTGGAACGCCTACGCGTTCTTCTCCTTATATGCGCAACTGGATGGGTTCGACCCAACAAGCTCCGCCACCATGAACTCGGAGTCGACCCCGCTCGACCGCTGGGCGCTTGGCCGCCTGGCGGAGACCGTCGGAGGCGTCACCGCCGATCTGGATGCCTACGATCCCAGCGGGGCTGCCCGTAAACTGACCGAGCTCGTCGATGACCTCTCCAACTGGTACGTGCGGCTGTCCCGACGGCGCTTCTGGAGGGGAACCGGGCCCGACAGTGCGGCAGCCTTTCGAACCCTGTGGAAGTGTCTGCGCACCTTGACCCTGATGCTGGCCCCCTTTATCCCCTTCCTGGCCGAAGAGCTGTGGCAAGGGCTGGTGGTGGGCGTCGAAGAGGACGCGCCGGATTCCGTACACCTGGCCGGCTGGCCCGAGGCCGAGTCGGCCGACCTCGACACCGGGCTTCTCGCCGCCATGGTGCACGCGCGTCGGCTGGTCAAGCTCGGGCGCCAGGCCCGCACCGAGGCCGGGGTGAAGGTTCGTCAGCCCCTGGCCCGGGCCCTGGTGACCGTGGAGCCGCAACGCCGTGGTCAGCTCGAGCTCCTTCTTGACCTGGTCGCTACCGAGCTGAACGTGAAAGAGGTCGCCTTTCCCGATGACGACACGAACCTCACCGACTTCCGGCTGATCCCCAACTTCCGCACCCTGGGGCCTCGCTTCGGGCGGGACGTGCAGGCGGTGGCGAGTGCTGTCCGAGCCGTTCCACCCGCCGAAACGGACATGCTCGCGCCCATATTGCTGGTCGGCAAGGGGATCGAGCTGAACGTGCCGGGCCTGGGGTCGGTCGCGCTCGGTCCGGACGAGGTTGGCGTTGCGGAGGAGCCAATCGTCGGGTGGCGGGTGGTGCGCGACGGTACCGCGAGCGTCGCTCTGGACCTCAGGGTTACCCCGGAGCTACGCCGGGAGGGCCTGGCTCGGGATCTGGTACGGGCTGTCCAGGAGATGCGCAAGACGGTCGGGCTCGCAGTCGAGGATCGGATAGAGCTCGCGATCAGGGCGGAAGGTGAGATGAGTGGGGCGTTAGCCGTCCATCGTGATTACCTGATGGCCGAGACGCTGGCTACCGTGCTGCACGCAGCCCCCCAGGTGGGCGGTCACGAGACGCAGGTGGAACTGGAAGGACAACCGGTACATCTCTGGCTGAGACGACTCCAGTAGCGTGGGGAGGGCAGGCC
>JBOGWM010000053.1:0-10181 GCA_050693695.1 Actinomycetota bacterium
CCGGGCGGGGTCGAAGACCCGGAACGAGACGTCGAAGAGGGCGGTGGCCCGGATGCGGTAGGTGCCGTTGGGCTGGGCATGGGGACTCCTGTCGCTTCGGGTCTCGTACATGTGGCGGATCTCGGATCTCTCCGGGTAGGGACGCCCGGTCGAATGGGAGATCTGCCGGGTCCCATCGCCGAAGTCCCAGACATAGGACGAGGGGATGGCCCGGAGCTCGATTCTCTGGCCTGCGTCCGCGACCTGGCGTCTTTGGGTCCCCCCGTCGTAGCCGGAGAGCCAGAAGTAGGACTCGAGGCCGGTGATGCCGTTTGCGGAGGGGCTGAGGTCGATGGAGAACGCGGGGGCCGCGAGCTGGTTGGCGAGGCGCTCGATGCGGGAAAAGCCCGGTTCCCCGGGACGGATCCGGGACGGGATCCTGAGGGAGGGAATCTTTCGCCAGGCAAGGGATCTCTTTTGCTCGCACACCCTCCAGTAAGGCTCCTCGTCGGGGCCATGACGGGGCGGCGGCCCGGCGTCGAGATCGATGGGGCCGAAGTCCGCGCGGGCGGGCTCCAGCGCCCGGGCCAGCATGGCCTCATCGGCAGCCATCTTCTCGATACGGCACCGGGACCGGGTTTTCGGAGAGCCGAGGCGAGCGGGTTGACCGGGGGAGGTGGTCTCTTTTGTGGCTGTGACCTTGGCCCAATCCCCTTGCCCTTGAGCGCAGAGAGTGCGGCTTGCATTTGACTGAGGCAGATCACTCTTGGTCTTGCACGCAGTCTCTGCGAGAGGTCGAGACAAGTCACCTCCCAGAAGCAAGCTAAATACAATAGCGACGGCAGTTACTACTCGAGTTGCTTGATGAAATCGACCTTCCACCGTCCCTCTACCTTTCTAAGAACATAGCCGAATCGAAAGATATCGATGCGTTCTGCCCTGACCTGTTTACCCGTCACCTTATCGACAAAGACACTCCGGTCTGCCACCGTGTCGTAGACATAGACCGACTCACTACCGTCCGCCGCGATTCGGTAGTTATGCTCCACATTGATCAAGAACCTCTGGTTCTTCTCGCGCTGCTCGTTCAGAACCGAAAGGTCCTTTTCGAGCGCTGGCCCCGAGAGCACACGATGAAGCGGCGCTGGATCAAGCTCCCGGTACGCCTTCGCACTGGCCGCCCAATACGACAGATAGGCGCTCTCGACCTCATTCCGGAGAGTCTCCGGCACCGGATTTCCCGAGGATACGGCCGCCTGGGAGACGTCGGTCTCTGGGGTCGGTCTTCCCGTCCCGAACACTACGTCTCCGTCCACCTTCCACTGCCCGTCGATGCGTCTCATGACGAAGCTGTCGTGGAAGGTAAGCGTCGCTTCCTCCTCGACCGGCTTCAAGCTCTGGGGATCCAGGAGGGCCCTGTGCAATTCATATACATCGTCAACGGAGGCAATGTCGCCCTCGCGATAGACGACGATCCGATAGTCATGGTTGGTGGCGAACTCGCGAACCGGGTTGCCGTTTTGCCGGTCGCGCTCGATAGCTTTCCCCACGCTCTCGCGAGCGCCTGGAGTCGTCCAGTCGGCCAGCAGGCTGACGTCGAGCTTCAAGTAGGCCTGCTTCACGGCATTCCAATAGGCCAGGTAGGCATTTTCCACCTCGGCCTTGGGATCCTGCTTTCCATTGGCTGGAGGTGAGCGCTCCTCCTGCAGCCTGGGCAAAAGGATTCCGAGAACGACTGCGAGCACCACCATGGCCACCAGGAACACCAGAGCGAAGATGCGGTCGAAGCGACGCTGGGCGGGATCACGATAGGTCGGCCGATCCCCTGCCTTTTCTTCGCGGATTTCGCCTCGCATGACCCGTTCCCCCAGGACGTCCCCCTACTCTAACCACACGACCGGGCACCCGGGAACCAAGACCAACTTTCGAGCGATGCTGTACATTCTACTTTAAGGAATTTAGAGTAGTTTCATGTCAACGACGCAGGTGGGAGCTGCTTTGGCGCTCCCACCTGATCAGCTCGGTCCCGCCCTTCTCTTCCTCGTGGACGAGGATCAGTGGTTCGACCGCAAGGGCCCGCGGGTCTCGCTGCAGGCTCTGGCGGACCTCGAGATCGGCTTCGCCAACGCCGAGGGAGGCACCATCGTCATCGGCCTCTCGGATCGCGGGGTCGAGGGGACCGATCGGTATGCGGCTCACCGCAACGAGCTCATGAAGTCAGCGATCCGCCTCACCCAGCCGCCCGTACGGACTCGCTCGGAGTTAAAGACATGCATTCTCGATGGCGGTCACCTCGACCACCTGCTCGTGATCGAGGTGGAGCCGAGCGAGGTGGTCCATGCCAACCGCCGCGACGAGGTCTTCTTACGGGTCGGGGACGAGAACCGCAAGCTCACCTACCGGCAGCGCCAGGAGCTTCTCTTCGACAAGGGACAGGCGGTCTTCGAAGCGACGACGGTCCCGGGCGCCTCCCTCCAGGATCTGGACCAACAGGAGCTCGAGAGATATGCGGCCGCAGCAGGCCATCCCGATCCCGGGCGGCTGCTCCTGGCCCGCAGCCTGATCACCTCCAGAGGTGAGGTGAGCACCGCAGCCATCCTCCTCTTCGGGAAGCATCCGCAGGCGAGTTTTCCCGAGGCGTACGTACGGATCCTTCGTTATCGCGGCACCGATCGAGGCGCGGGCCGGCGCCAGCAGCTCGTGGGAGACGTGAGATGTGAAGGCGCCATTCCCGGCCAACTTATTCGAGCCGCGCGCGAGATCGAGGCGGTGGAGCCTGTTCGGACGGCACTGGGAGAGCACGGTCGATTCGGGAGGATGGGCCTGATCCCCAAAGACGCCTGGCTGGAGGGCCTGGTGAACGCGGTGGTCCATCGCTCTTACAGTCTCGCTGGCGACCATATCCGGGTGGAGGTGTTCGACGACCGGATCGAGATCGAGAGCCCCGGGAGGTTCCCGGGCCTGGTGAACCCCAAGGATCCGCTCAAGGTGACCAGGTTTGCCCGCAACTCGAGGATCGCCCGGGTGTGCTCCGATCTCGATTTCGGCCAGGAGCTGGGAGAGGGGATCCGGCGCATGTTCGACGAGATGCGCCTCGCGGGGCTCGCAGACCCCCTCTACCGCCAGACCGAGGCAAGCGTCCGCCTCACGCTCCTGGCGACACCGCTGGATCGAGAGCTGGAGCAGCGACTTCCCCGGGACTCCCGGGAGCTTCTCGGCGTGCTGCGCGAGACGGGGGGAATGAGCACCGGCGATCTCGCGGACGCCCTGGGACTCTCGCGGCCGGCCACCCTGGTCAGGCTCGCGGCGCTTCGCGAGGTCGGGCTCGTCGAGTGGGTCGGGCGCAGGCCCAAGGACCCGCGCGCCTACTGGAAGCTGGCCCGGTGATGACTCATGAGTTTGTTCGGGGAGAGATCCCGCTGGGCCCCATCGACTGGAGGATCGTGGGAGATTCTCCCTTATGCGAACGACGAGCAACGTTGCGAGTGGGGATGCAAGGGACGCTCTAGGCGGGCGCGGGTTCGGCTCCCGGGCGGGGGCGCGGCCTCTGGGGTGAGGAAGCGGGACGTTCGGGAACCGGCCCTTGCGCGGCGACCGCGGCGGCGGCCGCTTCCTCGGCGTTCTTGCGCCGGGGCCTGGGGAGCGCCTCGCCGCGGGCGGCCCGCTTGGGGACCTTGGCGAAGATCTCCTCGACCTCTCGCTTCTCCAGCGACTCCTTCTCGATGAGCTTGGCCACCATGTCGTCGAGCTGATCCCGGTATCCGGTCAGGATCTCCCATGCCTCGTCGTGGGCCTCGTCCATGAGACGGCGGATCTCGGCGTCGATCTCGGCGGCCACATGGTCCGAGTAGTCGGGGTGAGCCGCGATATCGCGCCCCAAGAAGGGCTGGTCCACCTTCTCGCCCAAGGCGATAGGGCCCAACCGATCGCTCATGCCGAACTCGCAGACCATCCTTCGGGCGATCTTCGTGGCTCGCTCCAGGTCATCCTGGGCGCCCGTGGTGGGGTCCTGGAAGACCAGCTCCTCGGCCACCCGGCCCCCGAGCAACATCGCCAGCTCGTCGATCAACTCCGATCTGGTCACGAGGAAGCGGTCCTCCATGGGGAGGGTCAGCGTATAGCCGAGGGCGCGCCCCCGGCTGATGATGGAGATCTTGTGCACGGGGTCCGCGTTGGGAAGGGCCCAGGAGACCAGGGCGTGGCCGGCCTCATGGTAGGCGATGATCTTCTTCTCCCGATCCGAGATCACCCGCGACTTGCGCTCCGGTCCGGCGATCACCCGATCGATGGCTTCCTCCATCTCGTCCATGGTGATCAGCTGCTTGCTCCGGCGGGCCGCGAGCAGGGCCGCCTCATTCATCACGTTGGCCAGATCCGCTCCGGTGAACCCCGGGGTGCGGCGGGCCAGGACGCCGAGCTCGACATCGTCGGCCAGGGGCTTGGCTCGGGCATGGACACCCAGGATCCCCTCCCGGCCTCTCAGGTCGGGCCGGTCGATCACCACTTGGCGATCGAAGCGCCCCGGGCGCAGGAGGGCCGGATCCAGGATGTCGGGCCGGTTGGTGGCAGCCATCAGGATGACCCCCGTGCGGACATCGAAGCCGTCCATCTCCACGAGGAGCTGGTTGAGGGTCTGCTCCCGCTCATCGTGACCACCGCCGAGCCCGGCCCCGCGGTGGCGTCCCACGGCGTCGATCTCGTCCACGAACACGATCGCCGGGGCGTTGGTCTTGGCCTGCTCGAAGAGATCCCGAACCCGGGCGGCCCCCACCCCGACGAACATCTCCACGAAGTCCGATCCCGAGATGGAGAAGAAGGGAACGCCGGCCTCACCGGCCACCGCCCGGGCCAGCAACGTCTTGCCCGTCCCCGGCGGCCCGAACAACAGCACGCCCTTGGGGATCTTGGCCCCCATCTGCTGGAACTTGGCCGGGTTCTCCAAGAACTCCTTGATCTCGATCAGCTCCTCCACGGCCTCGTCCACCCCGGCCACGTCCGAGAAGGTGATCTTGGGCTGGTCCTTGGTGACGAGCTTGGCACGGGCCTTGCCGAAGGACATCACCCGGTTGCCGCCCCCTTGCATCTGCTGCATCAGGAAGAAGAAGATCCCGATGATGATGATGAAGGGCAGGAGGCTGGTGAGCAGAGAAAGCCAGATCGACTGGTTCTGAGGGTCGACGTCGATCTTGCGAACAGGGCTGGTGTCGAGGAGCGCGTCGAGCCGGTCGGCGGAGAGGAAGGTGCTGCGGAACTTGGTGCCGTCGGTGAACTCTCCCTCGAGGTTCCTGCTCTTCTCGAAGATCCGGATACTTCGGATCTCTCCAGCCTGGAGCTTGGTCTTGAAGTCCCCATAGGTTACCTTCTTGACACCCACGCCCCGACCGATATATCCAGCGACCCCCCAGATCAGGGCCACCAGAATAAGGAAATAAAGGATAGGACTCTTTAGAAGCTTCTTCACCGCATGCCCAATCTAGCACGGCGCCCGGATAAGGAGCACCGACCCGCTTTTTTGCCGACTGCGTCGTTGTCTATCCCTATCCCCTCGGCTGAAACCATCCTGCGGTTAAGGTTAAGCGGTTAAGCATCCACTTCCCTACCGGGAAAAGAGGGAAGGCGGGCCCCCGTCCCGGAGCGCCGCCACGAAGGGAAGATTTCGGTACTGCTGATCGCAATCGAGCCCGTAACCGACCACGAAGACCGGCGGAATCTCGAACCCCTCGTATTTTACCCCGAGCTGCACCGTCTGGATCCCGCGCTTGCGCAGCAGCGCGCAGACCTCCAGGCTCGCGGGCTGGCGGGCTCGCAGGTACTTGAGCAGGTAGCTCAAGGTGAGACCCGAGTCGATAATGTCCTCCACCAGCAACACGTGGCGTCCCGAGATCTCGTAGTCGAGGTCCTTCAGGATCCTCACCACCCCCGACGTGTTCGTCGCCGAGCCATAGCTCGAGACGGCCATGAAGTCGAACTCCAGGGGGGTCTTGATCTCGCGCGCCAGGTCGCTCATCAACATGAAGGCCCCTTTGAGGACCCCCACGAGCAGAAGATCCCGGCCTCGATAGTCCTCACGGATACGCTTGGCCAGCTCCCGGATCTTGTCCTGGATCTGATCCTCGGTGAGGAGGACCTCGCCGATTCTTGATCTCTCCACCCACGCTCCCCGCCAGTGCCCGCGTAGATCAGCCTACGACCGGGCCATTCCGCTGTCGAGAGGCAAGATCCGAAGCCGGAGCGCGATTGGCGACTCCTCGTCGAGCTTGAAGCGCTCGTCGATCCGGTATCCGGCGACCCAGACGATCTCGCCCCGGGAGGTGAGGATCGGGATCCGGTCCCGCAGGCCGCGGGGGACCTTGCAGTCCACGAAGAAGTCCTGAAGCTTCTTGGCCCCCGGCCCCCCCAGCGGGCGGAAGCGGTCTCCCGGGAGGCGAGGACGGACGAGCAGCGGGCCCTCGGCGGCCCTGGGGTGAAAGAAGGCCTCCTGCGGCATGCAGCGGGGGGGGCCGGGGGCCGCCACGAGCTCCGCCGTGAGCTCGATGCCCCACTCCTCGGAGATGGTCCTCCCCGGCACGGTCAGCCTGAAGGGGCGGAGCTCCGGGCTTGAGACCTCCGGCCCCACCACCAGCTCGAGCGGCTCACATCGAATGGACCAGCCGCCTGACAGATGCAGGCGGGCCCCCGTGACCGGCACGGTCTTGGCCGCGACGTCCGCGATGAGCCGAGCGCTCGGTTCCAGACCCGCCTCCTCGAGCGCTCGCCGCAGGACCGGACCCAGCAGCGCCGCCGGAAGCTCCAGCAACCGGCCCCGGTCGAGCCGGATCTCCGCCCCGCGCCGGACGAGGATGCCTTGGAGCACCGTATCCGTCGCCGCGGCGACCCGCTCCCGGCGACGTCGAGCCACCTCCCCCAGTCGAGCCAGGCGGGCCATGCCCTCCGGCCCGAGGCCCGGCAGGACCCGGTGACGGACGAGGTTGCGGCGGTACCTCAGATCGGCGTTGGTCCAATCGACGAGAAACGGGACGCCGTGACGGCGGCAGAACGCTTCGGTGTCTCGACGGGACACCTCGATCAAGGGCCGCACGATCCGCCCTCGGCGGGGCGGGATGCCCAGAGGATATCCTCCCCGAGCGAGCCGCAGGACCACGGTCTCCGCCTGATCGTTGAGAGTGTGGCCGGTGGCGATCCTGTTCACCCCTGCCCGCCCGGCCATCTTCTCCAGCGCCCCATACCGCCCGAGCCGGGCCTGGGCTTCGGTGGACGGGGGCGTCGGAAGCCGGGCGAGCTCGACGGGCAGGCCGAGCTCGCCGGCGATGCGGCGGCAGTGCTCGGCGTCAGCCGCCGAATCCGGGCGCATCCCATGGTCCACATGCCCGAGGACCGCGCGGTAGCCCAACGCCTCGAGCACCAAGGTCAGGGCGGTGGAATCGGCCCCCCCGCTGAAGGCCACCATCACGCGCTCGCCCGTCGACAGGAGCCCATATCGGGCAATGGTCTCGGTTACGAGATGCTCGAAGCTGTTCACCATCCCAGCTTACGGAGAAATCGTCGATGGGTTCGTCAGCTATCCGGCGTGCTCCGGCCGCCGCGGATCCTACCCGGCCACGCCAGCACCGCGGCCCCCAGCATGGCGGCGACCAGGGATCCCAGGAGGATGCCGATCTTGGCCTGGTCCTGGAGCTCGGGTGTATCGAAGGCGAGGGCCGCGATGAAGAGGGCGACCGTGAAGCCGACGCCGGCCACCGCGGCGACCCCCACAACCTGGAGCCAGGACACGCCCCTCGGTAAAGAGCCGAGACCGAGGCGGACGGCGAGCCAGGTGAAGCCCGAGATTCCGATGATCTTACCGAGCACCAGCCCGAGGACGATCCCTGCGGTCACGGGGGAACGGGCCGATTCACCGAGCGCCTCGGTCCCGAGCGCCACGCCGGCATTGGCGAGGGCGAAGAGCGGCACGATGACGTAGCTGGTCCAGGGATGAAGGGCGTCCTCGAGTCGCTCGGCGACCGAGGCGGACGCGCGCAGGCGAAGCGTGGTCTCACGCACATCCGTTGCGTTGAGCTCGGCCTCGTCGTCGGTGTCGGTGGACCGCTCGAAAAGCGGGATCCTGCGACGCTCCGAGGGGTCCAGGGCCCTGACGGGAGTGGCCAGCCCCAGCGCGACCCCGGCGATGGTCGCATGCACGCCCGACTCGAGCACCGCCACCCAAACCCCCACCCCGAGCACGACGTAGACGGGCGTCCACCAGACCCTGGCCGATCGCAGGAACAGGATCAAGCCGAGCAGCGCCAGCGCGGCTCCCAGGAAGAGGGGTGCGATGCCTCCCGAGTAGAAGATCGCGATCACCGCGATCGCACCGATGTCATCCGCGACGGCCACGCTCAGCAGGAAGACCTTGAGGGATGCCGGGGCCCTCGGACCGAGCAGGGCGAGCACGCCCAGGGCAAAGGCGATGTCGGTGGCCATGGGGACCCCCCAGCCATGGGCGCCCGGCCCGCCCACGTTCAGGCTCAGATACAGAGCCCCGGGCATGATCATCCCGCCGAGGGCTGCCAACGCGGGCAGGGCGGCCCTCCTGGGTTCGTTGAGCTCGCCCCGCACGATCTCTCGCTTCACCTCGAGGGCGACCACGAAGAAGAAGATGGCCATGAGACCGTCGTTCACCCAATGCCGCAGGTCATCGGCGAGCGCGAGCGGGCCGAGCCGCAAGGCCAGCTCCGTCCCCCACAAGCGGTTGTAGATCCCGCGAAGAGGGGAGTTCGCCCAGATAAGGGCCACCACGGTGGCGGCGAGAAGGAGAAAGCCTCCGGCGACCTCAGTCTCGAGGAACTCCCGGAGGGGGCGGGCGATGAGGCGGGCCATCGGCCGCTCGCTGGCGATCCAAGACCGGCGTGGTGGCTTTGCCATCGGCATCGCCGTGTCCCCTTACAGATGAGATCCTGGGATCGCGGAGGAGTCTTCCCGCACGCCAACCTCTCTTATGCCTTATAGATGAGCGGGAGCCGCCCGCGCGAGCCAGCGCTCCGGGGAGCGCATCTCCTCCAGGTCGGGAAGAGCTTCGGCCGATGAGAAGCAGATCCGCACGCCTTCGGCTCCCCGCGCGGCGAAGACCGCCTCGAAGAACCGTTGACCCTCCTCGTACTGGCGCCGCTTCAGGTCCAACCCGAGCACCTTCTTCAGCAGCTTGGCGAGCGGGCCCTCCGAGGTCGCCCCGCTCCTCAGCATGCGGCGCATCCGGGACAGGCTGGCGATCCTTCCTTCCCCGACCCGGTCCATCACGAAGTTCGCGTGGCCCTCGAGCACCGACATGAAGGCCTGCAGCCGGTTGAACTGCTCGCGTTGGTCGGGGCCGAGCAGGCGGACCCCGGCCGGGATCCCCTCCTCGCGACGACGAAAGACCCCGGCCACCCGCTCCAGGAGCGAGTATGCCTCCATCTCCAGCGATCCCACCAGCTTCTCCACCGAGGCCAGAAAGTGCTCCCGGAGCCACGGGCTGCCGAGAAACTGCGCCCGGTGGGTCAGTTCGTGGATGGCCACCCATAGCCTGAAGTCCCGGGGCGCGAAGTCGAAGCGCCGCTCCATCATCACCACATTCGCCCCGACGAACCACACCTCATCCGCATGGGCCTCCAGAGCGTCGTACTGTCCGACCACCCGGTGCGAGAGCAACCCGAGCACCGCCCCGAGCTGAGCTCCCAGAACCGAACGGTAGGCCGCCCGGGCGACCCCGGCGCCCGGCCGGCCGGCCAACCGTACCTCGATCTTCTCCAGCAACGGGGAGATCAGCGTGAGCATGGAGCTGAGATTCTTCGCCGCCCACTCCGAGCGAGAAAGAACCTTCGGCGCCGCTCGGGAGATGGGAGTAAAGCCGCTCTCTTCGGCTACCAGAAGCTCCGCCTCGGCCGTGAGCTCCCGGAGGTGGCGCTCGAGGTCGTCCATGAGGTAAGAGCGCTCCAGGGCGCCGCCCGCGGCCAGCCGGGATGCGACCCTGGCCGCCACTGCCAGGTCCACGAGACCGCGCCCGGCGCCGGCCCGAGGAGGAGCTCCCGCAGCGATGGCGTCCAGAGCGCTCAAGGTAGGGAGGCGAGCTTCTTGCGGGTCCTGAGGTAGCCGAGCGCCATCGCACCCAGCATCCCCAGCGTCAGCAGTCCGGCCAGAGGAAGGAAGTACTTCTCCGTCGGCTGTCGCTCTCGTGGAGCGGCCTGAGA
>JBOGWM010000054.1:0-4391 GCA_050693695.1 Actinomycetota bacterium
ACGTGAGCCTCCTGCTGAGGACGGCCTCGGACCCGATTTCTGAGGCTCAGCCTAGTAAACGCGGCACGGCCTTGTCATCCTCGGCAGTCCGAGGCTGGCCTCACTAAGTGCTTGCGGAAACCATCTCGACCAAGAGCGGCTAAGAGGCGGCGTCCGAGGCTATGTCTCCGAGGCCTCCTTCGGGATCTTCGGCCCCCCGGTGTAACGGTCGCACCTGTAGCACCAGGTGAAAGAGCTTGGGCCGAGGGGCAAGGATCTGATGACCGGGTGACCCGTCTCATGGTAGTGAGCGGTGTTGTGGCCCTGAAGGGTCTCGCAACATCCGACATGCCCGCACTGCGTGCAGACCCTCAGGTGAGCCCAGGCGCCGCACTCTTCGCATGAGCTCGTTCTGGCCGCAGCCTCCGCTTTGGGCGAGTGGCGACAGTCGGTCTTGCTTGCTCCTCGCACTGCGGGCCTGACCTCTCGTCAATTGGCGCTGCCGCCTCGATCTATTTATAACTGATCCTCCGGTGGCAACGAACACGGCAACGATACAAACGAATACATGGGAGGCAACAGATGAGGAGTGGGCTCTCGAGTCTGGCTGCGATCGCGACGATTGGCGCCCTGCTGATGGGCTGTGGTGCTCGGGAGGGAAGAGGGCAGGCGCGATCGGAGCAGGCCTTCATGGCCCGGGCCAACCGCATCTGCGCCGAAACTCAGGCCAAGAGCTACGCCGTCCCGGAGCCGTCGAACCCCGAGTCCCTCGAGGAAGAGTCCGCCTATCTGACGCAGGTTCTGGCGATCCAGGAGGAACGCCTGAAGCGACTTCAGAAGCTGACGCCGGCCGGCGAGGACGCTGCGAAGCTCAAGGCTCTCTCTGCCGAGATCGCCAGGGGAGTGAACAGTATCCGGGTCGCGGCCCGGGCGGCCGCCGACGGCGATAGGGCGGCCTTGGAGGCGAGCGGAGAGAAGATTCGGGAGGCTGTGGCCGCCCGGTCCGAGCTTGCCCGGCGAGCCCGGCTCATGGAGTGCGTCAACATTTTCTCGGGCCGGGTGGTGTTGGAGGCCGGCCCGAGAGACTCCACCCTCGCAAGCGAGGAGCCCTTCACTCTCGGGAACTACCGTAGCCTCTTCTCCAACCTCCGAGAAAGGGAGGTATCGGAGGCGGAGCTGGCGGTCCTGTCGGACAACGGATTCGTCGCCGGCTTCGTCCGTCGGTGGACGACGGCGAATGGCGCCGCCAGCTTCCTGGTCGAGGCCTTGGAGTTCAAGACCGCGGCGGCAGCACGGAACGCAAGGACGGCCCTGGAGCGGCTCCTTCCTCCCGACGGTGTGCCGGTTCGAGACCGCAAGACCCTTCAGGGGCCGGGGATCACTGGGGCGAGCCGGTTAACCTACGGGGCGCAAGCCCCCTCCGGCGCTTCTTCGGTGGATGAGATCTTCTTCGTCCGGGGATCCCGGCTCTTCCGGGTCTCGGCCATCTCGACCAGCGGGCAGCCGAGCGACGAGGTTCGCAACCTGGCCAAACGCCAAGAGAGCCTGGCGGTGCGCGGGGTTCCCTGATCCATCCTATCCCGGGCCTTCCACCTCCTCGAGGACGACCTGAGCCAGCGCGATCCCCGCGTCATGCGCCAACGACACCGAGGCGGACGCTGTTCCTGCGAGCTCTCGCGCCTTACCGCTCAGGCGGAGCCGAGGCTGCCTTCCTTCAGAGACCACCTCGACCTCGTGCCAGGAGAGCCGGGGCCATCCCTCCCCGAGGGCTTTGAAGGTCGCCTCCTTGGCGGCGAAGCGGGCGGCGAGGTGCTGCGACGGGCGAGACCGACCCTCCGCGTAGCTTCGCTCCCCCGCGGTGAAGACCCGCTCCGCCATCCGAGGCCAGCGGGCGAGCACCCGCTCGAGGCGGGCGATGTCCACGATGTCGATTCCCACCCGGATCATGAAGCGGCCGAGAGTTGGACGATCAGGGCAGGGCGAAGACGATCGAGGCGTTCGGCCCCCCGAAACCGAAGGAGTTGGACATGGCCACCTCCACCTGCGCGGGGCGGGGGTGGTTGGGGATGACGTCCAGATCACATTCGGGGTCGGGATGCTCGTAGTTGATGGTCGGCGGCAGGATCCGGTTGTTCAGGGCGAGGATCACCGCCGCGGCCTCGGTGGCGCCTGCCGCACCCATGAGATGCCCGGTCATCGATTTGGTCGAGGAGACCGGTGGCGACTGGGCGCCGAAGACCTTCCGGATTCCCTTGGTCTCGGAAGCGTCACCGATCGGCGTGCCGGTGGCGTGGGCGTTGATGTAGCCGATCTCCGAAGCGGTGACCTGCGCGTCGCTTAAAGCCGCGGTCATGGCGGCCGCGGCTCCCAGTCCCTCCGGGTGGGAGGCGATGAAGCTGTAAGCATCGGCCGAAAGCCCGTAACCGAGGATCTCCGCCAGCACCCGGGCGCCCCGAGCCTCCGCAACCTCCATGGCCTCCAGCACCAGCATGGTCGCCCCCTCCCCCATCACGAAGCCATCCCGGGTGGCATCGAAGGGACGGCAAGCCGTCTCGGGGTCATCGTTGCGGGTGGAGAGCGCCCGGGCGGTGCAGAAAGACGCCACCGCGAGGGGAGCGATGGCCGCTTCCGACCCCCCCGCCAGCATGACGTCCGCTGCGCCGTTGCGGATCAGATCGACCGAGCGGGCGATGGCGTGGCCGCTGGCCGCGCAGGCGGTCACCGGGCACTCATTCGGACCGGTGAACCCCAACTCGATGGCGATCGAGCCGGCAGCGGCGTTGGGGATCATCATCGCGATGAGCATCGGGCTCACGAAGCGGGGACCTCGCTTCAGCATCCCGGTGTGCTCCTCCTCGTACATGGAGATGCCCCCGATGCCGGTCCCCACGACGACTCCCACCCGGGCGGGGTCCAGGTCAATGGGCTTGAGCCCGGCGTGCTCCATCGCCAAGACCGAGGCAACATAGGCGAACTGGGTGAAGCGCTCGAAGCGGCGAGCTTTTCGGGGCTCCAGAAAACGCGTGACGTCGAAGTCCCTGACCTCGGCGGCGATCTTGGTCGGGAACTCCGAGGCGTCGAAGCGGGTGAGGGGACCAACGCCCGAGCGACAGTGGATGAGGGACTCCCAGAACTCCTCAACGCCGGTCCCGACCGGAGTCACCGGCCCGAGGCCGGTGACCGCAACCCGGCGGCGATCAGGCATTCGCCCCGACCTTGCCTTCGAGGAGCTCCACGGCCTCCCCGACGGTGGTGACGTTCTCGAGCTCCGCGTCCGAGACCTCGATCTCGAACTGCTCCTCGATGGCCATGACCGCGCTCATGAGATCGATGGAGTCAAGCCCCAGATCGTCGAAGAGGTTGGCCGCCGGCCGCACCGTCTCCTCATCCACCTTGAGCCGCTCCACCAGGACTTTTGTCAGAGCCTCCAGCATGGTTGGTTCTGCCATAACCGTTTCCTCCCTTTTCTTTTTTTCTGTTCTTCACGCTTCAGCCTTGCTTCAGGAGAGTCCTCCGTCCACGACGATCGTCTGCCCGTTCACATACGACGCCCGGGCACAATATCGCACCGCTTCTGCCGCCTCCTCGGGAGTCCCCGGGCGGCCGATCGGGATGCGCTTGAGCAGGTTCTCTCGGGCGGCGGGATTGAGATCGGCCACCATCCCGGTTTCCACCAGGCCGGGCACCACGACATTGGCGGTGATCCCCTTGCTGGCCACCTCGCGGGCCAGCGCCTTGGTGAACCCCACAACCCCGGCCTTGGCCGCGGAGTAGTTGGCCTGTCCGGCATTGCCCAGCGTCCCCGCCACCGACCCGATGGTGATCACTCTACCCCAGCGGGCGGCGAGCATCCCGGGGAGGGCCCGCTTGGTGCATCGGAAGACGCCGGTCAGATTGGTGGCGACCACCTCCTCCCAATCCTCCTCTTTCATGCGGATGAGCACCCGGTCTCGCCGGACCCCGGCGTTGTTCACCAGGACCTCCACCGCTCCGAATCGCTGGCGTACCTCGTCGAAGGCGCTCTCCACGCTCTCGGGGTTGGTCACGTCGATGCGCACCACCAGCGTCTCGGCGGCGGCGCCCGCCGCCGTCTCGTGGGCCCCATCCTTGTCCTCCCGGTAGCCGATCGCCACCCGAAGGCCGTCCTCCAGGAGGCCCAAGGCGCAGGCTCTGCCAATTCCTCGGCTGGCGCCCGTGACCAGGGCGACCCGGCCGGAGAGGCTCACCCTCCGACCTCGGAGAGGATGGACTCCACTTCCACAGCGTTCGGGCGGCGATCTGCCATCTCTTCCTCCTCCGACCCGTCTTGGAGGTTCACGACCCTGACGCTCTCCGGGTGGGCGGGAGGCGGGAGGGTCCAGCGCAGGAGGGCTCCGCCCCACGTGTACCCGCCGCCGAAGGCGAGCATGAGC
>JBOGWM010000055.1:0-3109 GCA_050693695.1 Actinomycetota bacterium
CGATCAGGTAGTGCAGCACGTAGGGATCGGCCCGGGCCCAGCCACCGGCCTGGGCCGCCAGCGACCGCAGGCGCTCCACCAAGACCGCCTGGATCTGGTGATCATCGGCCACGACGGGTCTCCTCTCGAAAGTGATCGACCAGCGCCTGGTGAAATAGGCGGTAGACCGTCTGGCCATCCTCTCCTGCCTCGGTGAGGTACCACCCGGCCTCGTTCAAGACCCAGGTGACGTCCGAGTCGCCGTAGCGGGCCACCTCCGGCGACAACGCCTCGGCCAGCCCCGGCCAGATGGTGTAACGAGGCAGGCCCAGTCCCTCAGCCCACGCCAGCGCTCGCAGGAGATCCCGGACTCGACCAAGGTCCGCCCCCCGGAACCGGGCGGCCAGATCCTCGTCGATGAGGACTCCGAGGGCCTCGTCACGGCCAAAGCCCCCGACGCGCGCTCGCCAGTCCGGGTGAGCCGTGACCGGTCCTGGCTGTCCGGTCAGCCAGCGCCCCGCGGTATGAGCGAAGAGGAAGCTCGGAGTCACCCGGCTCGCCACCTCCTTCACCAAATCGGCCACATCAACGCGAGCATACGGGGAACCGGGCGTCTCGATCAGGATCGCTCGCAGCAGCTCGGCAATATCGACGGTCGTGTCCTCCAGGTGGTCCAGGTCGCGGAGCTCGCTCGGCTCCAGCTCCTTCAGCAGCGGATCCTCACCGCCCAGCCGGGTGGCCACCAACGGGCTCGGCCTGGTGCCAACCACGAGACGGACACCTACCCTACGCGAGAGCGAGCGGAGATGCGCCGCGATCCCGATGGCCTCGCCCGCCACCGCCTCATCGAGCGCGTCGACCAGGATGGTGGCGCCGCCGCCGTCCGACACCCCCGCGAGTTCAGTCTTGATGTGCTCGATGGTCTTCTGGCGAGCATGCACAATGCAGTCGAATGTTCCTTCGGGCAGGCAAGGACCCCGGCCAGCGCCGCGGACCCGAGGGTCGCCCACCGATTGGCGAGCGAGGAGTCCCATGAGCGCGGACTTGCCGGTGCCGGGGCCTCCGGTCACCACGAACATCCCTTCCCGCGCGCCGTCGATCCAGCGGGCGATCTCACCCCGCAACGCGACTCGTCCCACGAACCCCTCCGACTTGTCCAACAGGTGGGTCTCGGCGCCCGCGCTCAGCTTCCGCAGACGGAGCTTGACGTGGACCCGTCCCTCGGGCTCCTCGGGGTCGTGGCGGGGATTGGGGATGACCCGCAACTCGCTCGCGCCGTGGGCCAGCACATCGATCACCGGGACCTGGGCGGCGCGAAGCTCGGCCGCCAGAGCGCCCGGGCGGATGGCCTCGTCCTGGGGGGTCCAGGCCGCCTTGTCGTGTTGAGGACCGTCGCGAAGGAGGCGGAGGAGCGCCTCGACGAACACCCCGTCATCCGTGGTCTCGAACGCCCGGCAGGACCCGATGACGCCGAAGCTGGCGCTCGTGGGACTGGCGGCCAGCGCCCCGAGCGCCTGGTCCAGGGCGAGGGCGCTCGCACCCGCAAAGCAGGTGTCGACGAAGAGCACCACGTCGCGCCTGGCTCTGGCCAGCAGCAGGGTCACCTGTCGGGTCCAGAGCGCCTCCATCGAGTCCGGATGGGCTGAGGTGCTGTCGAGCGCCGTGTAATGCTCGTGGTGCTCGATGACTCCGTGGCCCCCGACATAGACGATGAGGGCTCCGGCTCCCCCCGCACCCTCCTTCAACGCCGCCAGCGCGGCGGTGACCTCTTCAGTGGGCAGATGAGAGACTTCAATCTCGTAGTCCTCGAGCAGCTTGGTTAACTCCTCGACTCCATCCGCAAGCAATGGAAGCGAACACCGCTCACCATGGCAGTAGTCCGGGCGGATCACCAAGCACGTTACCGACATCGTCTACCTTTCCTACCATCAACGGCTGGGCGCTTCACTAATATTGTCAGCGCTGAGCCGGGAGAAAGGATTTGATGCGTCACCCGATACGCGACGTCGTCGTCGTGGTGCCCGGTATCCTCGGCAGCCGCCTGAAGCGCTCGGGGCGTCTGATCTGGGGCGGCGCCGGGATCGCCAGCGCCCTCGTGGACCCCGAGAGCGTACTCGGCTTGCAAGGGGACGGCTTTGCTCCCGAACCCGACGTTGCGGCGGTCGGCCTGATCGGACGCCTCGCCCAGTTCCCGGGGCTGTCCAAGATCGACGCCTACGGCGGACTCATGGACTGGCTGAAGGATCGCTTCGAGCTGCTCGACGAGGTTAACTTCGTCCCCTTCTCCTACGACTGGCGGCTCTCCTGTACCGTCAACGCGAGGCTGCTGGCTAATCGGATCTGTCCCATACTCAAGACCCGCCGGCGCACTCACCCCAGCGCGAAGTTCGTCTTCATCTGCCATTCCATGGGCGGGCTCGTCGTCCAGCACTTCACCGACGCATTGGGCGGCGGCCCGGACACCAACGAGGTAGTGACCCTCGGCACGCCGTTTCGAGGAGCGGTGAAGGCCTTCGGCGTCATCTCCGAGGGATGGCCGAGACGGCTACCCGGCATCCGCTCCCGCTTCCGTCGCCTGGCTCAGACCCTCCCTTCGGTCTACGAGCTGCTTCCTCGCTATCGGGCGATCATCGACGGATCCGAGCGCCGGCGTATCGCCCCGACCGACCTGACGGGCGAGGCACGTGTCGATCTCTTCCAGCTAGCCTCCTCGTTCCACGACGAGCTTGACCGCCCGGACGCTCGGCCCTACGGTCGCACGGTTATCGCCGGCACCCTTCAGCCGACCGCTCAGTTCGCCCGCTTGCAAGACGGCAAGCTGGAGATCCTCAAACGCTGGGAGCATCAAGGACGGTGGCTCGATGAGCGGGGTGACGGAACGGTACCCCGTCAGAGCTTCGCCCCGCCGGAGTGGAACGACGATCGCCACGCCATTCCCTTCTCACAGACTCACTTGGCGCTCCCCACGACGGACGCAGTGTTTCGCACCCTCTTCCAAGTCCTCACCGCCACTCCCAGGGCGGAACAGGCCGATGAGCGAGCCAAGCTTGCCATCGAGGTCCCCGACCTGGTCCCCGCCGGCGCCGCCATCGAGATCGGCTGCGAGGTCGCCGAAGGGGATGGCGACATC
>JBOGWM010000056.1:0-6843 GCA_050693695.1 Actinomycetota bacterium
GGCGAGCGATGTAGGACTTGATCCCCGCGAACAGGCCTGAGTGTTCGTCGGCGTCGAAGAGCAGGGAGAGCGTGCCTCTCAACCGCGACCGGATGCCGAGCATCTCGATAGCAAGGTGAGCGAAGAGCGCAACCGAGATTTTACTGTCGGCGCTGCCCCGACCGACGAGCCAGCCATCGATCAGGGCCCCCTTGGTCGGAGGGAGGGACCAGGATTCCTCATCGCCGATCGGAGCCGTGTCCAGGCAAGCGTGCAGGCAGTAGGTGGGTCCGGCCTGACCGGAGATCTCGGCAAGAAGGGCGACCGGCCGGCTATCGGAATCGTACAGGATCGTGAAAGGGAGGCCATGCTCGGCCAGCCAGTCCCCGAGCGTTCCGATGACGGGAAGGGGATCATCGATGCCTCCCTGACTCGGAGTGCGAATCAGCCGTCGCGCCAGATCGATGACAGATTCCGTACTCTCGGTCATGAACTCGAATGCCGATTTGCCGCGCGCATCGTGAGGAGCTTTTCTCGAACCCGACCGCACGAGGCTGCGGAAAGCTGGGTTTGTCCTGCGAGCTGTGCGATAGCCGCGAGCCGGGGAGGGTCTGAGCCTGCCTGCACCTTGCCTACACCTGGGCTTCGGCGAAGCTGGGCGCCTTTTCGACAGCGAAGCTGCGCCGCAGGTAGTACCACCAGGTGACGGCCAGGCAGCTCACGTAGAAGCCGATGAAGCAGTACAGGGCGGCGAGCGGACCGCCCGTGGCCGAGGTGGAGAGCGCATAGCCCTGAGGGATCAGCCATCCGCCATAGGCGCCGATGGCGCCGATGAACCCGACCGCCGCCCCGGTCTCGCGGCGCGCGGCCGCCATCGCCGCCTCTCGAGCGTCCTCGCCTCCGCCGTCAGCTTTCCGAAGGTGGATCGAGCGATAGATCATGGGGATCATCCGGTACGTCGAGCCGTTCCCGATGCCGGTGAGCAGGAACAGGATGACGAACATCGTCAGGAACCCGCTGAACGCATAGGGCTCGGTCCTGTTCGTCACGAAGAAGATGATCCCCAGCACCGCGGGGATCATCGACGAAAAGGTGACGAACGTGACTCGCGCGCCACCGAGCCGGTCCGATAGCCATCCCCCGACCGGCCGGGAGAGGGAGCCGACGAGCGGGCCCAGGAAGGCGATGGACAAAGCGACGTTGGGGAACTGGGTCTTCATCAGCAGGGGAAGGCCCGCCGAGTAGCCGATGAACGAGCCGAAGGTGCCGATGTAGAGCCAGGCCATGATCCAGGTTTGCTTGCGTTTGACGATGACGGCCTGATCCGCCAGGCTGGAGCGGGCCACCCGGAGGTTGTCCATGAACAGGCGGGCGCAGATGGCCGCCGCCAGGATGAAGGGGATCCAGATCAGTCCTGCGTTCTGCAGGAAGAGGGTCCCGCCGGCCTGGGAGCCGCCCACCACCGCGAAGACCCCCGTCATCACGACCAGGGGGGCCAGGAGCTGAGCGACCGCGACGCCGAGATTCCCCCCCGCCGCATTGAGCCCCAGAGCGAACCCTTTCTTGCGGTCCGGATAGAAAAAGGAGATGTTGGCCATGCTGGAGGCGAAATTGCCGCCCCCCAGCCCGGCCGTCGCGGCGCCGAGGAGAAAGACCCAGTAGGGCGTGGAGGGATTGGATACCAGCACGGCGAGGAGGGAGGTCGGGAGGAGCAGCAAGAGCGCGCTCACCACCGTCCAGTTCCGCCCCCCGAAGCGGGGCACCGCCAACGTATAGGGGAACCGGACCGTCGCCCCGACGAGAGCCGGCGCCGCCACCAGGGTGAAGAGCTGGCTGGTGGAGAAGTTGAAGCCCGCCTCGTTCAGCCTGGCCGCGGTGACGCTCCAGAGCACCCACACCAAGAAGCCGAGAAACTCGGCGAAGATGGAGAAGGTGAGATTGCGCCGGGCGACGGCCTTGCCCTCATGCTCCCAGAACGCGTCGTCCTCGGGGTTCCAATGCTCAATCCATGGTCGTGACATCTCCACCTCCTCGCATGTTTCGGGAACCGCTCAACTGTGGCAGAGAAAGATTTCGAGGTTGTTGCCACGTTGTTTCTACGTCTTGTCCGGCCCGTTAAGTTCAAGTCTCACGTTTATGTGCACGAGCCAAAGCATGCGCAGGAGTCGGACGGGAAGGCTCAGAACTTGATCGGGGCGAAAAAGTCGTGGCCGCCGAGCTTGGACCTGCCTCCCAGGAACTCGAGCTCGATGATGCAGGCCACTCCCGCCACCTTGGCCCCGAGGCCCTCCACGAGGCTGGCCGCCGCGGCGGCGGTCCCCCCCGTCGCCAGGACGTCGTCCACGATCAGGACCCGCTCGCCCGGGGAGAGCGCGTCCCGGTGGATCTCCAGCGTCTCCTCCCCGTACTCCAGCTCGTAGGTGGCGGAGGTGACCTGCCAGGGCAGCTTTCCCTTCTTCCGCATCGGGATCAGCCCGGCCCCGAAGTGGTAGGCGACCGGAGAGGCCACGATGAATCCGCGGGCCTCGATCCCGCACACCTTGTCGACATTGCCCCGCCCGAACCGGATCACGATCAGGTCGACCACCGTTGAGAAGGCCACCGGGTCCGACAACAGCGGGGTGATGTCCTTGAAGACGATTCCCGGCTTCGGAAAATCGGGGACATCGCGGACTCGCTGCTCCAGCCACTCGAGATCCGTCAGGCCAGTCTCAACCACACTCACCGGCGTCCTTTCTTGCGCTGCGCCCGGGAGGGCTTGCGCCGTTGAACCCGGACGGCGGGACCGGAGGAGGAGGCGGCCGACTCCCGGCCGTCGTCGAGCCCGGATGGCTCTTCCTCCCGCTCCCGCTCGGGGCCGGTGGCCAAGCGCGCTCCGGGGGTCACGGGAACCGCCGGCGGCAGGCCTCCCGAAGAAGGTGCGCTCTGGAGCCCGTGGCGCAGGGCGCGCGCCCGAACCGCCGCATAGCGCGGCTCGCGCTCCTTCCACAGCGACAGCAGCGGAGGCGCCACGAAGATCGAGGAATAGGCGCCGGCGGCGATCCCCACGAAGAGGGCGAGCGCCAGATCCTTCAAGGTGTCGGCGCCGAGCAGGAAGCTCCCGACGAAGAGCAAGCTTCCCACGGGAATGAGAGTGGCGAGCGAGGTGTTGATGGAACGCATGAGCACCTGGTTGGTCGACTCGTTGACCACCTCCGCGAAGGACTTCCGTGCGTATCCGGGAGAAGCGGCGTTCTCCCGGATCTTGTCGAAGATCACCACCGTGTCATAGAGGGAGTAGCCCAAGATGGTGAGAAGCCCGATCAGGGTGGCCGGGGAGACCTCGAAACCGACCGCGGCGTAGACCCCGGCGGTCACCGCCAGGTCGTGGAGAAGGGCCGCGATCCCCGCCGCGGCCATCTTGGGCTCGAGTCGCCAGGACATGTAGAGGATCACGAGGACCAGGAAGACCACGAGGCCTCGCAGGGCCTTCCTGCTGATCTGCGCCCCCCACTTCGACCCCACGGCCTCCAGGCCCACCTGGTTACGCTCGATGCCGGCCACCTTGGCAAGGATTCCGACGAGCGCCCCCCGGCGCTCCTCGCTCTCGATCTCTTCGGTCTGGACCTGGATCTGCCGGCGGTCGGAGGTCCGGTCGGTGACGATCTGCACCACCGCCCCGGACTCCCCCGCCGCAGCGAACGCCGCCCGGACCTCGGCGACGTCCACCTCCCGCTCCAGCGGCGCCCGGAAGAGGGTGCCTCCTCGGAAGTCGATGCCAAACTGCAGGCCGCGGATCCCCGGAACCAGCGCCAGCAACGAGAATCCGACCAGAAGCCCGCTGACCGCCAGCCAGAGCTTGCGGCGTCCCATGAAGTCGATGTTGAACTCGCTGCGGAGGATCTTTCGCGTCCACCCGGCCTCGCGCCCTCCCTCGAGGGCCTTTCTCATCCCGATAAAGCGGCCCTCCGAGAAGAGCCGGTTACGAGCGAGGAGCGCGGCCAGCGGCCAGGTGAGCAGGGCGAAGAGGGCCAGGTCGAGCGTGGTGGCCATGCCGAGGGTCAGAGCGAAGCCCCGCACCGGACCCACCGCCAGGATGTAGAGGACGATGGCGGCGAGGATGGTGACGAAGTTGGCGGTTCGGAGCGTCCGCCAGGCGTGGGTGAAGCCCCGGTCCATCGAGGAGCGAAGGGTCCGGCCCTGGTGCACCTCCTCTTTCACCCGCTCGAAGAACACGATATAGGAGTCGGTGGCGATGCCGATGGAGACGATGAGGCCCGCGATCCCCGCCAGGGTGAGGCTGAACCCGATCGCGGCTCCCAGCAAGACCACCAGACCGTAGATCACGGATGCGAACACCATCAGCCCGACCCAGGTCTGAAGCCCCAGCGCCCGGTAGTAGATGAGGACGTAGAGCATCACCAGAGCGAGCCCGAGGAACCCGGCGATGAGGCCCGCCCGAAGCGACTCTCTTCCCAACGTGGCGCTGACCGTGGTCACCTCCGACTGCTGGAGGGTTACCGGAAGGGCTCCGGTCGTTAGCACCAGGGCGAGGTTGCGGGCTTCCTCCTGCGTGAAGCTTCCCGTGATCCGGGTGTCCCCGCCCGTGATCCCGACGTTGCACTGGACATCTTCGGCAGGCGGGACGTGAGACTCGACGACGGCGTCCAGCACGATCCCAATCTGCCGGGTGGGTCCCTGCAGGCAGGCAAGCCTTCCGGTGAAGGCCTCCCAGCGTTTCGCACCCTCCCGGTCGAAGCGCAGGTTCACGCTCCAGAAGGTCTCTCCCGGATCGAGCGAGGCGCGCGCATCCCGGATGGCCGAACCGCTCAGCTCCATCGGGGAGAGTCGGAGCTTCGTCTTCTCCTCACCGAGCAGGACCATCTCGGCGTTGGGGTCGTCGGAGGCCGATACCTGGATGGATTCGTAGCGCGGGTCTCCCTCGAAGATCTCCTCGAGGACCTGGCGGAACTGGAGCTGAGCAGTCCGCCCGACGAGTCCGAGGAGGCGCTCGGGGTCCTTCGTTCCGGGGAGCTGGATGAGGATGTTCGTGGAGCCCTCCCGGGAGATCTCCGGCTCCGCGACCCCCGCCTTGTCCACCCGGTTGCGTAAGACCTCCACCGTCTTGTCCAGCACGTCCGAGCGCGTACCCTCGGGGGCGGTGAGGATGACCCGCAGGCCGCCGCGCAGATCCAGGCCGAGACGGGGTCTGAGACCGGTGGCCAGGGTGGCCCCGAGAATCCCGGCCACCACCAGCGCGACGAGGGCCACCGACCAGACGTAACCGCGAACTCCACGCATCAGCCGACCCTATCAGAGCAGTTCGTCATCGTTGATCACCCGGGGAAACCGGCAGGCCAGAAACTCGGCGGCTCCATCCGCCTACTCCGTGTCGTCAACCCCTCGGGCCTCTTCGAGCTCCCGCTCGGGCGTGGACACCTTCTTGCTGACCGCCCGCCGGATCACCCGCAGCACCGTCCCCTCGGCGACCTCCAGCCAGATCGTCTCGTCATCGAGCCGGATCACCTTGCCCACGATCCCGCCGATCGTGACCACCTCATCCCCCGGGACAAGGCTGGAGACGAGCCGCTCGTGCTCTCGCACTCGTCGTTTCTGGGGAACGATCAACGTGAAGTACAGCAGGCCGAACAACAGGACCACGAACAGTAGATTTACAGACTTCATCTCCGCTCCAATCGTCTTCTTTGTTGATCGTACTCCCGGAGACCCCAGGCTCTCCGTTTTCCAGGATCCAGTCCTCAGCGCCCGCCGTCCTCAGCGCCGCAGGAGCAGATTGAGGATCAGGGTAAGGACCAAAGAGATGACGAGAGACGTCCCGAGCGGGATGAGGACGCGAACGTTCCCCCTCTTCCAGGAGATGTCGCCGGGAAGGGAAGGCATACCCAGCCGGCCGCTCAGAACCATGAGGGCCCCCACCACGACCAAGACCGCCCCAAGGCCAAGGATCAACTTGCCAAAGCTCTCCACCGCTCATCGAGTGTATCGGCGCCGCGGCGGTGGGATTGCGCACGCTCAGGCCAATCAGGCAGCCATCCGAAGATTGCAGTTCCTTTTCTTGATCGCAACGGGCGAGTATCCTCAATTCGAGAGCAACGCCATGATCGAACTTCCGGTCGAGCAAATCCTTACCATCGCCCGGTGCCACGGGGCCACCGAGGTGAGGGTCTTCGGGTCGCGTGCACGAGGTGACGCTCGCCCCGACAGCGATCTGGACCTTCTGGTGGCGGTGAAACCGGGTACGAGCCTGTGGGACTTGATTGGCATCTCCCAAGATCTCGAGGATCTCCTGAGAATTAAGGTGGAAGTCGTCACGGAGGGGGATCTGCACCCTTATTTACGAGACCGGATCCTTCAAGAAGCGCGTCCCCTCGTCGCCTGATTCAGACGTGCATCCTGAGAAGAGAGACCAACGTCTGTTTCTCCAGGACATCCTCGGGGCGAAGGCCAAGGCGGTTGAGATCCCCTGGCGCCGCATCAGCGGAACCCGAGATCGCCTCAGCCACGGGTATTACCACATCGATCTCAACGTCGTGTGGGAGATCGTGGAACTCGAACTGGAACCTCTCGAGGCCGCGGTGAAGAATCTGATGGAGACCATGAACAGCTGAGATGAGGATAAAGGGCGACGGAGCGCCTCACAGCAGGCGCTGCGTCCCCTGGACGACTCCGAGGTGTTCGAAGGCGGCCGTGGTGGCCCGTCGCCCGCGCTGGGTGCGTTCGATGAACCCCTTCCGCAACAGGTAGGGCTCGTAGACGTCCTCGATGGTGTCCGGCTCCTCCGCCACCGCCACCGCCAGCGTCGAGAGGCCGACCGGGCGCCCGCCGAAGAGCTCCACCAGGACCGTGAGGATCGCGGTGTCCACC
>JBOGWM010000057.1:0-4803 GCA_050693695.1 Actinomycetota bacterium
CGACAAGGGCGTCAACCTGGGCGAGGAACGGATCCCCGCGCGGGCGGTCCTGTGGGCCGCCGGAGTCCGCGCCTCCTCGCTGGGGGAGACCTTCGGAGTCCCCCTCGATAGCGCGGGGCGGGTCCCCGTCGAGGCGGACCTGACCCTTCCGGGACGAAAGGAGGTCTTCGTCATCGGAGACCTCGCGGCCTTGAGTCATGACGGCAAGCCCGTGCCGGGGGTCGCGTCGGCCGCCATGCAGGAGGGGCGCCACGTCGCCGGCAACATCGCCCGAGCCCTGAACGGTCTTCCCCATGAGGCGTTCGACTACGTGGACAAGGGGATGCTGGCTACCATCGGCCGGGCCAGGGCGGTGGCCGATCTGAAGCGCCTCAAGCTCTCGGGATTCCCCGCCTGGGTGGCGTGGCTGCTGGTGCACATCTACTTCCTGATCGGCTTCCGCAACCGCCTCGCGGTCATGTTCGATTGGGTATGGGCCTTCTTCACCTACGAACGAGGAGCGAGGCTGATCACGGGATCCTCATCCCCCTCAACTAACCGGGCCACACGGACGTGAGGGGTCCAGCGACCCCCCGAGGGGTGGCGGACGAGAGCTCGCAGACGCACTTTTAGTAATCGGGAGAGGGATCGGGCTGGTCCGGACCCCGAGTGAGCGCCGCACTGACAATCCCCGCGCATCGCTCGATGAGTTGGCGCACCTCCTCGGCTGCGCGGTGTAGTTTATCGAGTGGTTCGACGAACTCCTCGAAGCTGTAATCCGCCTCTGCTCTGAGCTCGAGGAGCTTTCTGAGCAGCGGCGCCGAGCCAAAGGTCTGCTCGAACAGTGTGATCTGCCCCGTGTGGGTTTTCGAGTAGCGCCCCTCGATGGTGAGGGTGGCCCTGACCGCATGGAAGGCGGCGTAATACAGGCGGTTAGCACTACCCTCACGAGCTCCCGTATCGAGCAGGGTCAGCGCCTCCCGGAGTACCTCCTCGGCACGCCGCAGCTCTCGTTCGGCCATCTCGGCCTGTCCTGGAGTCACAGCCGGACCGATTCCTTGCGCATCTCCTGATAAAAGCCGGAGGCCCGCGAGCGGGGAGAGTGATAGCGCTCGAAGTCCTGGACGCGGGCCGACAGCCGCGAGCTGATCGAGGCTGCAAGATCGACCACAGCCTCGGCTGTCTCCCAATTCCCGTCCTCCACGAGGACCAGCAAGTCGATGTCTGACTCGGGTCCAGCATCTCCCCTAACTTGGGAACCGAACAGGCGGAGGTCGCGAAGACGCGGTCCCAGCATCTCATGCACGCGATCCCGGAATGCCTCGATCCAGCGGCGCTCCTCGGGGGAGAGGCGCAACAACGCCTCCTCAGCGGATGTAGGAGACACCATGACTCCATGCTAACGGCCTGAGTCCCCCGAGCGGCGGAGCGGCGAGGAGTGAAGGCGCTCACACGCCGAGAAGGAGCGGCCCTATAGAGCAGTTCTCGAACCCACAATTCTGTCAAATCGTCAAGAAGCTGCATGACCTACTGCCTAGACGCCTATGTAGTTGGCTTTTAGGTGAGCATTGTAGGATCAGAAAACAGCCTTAAGAGCTCTTAAAAGGGGGCGAGGTGAAGGATTGGATCAGAGAGGAACCGGTAAGTGACTGTGCCGCCAAGCGGTCCGCGACAAACTCAACGCCGAGAGAGCCCCAGCGGTCGGCGACAGACTGAGCAAAGGCTCGAAACGTCTTCTTCAAGCGGTCAAGACAGCCTTCCGTCACGACTCGGCTATTCGGGTGCGCGGCCGCCTTATGGTCAAGCTTGGCGACCCGGTGAACAAGAAGAGGGACCGCTGTGAAGCTCGCATCGTATTTCTCAGTGAACCAGTTTGCAGAGCCGGCCAGTTGCTCCATGTCCTTTTTCCAGATGAATTCACCTGTCGCGCCGCTCTTACACTCGATCACTAGATACTTAAGACCGCCGAGCGCCCACAGAACGTCGGGTCCCTGACCTGTTTCCAGCTCGGGCCTGTGCGACTCGAACCCAAGGTGTCGGCCGAGACTCTCCATGGCGGCCTCGAATGCTCTCGTCGTCTCGGGGTGGAAGGCGAGATCGTCGAGGAGTGCATTCACCCCAATGAGGAGGTGATTTCCAGACGAGTACGTAGTCTCAAGGTATTTGACGCAAGAAATAGCCTGCGTCCCGGCCTCCTTAGATAGCCGAGTGTAGGTGACACCGCTGACCGGTTTCATGACCGCGCGATTGTCTTTGAGTGCTGAGAGCAGCATAGTCTGCGCACGCTCCGGATCGATGAAGTGAAGGTAGGCGGCAGCCTGCTGCTTGAGCCATCCTCGCAACCGTTTATCGGTTCCCGAAGCATCTATGGCCCTCTGCATGCTCTCAGTCGCCGATCTGTACTGACCAATCACAGCATGATCAAAGGCTTCTCGCTCTCCTATGGCGATTTCCGAAATTGGGCCGCCTGCGGGGTATGCAGCGCCTATAAGGGCGTTTCGGCTCGCCCTCACCCACCCCGGTTCTCTGCGAAGGCACTGATCAATGGCTTCCGCAAGTTCGGCAAGAGGCTTGTTCTTGAGTTGCTCCGCTACCCGCCGAGACAAGTCCAGCTGGGCCCGAGTAGCCGGGCTGAACCTGTGTCTTCCGGTGTAAATTCGCTGCATGAGAAGCGAGCCGAGGAGCATGACTACGCAGTAGTCGTCGTTCGAACGAACAGCGCGCCCCATGCCTTGCTCGATTCGCTGGATCTGGCGGACCAGCATCGCATCGCTCTCTTCGAGCGCACTGGCCTCTAGCCGGTCGATGGCGCGGTATCCTTCCGGGAGTCCGTCGATCACCAAGATGCGACAGGCATCGCCCGGTAGGTCTACTCCGTCGTATTTGTTGACCATCACGACCAACCCAACCCGGTTCTTCTTCAGTCGATCAATGCCTTCGTCGAGATTGCCGGCTGTCAAGATTTCCGCAGCGACTTCCTTCCAGAATGCGGCACGTCGGTGTGACGGTACGATGACCACGACATTGTGTTTGTTTGCTAGCTCCGCCAGAAACTTGCGGAGCTCCACGTCGGTAAGAGTGGGATTTATCTCCTGGGGTGCAAGAATCATTCGGTCGCCTAAATCATCGGCTGCCTTTGGTGTGATCGGGTGGCGTAGAGAGTCACGACTAGCGGCAAAATCAGTTACCAGAATGCTGTCGTTGGCCAAGGTAGCGGTCGTATATATCCGACGCTTGGCGCTGACGAAACTAGGTATTCTCTCAATGGGAGGACATGGCGGCACAATCTCTAAGGCTTCTGAGCTGAACACTGCCCAGCAGATGTGTAGGCAGTCCTTGATCAGCGGCCACGCGAACCTGAAATCCTCCTCGTCCCGGTGTGAGTGGAGCGCGGCCACGACTTGGTCCTTCCGATCCGACCAGCTCCAGAACGGAACACGGTAGGTCGCTGCAGAATCTCCTTCTTCGAGTTCCAGAACCGCGGTGGCACGCTGGTGGCTCAGGTCGTCCTTGAAAAGCCCGAGAATAGCCTTGTAGGCCGTGTGGACTGACAGAATCTTTAGCGTGAATTGAGCTTCTGTTGTTGACAGGCATGCATGCGCATCATCAATGAGGAGAGTTCCAATAGGAATATTGAGACTTTGCCCGTCCACACCGAAGACCGAGCGGCCGTTTACGACCCTGTAGATATTGACAATGAGGATTGCCTGACCCTCTAGATACTTTGACGATCTAGGATCGTCCGTGGTTTCCAGCCCCAAATCTAGGGCCTCTTGCATCACCTGCTGAGCGAGGTACACATCGGGTGTGACGTATACAGCGGGACCGCAGCCCTCATTAAGAGAGCTCTTCAACAGGAGCAAGCCAACGGCAGTCTTGCCGCTTCCGGTATTCATCTTGAGAACGTTGTCGCGCTTGGAGCGACGCTCGTACCAACCCTCAAGTACCTCGCCCTGCACATCCCGTAGGTAGTCGTACTTGGCCGCCTTCTGAGGGAGAGCTGAAAAGATCCGTCGTGGATCCACCACAGTGTCGGCGGACGAGACCGCAGCCAATTTTTGAAAATCAAGACCCATGCGTACATCCTGAAGAGTCGTAGCCGTGCTCCGAGTGGAGCTGCCAATATTAGATTGATTATCCATCACGACACCAGTCGCTGTCGTCAATCAGCATCCAAGGTGAACGGACGTCGAAGTAAACGGCACCGGAGGACTTCGTTGGGAAGCGCCGACGTCCGCCCGTTCGCCCTGCCTACTCCTCAAATAAGAAAGCCCCCGGCCAGCGGATGTGGGACATCCCCCAATCTCCCGTCCGCCAGCCGAGGGCCTGCCCCCCACTTCTCAACCTCGATTAGGATCAATCAGTCTAAATGCGATCTTCGTGTGGAATGAGCAAAGTCCAGTCTTGTTCCAGGATCGGCGTTCACACCCAGGCCACACGCAATCCCGCGTGCCAGCTTGGCTCTGTACCTGCTTCAGGTGCTTCAAGCAGAGCTGACCTTTTTGAGACTGCTCGCCACAACAGGTCTTGTAGCTGGTGGGCCAGAGGCAACGGGGAGAGATGTCTTCAGCCTTGCCTCGGGCTGAGGCTCTCAGGGATTACGGGTACGTGGGTGGTCTTCTTGGGCTTGGGCTCCCCTCTACGCTTCCTCGGCTTTTGACCAATTGGTTCCTCTTTCTTCGGGGGAGAGCAGAGGCCGCACCACTCAGGAATCAGATCGTGCTTGCACCTTTCTTCCATGGCTCGACCCTACGGAAGCCGAAGCTTCCTGGGAGGATCTCTCGGTAGCTTCTCGGGTGCATTGCCTTGAGCCCGTTGGGAGGG
>JBOGWM010000058.1:0-2167 GCA_050693695.1 Actinomycetota bacterium
CTTCGGGGCCATCCGAGCGGGCCTGTCCATCGCCCTGCGCCACTAAATCCACAACTCCGATCGCACCAGACGGATGGAAACCTCTGCGGTTGCGAGGCTCGGCTATTCCATGAAAGCTGTAGGAGGGTCTCCAAGGGTTGAGCCTGAACCCGAAGAGAGGCAAACTCAGTTCCGCTGGTTCGTCACCCTCTGGGTGATGGCGTTCTCGTTCCATTACTTCGAGCAACAGCCCTTTGATGTGGGGCCGGTGCTGCTCGCCGGGATCCCTTGTTTGCTCTTCCCAAGTTCTGTGGCGGCCTTCGCCGCGTTCCTTCTCACGGGCGGATTGGTCGTAGTGATCCATCTTCCCGCGGCGTCGAACCATCTCGTCCTGGCCCTCATGGTGCATCTGGCCTTCGCCGCAGGCGCGGTGGTGATTCTCCGCTCGAGGAGTGGACCGGCTGCCCGGAGGGACGGCGCGTGGTTTGTGGCTCGATGGGTCGAGATGGTCCGCACGCCGGTAGGGATCACTTTGATAGTTGTCTACTTCTTCGGCGTCTTCCACAAGCTCAACACGAGCTTTTTTGACCCTTCGGTTTCCTGCGCAGGTTCCCTGCTCAACGACACGTTCCGCTTCCAGGGACTCGATCCGGGACGCATACCCCCCGGCTTCGTGGTTGCCGGCGCGCTGGGGACCGTCGTGGTGGAGGCAATGATTCTCGTGTGCCTGGCGCTGGCGCGGTGGCAGAGGTGGGGGGTGCTGATCGGAGTGGCCTTCCACTCTCTGTTGACCTGGGCCTCCTTCTACGACTTTGCCGGCTTCGTCTTCGCGCTCTACGTTCTGCTTCTTCCTCGCGAAACTGTGATGGGCGTACGCCGACCGGAGACCCTGCGCCAGGCGGCGCTCGCCGGCTGGGCGGCGCACGCCGGGGTTAGCTTTTCCGCCGCATTGTCTCAGTCAGCTTCAAGCCCCTTGGGGCTCAGGTGGCACACCCTGCAGGTAGCTACATGGTTCTTCGCCGTGGCGCCCCTCGTCGTGCCACTCGTTCGAGCGAGCTTCTCTCCTGCAGCCTCCCGGCTTGTGCCTCCCCGGTGGAAGCTTCGGCCGGCGTGGCTGCTCTTGGTCCCGGTCCTGGCCTTTCTGAACGGCTCCACCTCGTATCTCGGTCTCAAGACGGTTGCCAACTATTCGATGTTCAGCAACTTGCGTACCGAAGAGGGGCGAACCAACCACCTCCTCCCGGTCGTTGGGGCGCTTCAGATCGCGGATTTCCAAAGCGACACCGTTGATGTCCAGGACATCGATTTTCCTTCAGGGATCCGCCTCGGGTGGTTCGAGCGCTTGCGCGGAGGCTTCTACTGGTTCCAGCACCAGACGCGTTGGGCTCGTACGGATACCCCGGTGCGCGTCCCCTGGTTCGAGCTGAGGCGGGCAGTTCTCCTTTGGAAGGACGCCGGGATGCGGGACATCCGAATTCGCTACAAACGTGGAGGCGTTGAGCACGAGGTCCCCGACGCGGGCGTGGACCCTGATCTCGCTGAGCCGCTTCCCCCGTTAGCACGGCGCCTCATGGCCTTTCGAGCGATCGAGGACGGCAATGGCCCCGTCCTTTGCCGTTGGTGAGTTGCTCCAGGACATGGCTCATTTAGCCCATCCTAACTATCTATACCGAAAAGATCGTAGTACCATCCTTGAGACTTTCTCGGTTCAAGCAGAAGAGACGCGTGGAGTGCGGACCCCGCCAGGAAGCTGTCTCGGACCCGGGCAGGTGAGCTGACCAATGGATGATCACCTTCTCGTTTTCAACGGGATTGATGCCACCACCGGGGACTACCTCCTGCCTCCGATGACCGTGAAGCAGGCGGCGAGATTTTTCGGGGCGCATCAGCCCGATCCCGACCACCTTGCGGAGCTTCGGTGGTGGCGTCGGCGAGCGGCCGAGGCATTCTTCGGGCCTCGGGAGGGCGTCGATCCCAAGAGCCTGGCCGAGTCGGGCTGGGGGGTCATCTTCGCCCACGATGCCGATCCGGCCATCCGGGAGGCGATGGCCGGGCTGCTCGAGCACCGCAGGCGCGAGGCGGGGCGGGCACACGAACACTACTACCGGGAGTTCGTCCGAGCGGACGGCTACCGGCCGGGTGAGACGAAGCAGCGATTCCTCGCCCGCCATGGCGCCGGCCCGGGCCC
>JBOGWM010000059.1:0-10255 GCA_050693695.1 Actinomycetota bacterium
TAGATCGTGTGGGTGTGGCCCCCGCAGACCTCCATGAACTTGTACTGACGACCGGGCTCGCACATGGCTGCGATCTGGGCGGAGAGCGCCTGGGCCTTCTCCGCGTCCCGATACTCATCGACGAAGCGCAAAACTCTTCACCTCCTCGCCTGGATACCTAGAGAATCTTTGACTCCGTCAGCGCCTCGAGCTCGTCCGCGTACGCCTGGCCGATCCCCTCCAGGAAGGAGAGGGCGGCGGCGGCCTCTTCCTCATCGATCTTGGAGAGCGCGAAGCCGACATGGATCAGGACCCAGTCGCCGGGCTGCACGTCCTCGTCTTCGAGAAGGCCGATATTGATCGCCCTGCGGACCCCGCTCACATCCACCTTCGCCAGGTCAGGGCGGTCCGCCAGGATCTCCACCACCTCCCCCGGGATCCCAAGACACATGCCCGCTCTCCTTTCCCTTGCTCCCTCAGACGGGCGCCTAGACGACCCTCCGCAGGCCGCCGCCCAACGCTCCCTTGGCGCGATCCGCGACCGCCCCTGCCAGCCCTCCCAATACCACGCCTCCGCCCTTGGAGAGTCCCGCCTTCACCAGACCGCTGCCCATCGCGAGCAGATTGGTGGTAAGGCCTGTGAACTCCTCGCTCTTCGAGATCGACTTCAATGCCGAGAGAGCTTTGACCAGCCCCTCCCGCCCCTGCTGCGTCCCGACGTAGTAACCCAATGCAAACCCCACCATCGTCTCAAGCACGGGCGAGTCCCCTTTCCTCAGTGTCTCCCGGTGCGATTGCCTACATCGATTTCAGTTCCAGGTATCGCTTGATATCGGGCAGTGACTGAAAGATCACCGCGGCCACAACCGCGACGACAGCCGCCTTGACGAGTCGAAGCATGCTCATCCCTCCTTTCCAGTTTTCGCTTTTTGGCCTGATGCATTCCCAGATTCAACTTCTTCCTCGATGAGGCTCAAGACGACCCGGACGGCCTCGTCGACGGCCGCCTCCACCGGCTCGCTCAAATCCATGCCCTCTCCGAGGTCCGCCGGCTCGCATCCCACGATGAGGACCCGTTCCAGGGTTCCTCCCAGGGCTTTCACCATCGCGAAGAGGGCTGCGGGCTGCATGCCATGAGCGTCGATGAGAGCCGATTCACCCTCCCGGACCGCCTCCTGGAAGGCCGCGTCGCATTCGGGGTCATCCAGTTCGGGCTCGATGACGTAGATGGTGCCCGGCGGATCTCCCCGAGGGGACAGATCGACGAGGATGAAAGTGTCGTAACCGTCGAGGAGCTCGTAGGCGAGATGGACTCCCCGGATGCCGAAGTCGGTCACCGCCACCCCCTCCGGGAGATCTCGGGACGCCAGGCGCCTGGCCACCTCCACGCCGAAACCGTCGTCGCCGAAGAAGATGTTGCCCACGCCCGCCACCAGCACCCGACGGCTCACCGCAGCCCCTCCACCAGCGGCTCGATCTCCTCGGGAGAGAAGTAGAGGAACCGCCCATGCTGCGCGTAGATGTCGGCGCCGCCGTCGCCCTCTACGGTCACGGCCAGGTAGTTCTTGTCCTCCACGTCGAAGAACACCGCCTCGACCCGGGCCGTGCGCCCCTCCAGGAACATGTCTTGAGCATCGGATCGTCCCGGCACGGGCCGCAGGCGGACCCGGCTGCCCCGGGAGACCTCCACTCCCTGCACGAGCACGCTGTCGGTGTCGGGGGAGACGGAGCCGTCCACGCCGGGATCCCACCAGGGGACCCGGCTCGGATCCGGCGGCTCGCTCCCGGGCGCCTCCGGAGATCGGCCGATGATCCTGGCGCTCCCCTCGCTCAGATATCTCACCGCTCCATGAAGTCTCTCCAGCATCTCGGGAGGCATGGAGTCAACATGGTCGATGATCGCCGCCACCCGGGGATCCGTCCCCCGAGCCTCGCGCTTCTCCTCCTCGGTCAGGGTCATGGTCCGAAGCGTGAGGATCTCGTCGATCTCGGTGGAGTCGAACAGGTTGTGCGGGCTCTCGGGAGCGACCGCGGGATAGTCGGAGAGGATGATCGGTGACGACAGGATGACCTCGGGCCTGGAGGGGTCTCCGACCGGAACCGGCCACATGCGCAGATTCTTACAGGAGGCGACTGCGGGTCGGGCCCACTCCGGAGAGTCGAGGAGCGAGACGAACTTCGCGCCCTTTACGACGATGATGAGGTGATGGGCGACCAGCGCTCGCCTGAGCGCCTCGTTTCTGTTGCGCGTCGGCTCGTTCCAGGGAGTGTGGTTCTCGACCCTCAACGTAAGCTTTACCAGCCCGTAGGGACCTTCGAACGCTGCGGCGGAAACTCGGAGCGTCCCCGAGAGGGCCAGGCGCTCCCGCACGATCCGCCCGAGGGGCGTGTCCGAGGCGGTCCGCACCTCCTCGGTCTCCGAGGCCCCCGGCGCCTCCAGGGGGACCGTCCGCTCCTGATCCAGCAGCTCCGCCAGCCCGATGGTGATGTCGAGGACCCGCTCCACCGCCTCATCCCAGGGCACCAGGACCGAGCGCTCCACCTCCAGGGAGTCCACCGGGTGGAACGTCAAGCCATCCGGCTCCACCTCCTCCACGGTCTTGGCCTGGGTGTGGAGGAAGCGGACCTTGATCTGAACGACAGTGTCGGGACCATGGCTTTCCAGAAGGCACTCGGTCTGCGAGAACGACTCCTCGGAGACGTCGAGGTCATGGTAGGCGGGAGGCATCAACACCCCCCACTGCCACCGCATCTGGTTCTTGTTCGCCGAGGCGCGATAGGGATAGAGGACATAGCCCTCGTACAGGATGGAGTCGGCCACCTTGCGCGCGAGCTCGAAGGTCACGACGCCCTCCCCTCCTCTTGCGCTCCAGCCTTTTTCAGAAGACGTTCCACGACATCGTCCCAGGTGGGAAGCGCGAGGCGCGACTTGAACACGTGGAGGGCGTCGAAGGTGTCACGGCGGAGGCGAATCCAGGCGCTGTTGGGGAAGAACCGGTCCATGAGCTCCTTCCATACCCGCACGGGGAGACGGTAGTTCGCCTCCTTGTGCCAGGGCACCTGGTGGATCGAGAAACCCGTCTCCCCCTTGGCGAAGACCGTTCCCGAGAAGAGCAGGAGCAGGGGGATCTCACCTTCCAGGAGGGAGGCGAAGTACTTGGCGGACGCCACCTCGAAGTCGTAGGTGCAGGGAACCGGAAGGTCCACCTCCGCGCTGCCCTTGAACCCCGGGACCATCTGGGCGGCAAAGGCAAACTGCATGGGCTTCAAGGTCTCGCCCCAGCGGGACCTCTCGCCGAACAGATCCAGGACGCGCTCCTCCTCCTCCGGGGAGTACCGCCGCTTGTAGGGCTCGATCCGGATCTGACAGCGCAGGGCGATGGCGTGGATGGTCTCTCCCGTTACCTCCGCGATCTTGAGCTTGAACACCAGCGTGGGCACCGCCGCATAGCGGTCGGGCTGCACATCCAGACAGTCGAAGGCGAGCTCCACCATCGTCAAGTCCCGTGGACGATCTCTCGGCTCCGCTCTCTCAGCCCGGCGAAGAAGCCCCTGATGTCCTTCCAGGCCTCTTCCCCGCCCCCGAACCCCTTCCAATTCATTTTCACCCTCCCAACGAGCTCGTAACAGGCGTCGATGGGGGCCAGATAGCACTCGAACGGCCCGTCCTCAACCGGGCGGTAGACGAGCAGGGCCTCAACGTCGGGCTCCACGTCCCCAAACGCCGGGTTGGCCCCCATCACCTCGCGCCAGCTCTCCAGATCCAGAAGGCTCTCTGTCGCCCCTCCCGGGCTCGGGTAGAAGGTGACGAAGCGGTCGAGGGAGGAGTTGCGGAAGAAGAAGGCCATGGCGACCGGGATCTGAAGCTCGTCCCAGCGCGCCTCGGTGAGCTCGAAGGCCGGATCGAACAGGTAACGATCCGGGACGGCCCGGTACCTGCCTCCCGCCGCCCCCGGCGTGGTGAAGAGCAGGTAGCACGCCCGGCAGGTGCAGAGAAGGCTGCGGGTCTCGAGGTTGACCACGTGAGAGTGCATCTCGCCGATCAGCTCGGCGCACATCTCACAGCTCTCCCCGGGGCGCTTGCGGCGCTCCGGGTCGAGGAAGCGCTGGAGATGATCGGGCTGTTCTTGCTGCGCGCCGGGCCGGGTCCGGACGAAGCGCTTGAGCCCGCCCCCCGCCTGAGATGTCATGAACCGACCCCCGAGGGGATGGCCACTCTCAGAGCTCCCTCCTGCTCGAGCAGAGGCAGGGGGTCGAGATGCAGGTCGTCGCCGCCGATGCTGCGCCCGGCGAGGCGCACGTCGTAGCGCTGCGAGCACGCGGGGCACGCCAGCCGGTTCTCTTCGAGAAGCCCCTCCTCGAGCGACGAACCGCAGGCTGCGCAGGCGTTGCGATACGCGTACAGGGTCCCGGCCGCGCTGGCGACCAGGACATCGGCGCCCGCGACCTCAAGCGCCCTCATCTCGCCGGGAAGAAGGGGCCCCAGCCCTTCCAGGATGACCCAGCCCCCCGCCGCCTGGGTCTGCCCCGCCTCGAGCTGAGCCCCGGGCCCCTCGCCCCGCCCAACCTTCTGGACCTGAAGTAACGCCGGGGAACTCTTCTGTTCCGCAACCCCCTGGACCTCTACCCTGGTCACCTCGGGGGCGGCTTCCTCGATCGCCCGCTCGATGGCCATCTTAACCGTTATGGTGGAAGAAGGGCAACCGTGGCAGCTTCCCTCGAGTTCGAGATGAACCACTCCCTCTTCGTCCACACCGAGAAACTGGACCCCTCCCGCATGCGAGCCGAGGTAGGGACGGACCTTCTCCAGGGCTTCGTGCACTCGCACCTCCACCGGCACCGGGTGCACGCCGTGGAGGACCAGCAGGCTGGCCAGGAACCTGTCCTCCGCCAGGGTCTTCATGGTGTATTCGCCGGACGGCCCCTGCTCCCCGAGGATCTCGACGATCCTCTCCAGGCCCGCGCCGTACAGGTCCACCAGGAGCTGGACCAGGTCCTCCGCTTTGGCGACGATGGAAGGATCCGAGATCGAGCGAAGCTCCTCCAGGAGCTTCTCGATCCGCTCCCCCACCTCCCGTAAGTTCCGACCTTGCGCCATCCCCTACCCCCAATTCGATGTTGCCGGGGAAGCCCACAAGCTTCCCCGGCAACGAACGATCCTCGGTTGGCCTCTCTCTAGCGGGCGAGCATCGTCGGCGAGTGAAGCCTCTTCACGACCTTGCCAGACTTCGGAAGGTACATGTGCACCCCACAGGGCAGGCAGGGATCAAAGCTTCTCACCGAACGCATGATGTCGATGCCCTTGAAGCTCTCCGGCGGGTTCTCCTCGAAGATCGGCGTGCCCGCCACCGCGTCCTCGTAGGGCCCCGGAACCCCGTTGGTGTCCCTCACGCTGGCGTTCCACGGAGTGGGCGGGTACGGGTGGTAGTTGGCGATCTTGCCGCCCCGGATCACCATGTGGTGCGACAGGACGCCCCGCACCGCCTCCGTGAAGCCGCAGCTGATGGCCTCGTCGGGGACCTTGAAGGGGGTCCAGGTCTTGGTGTGACCCGCCCGAACCTCCTCCAGCGCCTTCTGGGTGAAGTGCAGCGCCAGGCCAGCCGTGTAGGCCTGGAAGTACGTCCGGGCCCGGTTCCGCTCGATGGCGTTGGACCACCGCGGGATCTTCCACTCGAAGGTGGCCTCGGGCTTGGTCGCCGTCTTCGGGAGATTGATGAGGACGCTGCGCCCCGTCGACTTGACGTAGGGAGTGTCCAGCAGGCCCGCCAGAGCGGTCGGCCACAGGCGAGCCAGAGGCCCACCTCCCGTGTCGAGCGGCAGGAAGTCCTTGCCGTCATACCACCGGGGCGACATGACCCAGCTATATTTGTCCGTGAAGTCCCGCTTCTGCGGCTTGGGGATGGTGTGCTGGTTCCAGGGATGCCGAACGTCCACCGGGTTGCCGACGGGGTCGTTCTTGACGAAGACCTCCTGGCCCTCCCAGTCCTCGTAGAAGGAGCTTCCGAGCAGGATCCGGATCCCGAGGTTGATCTCCGTCAGGTCGGTGGTGACCAGCTTCCCGTCGACCACGACTCCCGGGGTGACGAACATCTTCCGACCCCAGTCGGTCATGTTCTCGTACTTGAAGTCGCAGTAGTCGGGGTCGTTGAGGCTGCCCCAGCATCCGGTGAGGATCCGCCGACGTCCGACCTCCTCATAGCCCGGCAGCGCCTGATAGAAGAAGTCGAAGAGGTCGTCGTGCATCGGGACGACCCGCTTCATGAACTCGCAGTAGCGCATGAGCCGGGTGAGGTAGTCGGTGAAGAGCTGCACCGTCGCCACCGTGCCCACCCCTCCGGGATACAGGGTGGAAGGATGGACGTGGCGGCCCTCCATCAGGCAGAACATCTCCCGGGTGTAGCGGCTCACCTGGAGAGCTTCCCGGTAGAACTCGCCTTCCAGCGGGTTCAGGGAGCGCATGATGTCCCCGATGGTCCGATATCCGTGCTGCTCGGCGTGTGGAGACTCCGTCCGGTTGGCCTGCTCCAAGACGCCGGGGTTGGTCTCCTTCACCATCCGCTCGCAGTAGTCGACCCCGACCAGGTTCTCCTGGAAGATATTGTGGTCGAACATGTACTCGGCCGCCTCGCCCAGGTTCATGATCCACTCCCCCAGATGCGGCGGGGCGACCCCGTAGGCCATGTTCTGGTTGTAGACCGAGCAGGTGCAGTGGTTGTCCCCGCAGATCCCACAGATGCGGCTGGTGATGAAGTGGGAGTCCCGGGGATCCTTGCCCTTCATGAAGATGCTGTAGCCGCGGAACACGCAGGAGCTGCTGTAGCACTCGATGGCCTTCTTTGCGGACCAGTCGATCTTGGCGTAGATCCCCAGGCTCCCCACGATTCTGGTGATCGGGTCCCACGCCATCTCAAGGATGTTGCTCGCCATGCTGCGATCGCCTCCCCTCTGCTTCGCCCGTTTTCAGCTCTCGATCCTGCCCTCCCTGAAGCTTCCTACCAGGTCTTCTTGTAGCCCGTCAGAAGCTCGGTGCCCCTCTTGCGCCAGCTCGGCTCTTTGTCCACGGTGGTCAGCGTGAAGCTGCGCAACGCCCGGATGGCGGTGCCGTAGAGGCTGCTGGCCGCGGTCGAGACCTTGCTCCCGGGCGGCTCATCCATGAAGGGCATGAACTTGTCCGGGAAGCCCGGCATGGTGCAGGCGATGCAGATGCCGCCCACGTTGGGACAGCCTCCCACGCCGTTGATCCATCCTCGCTTGGGGACGTTGCACTTGACCACCGGTCCCCAGCAGCCCAGCTTCACCAGGCACTTGGGCGATCCGTACTCGGTGGCGAAGTCTCCCTGCTCGTAGTAGCCCGCCCGGTCACAGCCCTCGTGAACCGTGGCGCCGAAGAGCCAGGTGGGGCGCAGCGCCTCGTCGAGGGGGATCATCGGCGCCTGGCCGGTGGCCTGGTAGAGGAGGTACAGGATCGTCTCCGCCAGGTTGTCCGGATGGATGGGGCATCCCGGTACGTTGATGATGGGGATGCCCGCCTTGGAACGCCAGCTCCACCCCAGATGGTCCGCCACTCCCATCGCCCCGGTGGGGTTCCCCGCCATGGCATGGATGCCGCCGTAGGTGGCGCAGGTCCCCACCGCCATCACGGCCAGCGCCTTCGGGGCCAGGCGGTCGATCCATTCCTGCATGGTGATGGGCTGGCCGGTCTCGGGGTTGTTCCCGAAGCCGGTCCAATATCCCTCGGACTTGATCGCCTCGTTGGCGACCGAGCCCTCGATCACCAAAACGAACGGGTCGATCTCTCCCCGCTCGCCTTTGAAATACCACTCGATGAAGGTGTCCGCCCCCGTCTCCGGCCCGCACTCGTAGTCGATCAGGGGCCAGTGCACGGCGAGCTTGGGCAAGCCGGGCAGCGCCCCGAGAGCGATCTCCTCGATGCTTGGCTGGGTGGCGGCGGTGAGGGCCACCGAGTCTCCATCACAACTCAGACCCGAATTGATCCACAGTATGTGGACGACGACTTCGTCTGCCATGCAATTCACCTCCCCCTTGCCCGGCTCCCCGGGGAGCCGGGCAATCGCCCGAACTTGCCACTCCCTCAACATCCTCTTCCGTGTTCCCGATCCTTTCTCTATGCCTCCAGCACCGCGATCGCCTCTTTGGCATGGACCAGGATGGTGTCGCCCGGACGCGCCTCCACGAGGGCGACGCTCACCTCCTCCACACTCTTCCCGGTGTCCACACGGGCCAGATCATCTTCCAGCAGCTCCACGACCCGGACCGTGACCGCCTGGTCGGAGCAGGTGATGCAGACGTCCTCATGGCATTCCGGCAGCGATGGCCTGGAGAGGGGCCGGACGGTAAGAGCCCGGCTCACACCCCCACCTCCGTCCCGGGGCCTTCTCCCGCAAGCCCCATACCTATCGGAAAAGACGGAGACCAGGACGAGCCGAATTCAGTAGACAAACTTCGACAAAGAGAAGCTGCCCGTATAAGCGTAATAAACCTCGCTTTATCGCCCGCCGGCTTCTAGTGCCCAATTAGAACCTTCGCGAGCTTCACGCCCTCCCGCGCGTTTCGAGATTATAAACGACGCCCATGACAGATCGCAATACAAATATGTCCCGGACTCATACAGACCTGTCCTGTTCGCAGAGGTGGCTCCCGCCTTTCCGGTGGACAGATGATGGAAGAGGCCGGAGAATGGGCGCAGCCACTTGAGGCTTTCGCGCCCTCAGGAGCATAGGTGGCACGCAACCTGACGATGCGGACCAGAACCAAGGGGCGGGAAGGTCTCTCCTTTGACGCAAGACGCGGTCACCGATCAAGATGCCCTGGAGGTCTCCCCGGTCGTCGTGCTCTCCCAGACCTTCCCGGCCAGGCCCTCCTCGATTCCCGACATCAGGGACTTCGTGCAGCGGTGCCTGGTGGATGCTCCCCTCAACCCCGAGGACAACCGTGAAATCCAGAAGGTCGTCGCCCAGGCCCTCCTCGATGCGGCCAGCCCGACCGGAAGGATCCACGTATCTTTTCGGATCTTCCCGGAGCACCTGGAGGTGGACGTGCTCCGCTCCCCTCCGGCTCAAGCGTCCCTCTCGGCGCTCGCTTCCCTCTTGGATCCGGCTCCATCCCATCAGGCCCATCAGGCCCCGCCCGAGGAGGAGTCCTTCGCCTCCTGGATGGGCGCGCTCTTGAAGCGAGAAGGACTCTCCCGGGAGGCGGCTGCACGAGAGCTCGGCGTCTCGGTGAAGACCGTCAGCCGGTGGGTGGGAGGCGAGACCGAGCCCCGACTGAGAGACCTCCGGCGCATCAAGGAAGTCTTCGGCGAGTTCCCCGTCGGTTAAAACCAGACTCACCGGAGGGCAAGGCCCAGCGCGCCGGCAGCCGCGGCCTGATGCTCGTCCCGCGTGACGAACGCGACCTCACCCCCCTCGGCCAGGATGGGGCATTCCTCGACAGCCACCGCAACGTGGATCGCGTCCAGAGTCCGAAGCCGGTGCTCCAAGACCAAGCGGTAAGCTGCCGGCAGGACCACGTCCGGGCGCAGAGCAAGGAGGGTGATCGGCCCGTCCTCGCCGCAGTCGGCGTCTATCCGGGCCAACAGTTCCCGCCACCCGGGGAGCCGCCCCGCCCTCGAGGCCCCCCGGATGGCGCTGGCCAGCTCGATCCTGGCCAGTTCGCTCGTCACGACCGCCTCTTTGCCGTCGAGCAACATCGCTGCGAGGCAGACGTGGTCGGGCTCGTCGACGAAGTAGGCGCGCAGGACGGCGCTGGTGTCGGCGTAGAGGAGGCTCAACGCCCGGCCCGCTCGGTTGCCAGGGCTACGCTGGCTACCGATCCTGCGCCCCGGGTGGCCGCGATGGCGGCATCCCGGGAGAGAGGGTGGAGGCCGGGTGGCGGGATCACCCGCAGTCCCGCCGCTTCAGCACGTGCCCTGACTCGCGCGGGCTCGTCTGTCCCGGCCAGGGCACGGGTAAGCAACTCGGTCACCAGTGCATTGACCGATCGCCTCTCCACAGCCGCCCGCTCCTTCAGGCGCCGGTGGAGGTCCTCGTCGACTCTCGTGATGAGCTGGCGCATCGGACCTGATGATATCAGATATCAACGATTTCGCTATCACCTGGGCGCTTGAAGCCGGGGCTTTGGACATTGTGACAAGTTTCATGCGAGGCCTCCAGGGCCAGAGCGAGTTGGAGAGGGCCGGCTCCGTCGGCCCGACGGCGCTGGTCGGCGCCGGCTAGGTTTTGGGGCCCGTGGGGAGGGCCTGCCCTCCCCACGCTAG
>JBOGWM010000060.1:0-4292 GCA_050693695.1 Actinomycetota bacterium
TGGATTCCCGCGCTGGTCAGCAGCAGCACCGGTTGGGCGTCATCGAGCATGAAGGCGATCCGCGCGGCCGGATACTCCGGGTCCAGCGGCAGGTAGCTCGCTCCCGCCTTGAGCACCGCCAGGATCGATACCACCAGCTCGGGTGAGCGGGGAAGGGCCAGCGCCACGATCTGCTCGGGGCCCACGCCCCGGGCGATCAACCCATGCGCCAGCCGGTTGGCTTGGGCGTTGAGTTGGGCGTAGGTAAGGGTGGTGTCCTCGAAGATCACCGCCACCGCCTCGGGGGTGGCTTTTACCTGGGCCTCGAAGAGCGCCGGCAGGGCGGCGGCGGGGATCGGAGCGGTGGTGTGGTTGTAGTCGAGGAGCAACCGGGTGCGCTCCCGGGCGCTGAGGATGTCGATCCGGCTGATCGGGCGGTCGGGGTCGGCGACCGCGATGGTTTCCAACAGACTCAAAAAACGTCGATGATGGGCAGCCAGCTCGTCAGCACTGCAGGCGTCCGGGTGCGCCTGCAGGCCGATCTGCAATCCTGAGCCATCCCTTCTGTCCCAAACAACAATTGACAGATCGCTGATGAAGGCAGAAGAAACATTGTGCACCGCGGTGTGATATCCAGCGAAGCGCAGATCGTAGTCGAAAGACATGATATTGATTATCGGCTCAAAAATTGTCCCGATGTTGCCGGATAGACCAAGATCCCGACAGAGATCTTCACCTCGGTAACGTTGATGCGCTAATACCTCGTGGATTTCCTCTGCCACTTGTCCTATGAGTTCGGACAGGCTCATGTCCGGGCGTACCGACAACCGTAGTGGCAACACGTTTGATACCATGCCCGGTACACGTTTCAGAGCAGGATCCTGACGAGCCGAGACCGGCAAACCCACAACCACATCCCGGGTGCTCGTCAGACGGTGCACATAAACCGCCGTCGCTGCGATCACAATTCGGGACCATCGCACCCCGGCCCGGCGCGCCGCTACCTGCAACCTATCCACCCTGGACGGTGACAAGCAGGCTGTCCGATGGACGAAACTTGCGGGCGTCCCCGAGGACCGACCGGTGAGCCTCACCGACTCTGGCCGATGGGCAAAACGCTTTATCCAATATGCCTGGTCCTGCGTGAACTGCTCCGACGCACGATAGGCCGAATCGCTCTCCAGCAGTTGGCGCAGCGAACCAAACACATTCCGATCATGCGCCAGCCCATGTGCGAGCGCCGTATAAATTTCAGCTACCCGTCGCGTAACGAGGGAGAAACCGAATCTATCCATCACGATGTGGTGATAGCCCTGATACCAAAAGAACCGGTCAGGCCTCAATTTGATCAAGGCGTAACTGAACAGCGGGCCACAAGTGAGATCCATCGGCCGGGCGGCGTCGGCGGCCATCCATGCTTCCGCAGCCATGCGCGGGTCAGATTCTTCGCTGACATCGACAACCGGCATCAACCAATCCGACGGCTCGACAACCTGCCGCGGCCCATCACTGCCCTCGACGAACCGGACATGCAGTGCGTCGACCTCCCCAACAACCCGCCGCAGCGCCGCCTCGAACAACACCGGATCAATCGGCCCACATATCTCTATATATTCACCAAGCTTGTAGACCGCGTTCGCCGTGTTCAACTGTTGTTCAGCAAACCAAATCTCACGCTGGGCAGCCGACAACGGCAGAGCAATACCGTCATCACTAAACACGTGACCTCCTCAGCTACTCTCATGTATAGGGGAATTGGCCTGGATGCTCAAAATGTCCCCTCCGATCAAAACAACGCTATACTACCTGCTGTGAGGGTTGGTGCAACCGCTCTGCGCGCAGCCCCGGGCCGTCGGCGATTCGTTGCGCGACGAAATGACCATCAGCCGCCAGAGGAATCGCCGAGGCTCCCTCCTCGTCTTCGTCGAGCTCGGGGCGCTCCCTCGACCCTGCGCGGGCTTCCCGTTCTCGCTGAGGGCGCACGAGGGCCGTGGGCTGAGATCCCAGTCGCACACCTCGAAAAATACCCGACTCCAAGCGAAGGACCAGCCAAGGGAGCTCGAAGGGAGAACCCTTGCAGCCACACAAGATGCCTCGATGCTCGTGGGCGCTGCTGGATTTGAACCAGCGACCCCTGCCTTGTAAGGGCAGTGCTCTCCCGCTGAGCTAAGCGCCCGACTTCCTAACTGTAGTGGAACAATCCCCGGGCGCGCTGGAGCCTCGGAGATCTTCGGCGTCCAGGTCCTCCTCGGAGAGGACTTCCAGGCCCTCTCGCTCGAAGAGGGCCGCCGTGACTCCCGAGCCCGCCTTGAGCGTGGCGGAGAAGGTGCCGTCGTGGATACATCCCTTGCCGCAGGAGGGGCTTCTGGCCTTGAGGATGGCCCGGGTGGATCCTGCCAGGCGAGCGACTTTGAGCGCCTCGCGGGCCCCCCTGAGGAAGTTGGCGGTCACGTCTGCGCCATGGGCATCGACGACCCGGGCCTCGCCCGCCAAGACCGACTCCCCGTCTCCCTTCATGAAGCGGATGCCCTCTCCTCCCTCTCCCGAGACGATCTCGGCCTCCGTCCGGGGCGTGGGGAGGCCCCCGAGCTGCTCCGGGCAGACGGGAATCGCCCGGCCCTGGCGAACCAGCTCCATCACCCGGGCATGTGGCTTGGCCTTGCCGTTGTGAGTGGTGGCAAGGCCGGCAAGGCAAGCGGAGACAATGGCGGGAGGCTCCCGGTCCCCGGAGAGATCCCTCCTGTTTCCTTCAGTCATGGAAAAAATAATACGAAAGTGGGAAATCTTTCGGAAACAACAGGAGGTCGCGCTATCGTGGATTTGACAAAGGATGAAGTCTTGTCAAGTTGTCAAGTCCCATCTACACTACCGCTGCGCCACGAATAGTAGGGATGGCAGGCGCGCGGGTCAAGGAGGCACGCCTGTCTTGACAGACTAGAGGGAGATAGAAGGTTTGAGGCGAGGAGACAGCTACGAATACGAACTGAATCGGTTCGATCTCAAGGAAGAGGAGGCCCCCCACGAGGATCTTGTCCGGCAGTACCTGCGAGAGATCGGGCAGTATCCCCTCCTCACCGATGTCGATGAGGTCGAGCTGGCCAAGGCCATCGAGGCGGGCAACCACGCCGAGGCGAAGCTCACCAATCCCAAGAAGAGGCTGACGCCCCGGCAACGGGGAGAGCTCGCCCGGCTGGCCGAGAGCGGGCGGGCCGCGAAGCGTCGCTTCATCCAGTCCAACCTGCGGCTGGTGGTTTCGATCGCCAAGAAATACTCGGCGGCGGGCCTTCCCCTGCTCGACCTCATCCAGGAGGGCAATCTGGGATTGATGCGAGCGGTGGAGAAGTTCGACTACCGGCGGGGCTTCAAGTTCTCCACCTACGCCACCTGGTGGATCCGCCAGGCGATCACCCGGGCCATCGCGGATAAAGCCCGCACCATTCGCATCCCGGTCCACATGGTGGAGACCCTGTACCGGGTGCGCAAGGTGCAGTCCGAGCTCGTGGAGCAACTCGGGCGCGAGCCGACCACCGAGGAGATCGCCAATGCGGCCGAGATGAGCCCCGAGAAGGTCCGGGAGGCGTTTCGGGTACTTCCCGAGCCGGTCTCGATCCACGAGCCGGTGGGCGACGAGGATGCCGAGCTCGGGGACTTCATCCAGGACACGGAGGCCCAGGGGCCCTTCGAGGCCGCCGCGCTCACGCTGCGCCAGGAGGACCTGTGGAAGATGCTGGACTCCCTGACCGATCGGGAGAAGAGGGTCCTCGCCCTGCGCTTCGGCCTCCTGACCGGTGAGCCCCGCACGCTGGAGGAGGTGGGCCGGGAGTTCGCCCTGACACGAGAGCGGATTCGCCAGATCGAGGCGAAGGCCCTCTCCAAGCTTCGGCACCCCTCCAGCCCCGGCAAGCTGAGGGACATGGTCTCGCTCTAGGTGCACTGAGCTCACCGAAGTGCTCGTCCACGATCTGATCGTCGCCCACTATCACGAGATCGGGCTGAAGGGCCACAACCGGGGGTTCTTCGAGCGGCGCCTGACCGAGAACATCCGCTTCGCTCTGGCAGGCGCCTCCTATCGACGGGTCCGTCCCATCTCGGGCCGGATCCTGATCGAGCTCGAGCCGGGCCACGACCTGGAGGCCATCCTGAGCCGCCTGATTCAGGTCTTCGGACTCTCGAGCGTTGCCCCGGCCATCGAGGTCGAGGCCGGGATGGACCGGATGACGGCGGCCGCCCTCCGGCTGGCGGAGGCCGATTCGTTCGAGTCCTTCCGGGTCCGGGCTCGCAAGGGTCACTCCTCGTTTCCCGAGTCCTCACAC
>JBOGWM010000061.1:0-4346 GCA_050693695.1 Actinomycetota bacterium
CAACTTCACCGTGGGCGACAAGGTGCCGGTGGCGCTCGCCGGGGCGCTGTTGCCCGGGGGGCTGAAAATCGAGCGGGCGACCGTCCGAGGCGAGGTCTCGGACGGGATGCTGTGCTCCGCCCGGGAGCTGGGGGTGAGCGAGGACCATTCCGGCATCCTCATCCTGGACGCCGGCGCCCCCCTCGGCGCCGACGTCGCCTCCGTGCTGGGTCTCGACCAGGTGATCCTGGAGCTCGAGATCACCCCGAACCGCCCCGATGCCATGAGCCTGCTGGGGATCGCCCGCGAGGTCGCCGCGATGGATGGGTTGGAGGTGCGCATGCCCGAGCCCCATCTCAAGGAAGGATCACATCCGGCGGCCGAGTTCGCCGAGGTGGTCGTGGAGGACGAGGCAAGCTGTCCCCGCTACCTCGCCCGGGTTATCGAAGGGGTCACCCCCGGCCCCTCCCCCGGCTGGGTCCGCCGTCGCCTCTCGGCAGCCGGCGTGCGGCCCATCTCCAACCTGGTGGACGCCACCAACTATGCCCTCCTCATCGCCGGGCACCCGATGCACGCCTTCGACCTTGATCGCCTGAACGGTTTCCGGATCGTCGTCCGCAGCGCCCGGGCCGGGGAGGCCCTGAGGACCATCGACGGGGTCGAGCGCCGTCTGGACCCCGTCGACCTGGTCATCGCGGATGCATCTCATGCGGTGGCCCTGGCCGGGATCATGGGAGGCGAGGAGACCGAAGTCTCGGAGACGACCCGGCGGGTGCTGCTGGAGTCCGCCTACTTCGCCCCGGCGAGCGTGCTTCGCTCCTCCAAGCGTCACGGGTTGCGGACCGAGGCGTCGGCCCGCTTCGAGCGGGGGGCCGACCCGAACAACGTCGCCTACGCCGCCGAGCTTGCCTGCCGGTACATCCTGGACTGGGCCGGGGGCGAGGTGGCGTCGGGGGCCATCGACCGGTATCCGGCGCCCATCAAGTCGAGGGTGATCTCTTTGCGCCCGCAGCGGGCGAACCTGCTCCTGGGCACGGACCTCGAGGAGCAGGAGATGGCGGTCGCCCTCAGCCGGCTGGGACTGGAAGTGGGAAGTTCTCCCGACGCCGGGACGGACCCCGGGGAGCGGGCGTTCCGGGTCACGGTCCCCACGAGGCGACCCGATCTCAGCGCCGAGGTGGACCTCATCGAGGAGGTCGCGCGCATCACCGGCTACGATCGCATCCCCAGCCGGCTTCCGCCCGGCTCCGCACGCGCCGGGGGGCTGACCCGTGAGCAACGACTCGTCCGCAAGGTCCGGCAGGCGCTCGCGGGAGCCGGCCTCTTCGAGGCCCACACCTCCAGCCTGATCGGACCCGCCGATCTGGACCGGATGGGATACTCGCAGGAGCATCCGGCTCGCCTGACCCCGGGGTTGACCAACCCGCTCTCGGTGGACGAGTCGCTGCTGCGGACAACGCTGCTTCCGGGCCTGGCGGCGGCGGCCGCCCGGAACGTGGCCCGGCGCAATCTCACCGTGGGGCTGTTCGAGATCGGACGGTGCTTCTTGCCCACGGCCGAGCTGTTGCCGGAAGAGCGGCTGCGACTCGGGGTGGCGCTGCATGGCCCCGTCCCCAAGGAGTGGCACTCCCAGGAGCGGGAGATGGACTTCTTCGACCTGAAGGGCGCCCTGGAGACCCTCTTCGAGGCCCTCGGGATTGCGGACGTGACCTACCGTGCGGCCGAGGCCGAGCCCTTCCGCCCCGGGCGGACCGCCGAGCTACAGGCGGGGGAGCATCGCCTCGGGACCATGGGGGAGCTGGCGCCGGATGCCTCCGAGCGATACGGCTTCACCCACCGGCCGTCCCTCGCCGAGCTGGAGCTCGATCGGCTGCTCGATCTGGCCCGGCCCCCGAGGGCGGTTCGCGAGCTGGCTCGCTTCCCCGCCACCCTCCTCGACCTGGCGGTCTCGCTCCCCGAGGAGGTGACCGCGGCCGAGGTGGTGGAAACCGTCCGATCGGCCGGAGGGGAGGCCCTCGAGGCGGTTCGGATCTTCGATCTCTACCGCGGGGAGCAGGTCGGGCCCGGGCGCAAGAGCCTCGCGCTCTTCCTCTCGTTCCAGCATCCCGACCGAACGCTCACCCAAGAAGAAGCGCTGTCCGCCCGGGATGCGATCGCGGCGGCCCTTCAGGAGCGTCACCGGGGCCAGATTCGACGGTAAAGAGCAGATTAATAGTTAACCTCGATTCTCACTCCAGAAGTCGTCCTGAGATCACAGCGGTCTGCTGAAGCAGTCCAACCTCATCGGAACCTGAACCGGAGGCGGCGCCCACCCCACCAGGAGATGGGCAGGTCTATTTCGGCGAAGCCGGCCTGGAGCAGGACCAGGGTGTAGGTGCGCCGGGCGAGGGTGACGATGACGGCGTCGTCTGCGACGTCGATGCGCCCGGTCGTGTCGATGAACTGCTCGTGGATGGTTTCAGGGGTCGCGTGCTCGTAGCGCTTCAGGCTGCGGGCGAGGAGGCGGTAGATGCTGCCGGCGATCACGGTCAGGGTGGTGTCCACGTCAACGTTGAGCCCCAGGCCCGAGGACAAGGCATCGACCTGGAATCCCTTGAGGTAGGAGGACAGCTGATGTAGGAGGACAGCTCGTTTTCGATGAGCATGCGCTCGGCGTAACGGAGAAGAGATCCTTGGCCTTGGTGGTGGCGTCGTTGGTGATGAGCAGGGTGGGCTGGGTTCGCCCGATGTTGCGCACGGCGATCTGGTGTACCGGGGCTGAGATGCCCTTGATGGTAACGGTGTCCTCGTGGAGCTGGGGGTGGCGGTAGCGCCCGGCCCGGTCGATGCGCACGCTCTGCCAGGCTGAGGCGGGCAGGGCTGCAAGCCTGGCAAGGGTGGCCTTGCCCCGCTGGCGAAGCGTCAGCCAGCCGATGCCCCGGGCACTCAGCTCGTCCAAGATGGCATAGGTGATGAGCCGGGAGTCGAACACCAACAGACCGGGGTCGCACCCCGAGGTCTTCTTCCAGTGATCGGCAAAGGCCGGGATCTCTCTGGCGGCCGCACGCTTGGTGACATCGGCATTCGCATAGACCATCTCGGTCGATGCGTGGTCCTGGGCGAAGAAGGCCAGCACCGAGCGGGTGGCCTGGGAGCGCTTCGCCACGTAGTTGTCCTCCAGGGCAGCGTCGCCTCCGTAGTGGCGGATGGCGTGAAAATCCAGGTTGAAGCCCCCATCCCCGGTCGCCAGCCCGATGGGGCGCAGGCGGCGCACCAGCTCCGAGAGCGCGGCGGTGTTCATCTCCCGTCGCACCCGGTAGGAGTAGGTCGTGGCATGGGTTGCCTTGGGCAACACGTTGAGGCCGACGGCCAGGCCGAGCGCCTCGTCGGCGGCCAGCGACGTGGCATGGCTGACCCGACCGGCCCGTAGCAGCTTCAAGCAGAGCAGCGACGTCATCGAATGCCAGGCGCTGAGCACCGAGGTGGACGGGTAGCTCCCCGCGGCGATCACCTCGGGGAGGCCCACCGCGACCATGGCGGGGAACAGGACGAACAGCCCGGCATGGGCGCACTCCATGGAGATCCCCGATGGCCAGGAATCGAGGGGCTCCGCCCGGATCGCCTCTATACGGGGGCGGGTCCATGACCACGCCGTGCTCGGGGTGGGGACAGTCCCTCGGAGGTGAGGATCACCCACACGCTCTGGTGGCTGATGGGGGTGCCCTCGGCGGTGAGGGCATCCGCGATCTCCTTCACCGACCGGTCCTGGGCTCGCAGATCCAGCACCCGCTCCCGGAGCGTGGCCGTCTTGCGGGGCCCCTTGGGGCCCGGCTTGGAGGAGACGAAGAACTCGGTTCTGCCCGCCCGCAGCTCGGTGGCCATCTGGTACATCGTGGCCTTCGAGTAGCCGAAGCGGCCACCGGCCACCTCGGCTGGCTCCCCGGCCATCAGGTAGGCCCGCAGCGCCTCGTAGCGGCGCTGAGCAGGATCCACCGGGCGGGCGAAGTACTCGGCTCCGGACCGCATATCTCAGGAGATCTCCCTGAACACGATGTCTATAAGCGTAGCGATATATCCAACGCATCCGTTGGATTTCGACATAGCATCACGGTAATTACAGCCAATGTTCGCTCCCTCGGGCAGGCGTCTATGAAAGCAGGCACCCCAGAAGGCTCGACCGTTCAAGAATTCCACCCGAGGATGATCAGGTGACGGGCCGGTACCACGAGGCCAGGTCAGCATGAGGCGAGCCAACCACGCACAGCCAAACACAAGGGTCTGGGGGTCCCAACCCCTCTGCGAAGGCGGAAGTCTGTCCAGGGCTGCGGGAAAACTTCGAACTAGGGAGGGAAGTCTCGGCCCCTCCGGAGGGCGGGAGGGGGCCTTGA
>JBOGWM010000062.1:0-15932 GCA_050693695.1 Actinomycetota bacterium
ACATGGAATCGTTGCTGGATGGGATCCCCCTCGACGGGGTCTCCACCTCGATGACCATCAACGCCACCGCCGCCGTCTTGCTCCTGCTCTACGAGCTGGTGGCCGAGAAGCAGGGCATCGCACCCCATCGGCTGCGCGGCACCGTGCAGAACGACATCCTGAAGGAGTACGCGGCCCGCGGGACCTACATCTTCCCCCCCAAGCCGAGCATCCGGCTCGCCACCGACCTCTTCGCCTATTGCAGGGACCGGGTCCCTCGCTGGAATCCGATCTCGATCTCCGGCTATCACATGCGGGAGGCGGGATGCACCGCGGTTCAGGAGGTGGCGTTCACGCTCGCCAACGCCATCGCCTACGTCCACGCGGCCCTCGATGCGGGTTCGCGGGTGGATGAGCTGGCGCCTCGCTTCTCCTTTTTCTTCGCCTGCCAGATGAACCTCTTCGAGGAGGTGGCGAAATTCCGGGCGGCCAGGCGGATGTGGGCGAGGGTGATGAAGGAGCGCTTCGGGGCCATGGATCCCGCCTCCATGCGCTTGCGTTTTCACACTCAGACCAGCGGGGCGACCCTGACCGCCCAGCAACCGGAGAACAACATCATCCGGACCGCCTATGAAGCCCTGGCGGCCGTGCTGGGAGGGACCCAGTCGCTGCACACCAACTCCTTCGACGAGGCTCTTTCCCTTCCGACCGAGAAGGCGGTTAAGATCGCGCTTCGGACCCAGCAGATCCTGGGCTTCGAGACCGGGGTGGCCGATACGGTGGACCCCCTCGGCGGCTCCTGGTTTGTGGAGTGCCTCACGAACGAGATAGAAGAGCGGGCGGAGGAACTGATCGCCAGGATCGACGCCATGGGGGGAGCGGTGCAGGCCATCGAGGCGGGATGGGTCAAGCGCGAGATCGAGGAATCGGCCTACCGCAACCAGAAAGCTGTCGAGGAGAACCGGAGGGTGGTCGTGGGCGTGAACCGATTTCAAGAGGCCGACGAACCTGCATCCATCTATCGCCCCGACCCGGAGGCGGCTCGCGCTCAGGTCGAACGCCTGCGCCGGCTGAAGGCGGAGCGGGACCGGGCCGGCGTCCACCGGGCGCTGAGCCAGGTGCGGGAGGCCGCCCGCGCCTCGGACAACCTGCTCTACCCGATCCGGGAGGCGCTCGCGGTCTACGCCACCGTGGGCGAGGTCTGCGACGTATTGCGGGACCAGTTCGGCTCCTACCAGCCCCTGGAGGCGTCCTGATGGAGATCGCCATCGTGGGCGGGACGGGCGGGCTCGGGTACGGACTCGCCGTCCGGCTGGCCCGGCAGGGCGCGCAGGTGGTCATCGGAAGCCGGACGGCCGAGAAGGCCCAGGTCGCCGCAGACAAGGCCCGCTCGGTGCTGGGCGAGACGGTCTCGGTGGAGGGTGGAGCGAACCCGGAGGTGGTCAAGAGCGCCCGGGTGGTCATGGTGACGGTGCCCTTTCCCGGCCAGGCCGACACCTACCGGACGATCAAGGACAGCCTGGCCCCCGGCGCTGCGGTCATCGACTGTACGGTACCCCTGGCCAGTGAGGTGGGGGGACGGGCGACCCGGATGATCGGAGTCTGGGAGGGCTCCGCCGCCCAGCAGGCCCGGGGCATCCTGGGGCGAGCGGTCGCCATGGCCTCGGCCTTTCACACGGTGATGGCGGGCGCTCTGGAGGATGTCGGTAGGCCCCTGGACCAGGACATCCTCGCCTGTGGGGATACCGAGGGACGCGAGGCTGCGAGCCAGATCGTGGGCCTGATCCCCGGTGCCCGCTTTATCGACTGCGGCCCGCTGGAGGTCGCCCGGATCCTCGAGTCGCTCACCGCCCTGCTCATCGGCATCAATCATCGTTACCGGCTGGATCCCGGCGCGGGCATCAGGATCAGCGGCCTGGCGCCCTGAGACTGACCTTGCGGGTTCGTGTAGCATCAGGGGCGTCTAGCGTGTGAAACCTTGCCCGGAAAGGGGGCCCGGGCGAGCGTTGGGCTCAGCCACTCGCCCTCATCCTCATTGTCTTGACCACTCCCTCGATGAAGCAAGACCGTCACATCTACCGGATCACCGGTGGCCTGCCCCTGCACGGAACGCTGACCGTCGGGGGCGCCAAGAACGCCGTGACCAAGCAGCTCGTCGCCTCCCTGTTGAGCCGCGAGCCTTCGGTGCTGACCAACGTGCCCCGCATCCTGGAAGTGGACATCGTCTTGGGCATGCTCACCGAGCTGGGCATGCGCTACGAGTGGCTGGAGGAGCACATGCTGGCGGTGCAGACCCCCGAAGTGATCTCCTCACGCCTCTCCGAAGCCTATTCCGGGGTGAACCGGATCCCCATCCTCATGATGGGACCGTTGCTTCATCGCGTGGGGGAGGCGCAGGTGCCGCTCCCCGGGGGTTGCCGCATCGGGAAGCGGCCCATCGACTTCCACCTGGCCGGGCTTCGTGAGATGGGAGCGGAAGACTCCGAGGTGCCCGGCAGTCTCACGATGAAGACCGTCGGCCTGGAGGGGACGCACGTGAACCTTCCCTTCCCCAGCGTCGGCGCCACCGAGAACCTCTTGCTCGCGGCGGTGCTGGCCAGGGGCACCACGGTCATCCATAACGCGGCGGTCGAGCCGGAGGTGCTGGATCTCGTGCACTTCCTCCAGCAGATGGGAGCGCTGGTCACCGTCGACGTGGATCGCAAGATCATCATCGAAGGCGTCAAGAGCCTGCGGGGGGCCCGCCATCGACCGATCAACGATCGCATCGAGGTGGCGTCATTCGCCACCGCCGCGGTGGCCACCGCGGGGCGGGTCGAGATCAGGGGGGCCCGCCAGGAGCATCTGGTCAGCTTTCTCAACCACTTGCGCAAGGTCGGTGGGGAGTTCGAGGTCACCGACAAGGGCATCATCTTCTACCGGGAGGGCCAGCTCTGCGCCCGCCACGTCGAGACGTACGTCCACCCCGGTTACATGACGGATTGGCAGCAGCCGCTCGTCGTCCTGCTGACTCAGGCGACGGGCGCCTCGGTGATCCACGAGACGATGTACGAGGACCGCTTCGGCTACACGCGCCAGCTCAACCGGATGGGCGCCAACATCGCCTTATCCACCGACTGTCTCGGCGGCCGGCCGTGCCGCTTCGCATCCAAGGACTTCAAGCACAGCGCGGTGGTGATGGGGCCGACACCGCTTCACTCCATGCCCCTGGAGATCCCCGACCTGCGGGCCGGCTTCGCCTACATCCTGGGGGCCCTGGTCGCCGAGGGCACCAGCGAGATCCGGGGCACCCGCTACCTGGAGCGGGGCTACGAGGACCCGGTCGCTAAGCTGCGAGCCATCGGCGCTCAGGTGGAGACGGCGCCCGCGCCCGTCGAAGACCCCTCCGAGGACTGAGGAGCGGGCGGAGCCCGCCGGATGAGGGTCACCCCGTCTCGGATCGGAAGTACCACGCAGACCAGACGGGGATCGGCTGCCACAACGCCGTTGAACCGGCGAATGGCCTCCGTTGACTACTGCGGGAGCCCGATCTCGGCGAGGACGGCTCCCCTCTCGACCGAGTCCCCGGCTTTCACTCGCAGGGCCGAGATCCGCCCGTCCCGGCGGGACAGGATGAGGTTCTCCATCTTCATCGCCTCGAGCACCAGGATGGGCTCGCCCTCGCTTACCCGGTCTCCCTCGGCCTTGAGCGTCTTCACGATCGTGCCCTGCATGGGAGCGATGATGGCCTCCTCGCCGGTGCTCCGGACGGTCCGCCGTCCCGGCCCCGGCGGTTTCGGCTTGAGCCGGGCGGTCCGGCCGTCGAGGCGCTCGGTGAACCGAACGTCGAAGCGCTTCCCCTCGAGCTCGACCGTTACTTCCCGCTCTTGCCGGCGGACGCCTCCCGGCGGCCGGGCACTCTCCGGATGCCGCCTCGGCGCCCGGAGCGGGAGCCGGCTGAGATCCAGGCGCTCCACGGTCTTGGTCGAGAACCTACCCTCCGAGAACCACTCCGAGCCCACCACGTGGCGGTGGAAGGGAATCGTGGTGTGTACGTCCTCGATCTGGAACTCGTCCAGGGCTCGGAGCATTCTTCGGATCGCCTCGTCCCGGTCGACCCCGGTCACGATCAGCTTGGCGATCAGGGAATCGTAGGTCTCGGGGACGGCGGAGCCGGCCGCCACGCCGGAGTCGACCCGGATCCCCGGCCCCGCCGGTTCCCGGTAGGCGCCGATGGTCCCGGGCGAGGGCAGGAATCCCTGGGCCGGGTTCTCGGCGTTGATCCGGCATTCGATGGCGTGTCCTCGAAGGCGAACGTCGCCCTGGGTAAGGGAGAGCCGGGCTCCCTCGGCCACCCGGATCATCTCTTTCACCAGGTCGCACCCGATCACCTCTTCGGTCACCGGGTGCTCCACCTGGAGCCGGGAGTTCAGCTCCAGGAACCAGAAACGGGGACCCTCGGCGGTCTCTTCCAGTAAGAACTCCACCGTCCCCGCGGACTGGTAGCCGGCCGCGCGAGCCACCTTGAGCGCGGCCGCCCCCATCCGGGCTCGCAGGCCCTCCTCCATGACCGGGGAGGGCGATTCCTCGATCAGCTTCTGATGCCGGCGCTGCAACGAGCACTCTCGCTCTCCCAGGTGGATGAGGTTGCCGTGGGTATCTCCGATGATCTGCACCTCGATGTGGCGGGGGGTCTCGAGATAGCGCTCGAGGTACAGCTTGGGACTCCCGAAGGCGAGCTGCGCCTCCCGGGCGGCGGCCTCGAATGCCCGGGGCGCCTCTTCGGCGCCCCTCACCACCCGAAAGCCCCGGCCGCCGCCCCCCCGGGCGGCCTTGACCGCGACCGGCCATCCGTGCTCCCCGGCGAACACCTCGATGGCGTCCGGTCCGCTGATCGCCTCCAGGGTGCCGGGGACGGACTCCACGCCCACCGAGGCGGCGGTCCGGCGCGCCTCCGTCTTGTCCCCGGTGGCTTCGATGGCCCGTGGCGGGGGGCCGATCCAGATGAGCCCCGCCTCCACGACCGCGCCGGCAAAGCGAGGATTCTCGGCCAGGAACCCGTACCCGGGATGCACCGCATCGGCTCCGGCGCCCCTGGCGACCTCCAGGACCCTGCCGATGTTCAGATAGCTGGCAGCCGCCGCCGCCTCCCCCACCAGGTATGCCTCGTCGGCAAATGACAGATGGAGAGCGTCGCGGTCGGCCTCCGAGTAGATCGCGGCGGAGGTGATGCCTAGCTCCCGGCAGGCGCGAAAGATCCGGATCGCGATCTCCCCGCGGTTGGCGACCAGCAGCTTGGCGATCCTTGCCACTGCGGCATCCTATCTGTCATGGCAGTCTTTCCCGCGATGAGCCCGAACGGCGATCTCTCGCAGGGTGCGCTGGAGCGAGCATTGGACTCTTGGGTGATGGCGGTGCGCTTCCTTGCCGAGTGCGATTCCACCAATCGGGTGGCGATGGAGTGGGCCGGGCGGGGCGCTCCCGAGGGCTGCCTGGTGGTGGCGGACTACCAGAGCGTGGGCCGCGGGCGCCTCGGTCGGGGATGGTTCGGTCCTCCAGGCCAGAGCCTGCTCTTCTCCCTCGTCCTCCGACCCGACCTCGTCCCGGCCCGGCTCGGGCTCATCAGCCTGGCCGCCGGCGTCGGGCTTTCGATCACCCTCGCGCGCGAGGGCCTCCGAGCGCGCCTCAAGTGGCCCAACGACGTCCTGGTGGCGGGGCGCAAGGTGGCGGGAATCCTCTCCGAGGCCCGGCTCGCCGGGCACGGGAGAGCCCGCCACGCGGTGGTCCTGGGCGTCGGGGTCAACGTCAATGTCGAGCGGGAGGCTTTCCCGGACGAGCTACGCGCCACCGCGACCAGCCTGGCGCTGGAGGGGGGTCGCAGCTTCGACCGCCTGGATCTCCTCGCCGGCTTCCTTGCCCACTTCCGGCGTTCCTACGCCACCCTGGCCACGGCGCGCCCCTCGGTTCTCGACGCCTACCGGGGCCTCTGCGACACGCTGGGCGCAAAGATACGGATCGAGGGCGCGCAGCGGGGGTTCGAGGCGGTGGCGGTCGACATCGATGCGAACGGGGGCCTGGTCCTCGACACCGGTGAGATGGTCAGCGCGGGCGATGTCGTCCACCTCCGCTAGGATCGTCGCTGTGGAACGGGTGGGGATTGTGGGAGTCGGCCATGCGGGCTTTGCCCCGATGATGGCCGGTGTTTCCTACAAGGAGCTGGTCTTCGAGGCGGCCCTGCGCGCCTACGAGGATGCCGGGGTCCAGCCCCGATCCGACGTCGATTCCTTCGTGTGCTGCTCGGAGGATCTCTGGGAGGGGACGAGCATCTTTGACGAGTACGTGCCGGACCAGCTCGGCGCGGCCCTCCGTCCGGTGCAGACCGTGGCGGCCGATGGTCTCTTCGCGCTGGCGACGGGGGTAATGCTCATTCGGAGTGGCATCGCCTCGGTGGTGGCGCTGGAAGCCCATTCCAAGGCATCGAATGTCCTCTCCCTTCCCGAGATCACGGAGTTCGCTCTCGATCCGGTCTTCGAGCGGCCGCTTCGCCTGCATCCCGGCTATGTGGCCGGCCTGGAGATGCGCCGTTTCCTCGAGGAGGGTGGATGCACCGAAGAGCGGTGCGCCGAGGTGGTGGTGAAGAACCGCCGGAATGCCCTGGGCAACCCGGTCGCGGCCTACCCGAGCGCGGTGGATCTGGACGCGGTGATGGCCTCGCCCCCCGCCTTCTCGCCGCTGAAGGCGGCGGAGTGCGCCGAGCGGGCGGAGGGAGCGGTGGTGGTGGTCCTTGCCCGGGAGGATCGGGCCCGGGGCCTGTCCGAGGCGCCGGTGTGGGTGGACGGGATCGGATGGGCGACCGATGCCCCCATGCTCTCCTCCCGGTCGTGGGGAGTGGCCGCCTACGCCCGCCTGGGGGCCGAGCGGGCCTACCACCAGGCCGGGATCCGGACCCCGGCGAGCGAGATCGACTTCGCCGAGGTGGACGACACCTTCGCCTACAAGCAGCTCCAGCACCTCGAGGCCCTCGGTCTCGCCACAGGTGGGGAGGCCGGGTCTCTCCCGGTAAACGTCTCCGGCGGGAGCCTCGGGATGGGATCTCTCTTCGAGGCGAACGGGCTCGCTCGGGTGCTGGAGGTGGTGCGCCAGCTCCGAGGAGAGGCGGGGGGCCGCCAGCTTCCGGGAGTGCGCGTGGGGCTGGCGCAGTCCTGGCGGGGAGTGCCGACCACCACCGGGGCGGTGGCCGTGCTCTCGGTGGATGAGCCGGCGACTTGAAGCCCGGGGACCTCCTCGATCTCATCCGGATGGATCCAGCGCGCGACACCTCAGCGAGGATCATCTCCTTTCCAAGGTCGACGAGGCGGAGGCCTCGGTGACCGCGTCCTTCATCCTCCTCGTGCTTCGCCTGAACGTTAGGATCTGATCGATGGGCCGGAGGGTGGGCGTCATAGGGGCCGGGATGACCAGGTTCGTCCGGCGGGCGGCGGAGACGGGCAAGGAGCTTGCCTGGAAAGCGGCCCGGCTCGCCCTGGACTCGGCGGGGCTGCGCTTGGCCGATATCGATGCGGTCTGCATCGGGAGCGCTCCGGACGCCTTCGATGGGGTGCACATGAAGGGGGAATACCTGGCGGATGGGGCCGGAGGCTGGAACAAGCCGACGATCCGCTCCTACGTCGGAGGAGGCAGCGGGGTCTTCTGTGCCATCCAGGGCTGGTACCACGTGGCCTCGGGCGCTTTCGACAAGGTGCTGGTGGTGGCCGAGGAGAAGATGTCCTCCACCATGCCCAACGCCCAGGCGGCGTTTCTCTCCATCTTCGACAACGTGACCGAGCGCCCCCTCGGCCCCAACCTGCTGTGGATCTTCGCTCTCGAGATGAACCGCTACATGACCGTCCATGGCCTCGACAAGGCCGATATCGCCCGGGTGGCGGTGAAGAACAAGCGCAACGCCGCCGGGCATCCGGCGGCTCACCTCGGCCGCGCCGACATCACCGTGGAGGACGTCCTCGCCTCGGAGGTGCTTGCCTGGCCGGTGCAGCGCCTGGATGTCTCCCCGGTCTCGGATGGGGCGGTGGCGATCGTGGTGGCGGCCGAGCCCGAGGCCCGGCGTCTGAGCGAGGCGCCGGTGTGGATCGAGGGTGTGGGATGGCATCTCGACACCGCCTACTGGACCAACCGGGACCTCTCGTACCCGCGGTATGTGGAGCAGGCAGCCCGGATGGCCTACGAGATGGCGGGGATCCGGGAGCCCCGCAAGGAGCTGCATGTCGTGGAGCCCTATGACCCCTTCGACTACAAGGAGCTTCATCACCTGGAAGGCTTGCTCCTCTTCGAGCCGGGAAAGGCCCCCGAGGCCGTCCGGGACGGGGTGCTGGACCGGGATGGTGACCTGCCGTCGTGCCCCTCGGGGGGACTGCTGGGCGTCGGCAACCCGATCGCCGCCGCGGGGCTGATGAAGGTCGCCGAGATCTTCTGGCAGCTCCGGGGCGAGGCGGGGGCTCGTCAGGTGCCGGGGACCCCGCGCCGCGGCCTGGCCCAGGCGTGGGGCGACCTCATGCAGGTGGGAACCGTGATCGTGATGGGAAGGTAGGCGCCGGGCGATGGAGGCTCCCTTCGAAGTGCGAGCTCTCACCGGGGCCGAGTTCCGGGAGGGCGTGATCGGCGTCGATCACGCCCTGCGGGCGGAGTACGCCTGGGACACCGGGATCGCGATCGGCCGGTACCTCGCGGGGCTGAAGGAGGGAAAGATCCTCGCCCGGGTCTGCCGTGGATGCGAGCGCACCCTGGTACCCCCGAGGATGTTCTGCGAGCAATGCTTCCGACCCACAGACGCCTGGGCCGAGGTCTCGGATACCGGCGTGGTGAACACGTTCTCGATCTGCCACGTCTCCTGGGACCTCCAACCCCTCGCCGTGCCCGAGATCCCGGCGGTCATCGAGCTGGACGGGGCGTCCCCCGGCATCGGGATCCTCCACAAGCTCGGCGCGGTCGATCCCGCCCGGGTGCACATCGGGATGAAGGTGCGGGCGCACTGGAAACCAGCCGGAGAGCGGGAGGGCTCCATCCTGGACATCCGCCACTGGGAGCCGCGCTGACCCGGTCTGTTTCAGGAAGTAAGCTATTTCACGTTATGCGAAACAGTAGTTTTTCTGAAACAGAACTTATAGAGAGAATCGTTTGTAGCCTCCGCGACCGCATCCCAGAGCAGGAGGCAGCGGATGTCCTCGGCCTCCGTAAAACCGCAACAGGAACGAATGTGATTCTTGCAGAGCCATTCGACAGAGTCGCGTTCGAACGGACGTGGCAAGGGGATGGCTTGACCTATGCCGCGCTTTCCCAAAAGGCGATGAGGGAGGGCGGTTTCGTCCGTGACCCCAGGCAGCCCGGAATCTGGCGCGGGCCCGGAAATGTGCAAGTTGACCTGCTGGTGCCAGAGGCGGTGAGCGGGGGCGGGCGCCGAGGGGCGCGGCTTGGCATTTATGGCAACCAAGCGGCCCGTAAAGCTCGAGGCCTCGAGGGGGCTCTTGTGGACAAAGAGTTAATCTCTCTAGCCCCCTCTAGCTCTAGCTGCGCGATCGCTCGATGAGCCGGTCCCGGCACCTTCAGGCCCGCCTCGGCATCCTCTCCGGTCGGCTCGAAAAAGCCAGCGAGAAGACCACGACGGGCCGCAGGCGTCGGCGCGAGCGCCGCGAGCAGATTCGAGTAGCCGAGTGGCTGCCCGTCGCCGTTGTCACTCCACCACGCTTCCGGATCGTTACCCGCACGCGTCGGTGCGTCCGGGTCGATCGGCTCACGCGCTGCGGCCGCCCGCCTGACGAGCTCCTGGATGACACCCCATCCGGTCGGGATACCGGCGCCGGTTGACACGCCGGAGCCGAGCAGCAGGGCGTAGACGCCAGGCTGCGCGTGTAAGCCGCTGGCGAGCATCACGAGCGGGTCGAGTGCGTTCCTCGGCGAGGTCATGAATGTCAACCTAACGTGTCGAGCGGACGGTTTCAGGGACGGGAGCCGGCTCTTGCGGGACGCCGCGGGGCTGACCCCTCTGGTCGGTGCGCCTGATGGCGCTTGCTCCGGCTGGGCGGTCGCTGCTGGACGCGAGCCTGCGACGACGCCAGCGCCGTTCGAGAATGGATTCGCGACGGCCCGGCGGTCAGGACGAGTCAGAAGATATTTGCGATGAGCGTAACGAGCTGGAGGTGAACTTCGTTCCTCCAGCTCAGGTGCGTACCTTTTCGCCGGCCCGCGTCGCTTCACTACAGGGGCGGATACTCCAGACAATACCGCGAGAACCCAGGAGGTAAAGATTGAGATTGATGCGCCTGAACGGCTTCGCTCTCTGCCTGCTGGGACTCGCCGTCATGACAACCTCCTGTACCAGCAAGGCCGCTCCCACGGCTGCCTCTCTGGAAGATCGGCTCTTGACCCAGTTGCGTGAAACTGCCCCGCATCTTGTCGACCGGGTGAAGAAGGTGTCCGTTGACCCCGAAGACGAGCGACGCCTCGTCATCCGTAGCGACCTTCCTCGCGCAGCTACCAGCTTGACCCAGTCCCAAGAGTTGTGCGAGACGGCACAAGCGGCTGCGATCCTGCCGAAAGTGATGATTACCGCCGAGGACGGGAGCAGCCTGTGGCTTTGCGAGGAGAAATCCTCAGGAGCCGGTTCTGATCTCCAAGAGCTGCTCAAAGAGGAGGAGAAGCGCCGGCTAGAAGAGCAACGCCGGGCCGAAGAAGAGCGACGCCGCCTTGAGGAGGAACGACGTCGAGCTAAGGAAAAACTCCGTCAAGAACCCCCCGAACCGCGGTGTCACCCTTCTTATGAGGGCGTTTGCCTCCCGCCCGACGCTTCGGATGTTGACTGCCCAGGGGGCAGCGGCAATGGGCCGGTCTACGCTCCTCACGGTAACTTCCGAGTTGTCGGTCCCGATGCGTACGACCTCGACCGGGACGGCGACGGGATCGCCTGCGAGTGAATCGCCCCTGAGTGCATAGAGACTTCACCGTTTGGAAGTCCAACCATCTCCGCCCAGAACGCGCGGCTCCTACGGCATAAGATCTGCCCAGAACTGATGTAATAAGCGCCCACCGGAACCGACCTCGACTAGTTGCGAAGCTGCACAAGATCGCAGAGCGTATCCAGTCATCCGATCGACTGACCGACAAGGATGCCCTCGACGCCTTCAGGATCCTGCGCGTAGTCGAGACCCAAGCATTGGTGGATGGCCTCCGCCGACTGCTCCTGGATGACCGCTCCAAGCACGTCACGAGAGAAGCCATCGATTATCTCCGAGAGCTGTTCGGTACGCCTGAAGCGCAGGGCTGCCAGATGGCCCGGCGGGAACCATCAGCGGAGATGTTTCATCGCATGCATCGTGTTCTTTTCCCCGAGCAACTCGAACGCGTACCTATACTACGAAGTATGTCTCGGCTTCTTCGGTCCGTCTAGAGGGACTTGTCGACCCGCTGGGGGAAGAGCACGGAGTTCAAGATGACGAACTTGCCCACCCAGATGGTCCCGAAGGCCATGAGGCTCGCGGCGCTCACCGCCAAGGTGGTTCCCCAGCGCCGTTCTGCGATGGCCACGAGCCAGGTCGAGAAGCCGAGGCCCAGCAGGGCCATCGACCAGAAGGGCACGATCTCTCTCCAGAGGTCGTTGCGGCCCCTCTTGTCCCACGTCCAATAGCGATTGAGCCAGTAGGAGGGTATTGCCGACAGGACGACGGAGACGATGTTGGCGGTGGTTCCCGGCCAGTGGAGAAATTTGTGGAAGGTGATGAGCAACGCCTGGCCGATGGTGAGGCTGATCGCGGAGACGGAAGCGTACCGGAAGGTCTTGCGGACCAGAGGAAGTTCCGCAAGCGACGAAAATCGGTGTCGGATAGCCATGCGCAAGGGTACAGCGCCTCTTGAGGAGGTGAACATCGGGATCGCGACTGGGACAGCGGCAGAGCCTCTACGGGCTCTCATGACCCGGCCCACTTGAGTTATCGGTTTTTTACGTATCGCAGTTCAGTCGTCACAGCCCAGAACAAAGAGCGGCACGACGCTCAAGGGGCCGCCGAGGTAGGTGTCGCAGAATGGACTATCCTCCGCGAAAGCTGTCAGGGGAATTCCCATGAATGCCGCCGTCGTAACCAGTGTTACCGTCCAGCGAGTCAACCTTCTCACCGCGCACCCTTCCTTTCCTTACAAAACCACTTCTACATAATAGCCGTGACCAATACCCCGAGCCAGGGATTCGAGGCGCTCTTTCTATAGGATGAGTCCTCCATGTTCGAGAAGCTCACCGATCCGACGCAGGTCCGCCTCTGGCGGGGCAACATGCCCGTGTCCCATCACTACACGGCCGGGATCGCCGGAGAGCGGTTCTTCCGGATGCTCAAGGACCGGGGGGCCTTCCTCGCCACCCGCTGCGGGGAGTGCGCGGTCACCTACTGTCCGGCTCGGGCCTTCTGCGAGCGCTGCCTGGCGGAGCTCGACGAGTACTTCGAGGTCGGCCCCCGAGGTGTCCTGGAGTCATTCACCGTCGTGCACCGTGATCTGGACGACCGGCCTCTCGACGAACCCGTGGCGGTGGGACTGATCCGCCTCGAGGGGGCGGACACCTGCTTCGTCCACCGGCTGGCCGGGGATCGGAGAGAGGGTTTGCGGATCGGATTCCGGGTCGAGCCGGTACTCAAGCCGCAAGCGCAGCGTTCCGGACATCTTGACGACGTGGAATACTTCCGGCCGCTTCCCGAGCCGGATCCAGGGCGATGATCAAGAAGCTCTTCTTCGCCTTTTTGCTGCTGGTGCTCGCCGGGTACGGTGCGGTCGAGGTGGCGGCCAAGCGGTTTGCGGAGGCCAAGATCGAGCAGGCGGTGGCCGAGCGCGACCCCCAGGCCCGGGACGTGAAGGCCGACGTGAGCGCCCCCGTTGTCTTCGACCTGGCGAGAGAGCGGACCGTGAGAAGCGTTGAGGTGTCGGCAGGGCATCTCGATCTCGAAGATCTCATTGCCGACCGGGCCAGCGCGACGGCAACCGGGGTGCACGTGGACCTGGGAGCCTCCGCGCGCCAGCGAAAGCTGGTCATCTCCTCCATCGACCGTCTCGACCTCGATCTGAAGATCTCCCAGGAAGAGGCGTCCAAGCTGGCGCCCCGGGGTTTTGCCTTCGAGTTCGGTTCGGGAGTGGTGACCGTGCGGGGGCCGGTGGGCTCCGTGCAGGGTCGCCTGGAGGTGGCTTCCCCCTCCGAGCTCGGATTCCGGCCCCAGGCGCCCCTGCCCGGACTCCCCGCCATTTCCCTGCGTTTCGACCTGGCTCCCCTGGTGGACTGCCTCCAGGGCGTCGAGGTGGTTCCCGGGGCGATCCGGATCACCTGCTCCAAGGATGACCCCCCCACCGACTCTTTCCTCCCGGGGGACCGGGAGGGCTCGGGTTAGTCCCCCCCGGCCCCTTGGGGGGCCGCGCGGCATTAGACTCCCGGAGTGGACTTCGACCTTCCGCCCGAGACCGAGGAGTTTCGCCAGACGGTCCGGTCTTTTGCCGAGGAGGTCATCGCTCCCCGGGCCGGGTACTACGACGCTCGGGAGGAGTTCCCTCTTGAGATCGTCCGCCATATGGGCGAGCTGGGTCTCTTCGGGTTGGTTCTCCCCGAGGAGTACGACGGGGCGGGGGCCGATTTCTTGACCTTCTGCGTGGCGGTCGAGGAGCTGGCCCGAGCGGATTCTTCGATCGCGGTGACCCTGGCCGCCGGGGTGAGCCTGGGGGCCATGCCCTTCTATCGGTTCGGGACCGAGGAACAGAAGCGAGCCTGGCTACCGCCGATGGCCCGAGGTGAGATTCTGGGGGCCTTCGGCCTGACCGAGCCGGGAGGAGGGACCGATGCGGGGGCGACCGAGACCACGGCCCGGGCCGACGGCGACCACTGGGTGATCAACGGCTCCAAGGCCTTCATCACGAACGCCGGGACCCCCATCTCCCGGGTGGTCACCGTGACCGCGGTGACCGGCGGGCAAGGTGGGCGCCCGGAGATCAGCAGCATCTGTATCCCCCACGGCACTCCCGGCTTTCAGGTGGGCGCCGCCTATCGCAAGCTGGGATGGCACGCTTCCGATACCCGGGAGCTGTCCTTTCACGATTGCCGCGTGCCCCTGTCCAATCTCGTGGGGGAGCGGGGGAGGGGCTACCGGGACTTCCTGTCCATCCTCGACGGCGGCCGGGTGGCCATCGGGGCCATGGCGGTGGGGCTCGCCCAGGGGTGCCTGGACGAGAGTCTCCGCTACGCCAAGCAGCGAGTCGCCTTCGGCCGCCCCATCGGTGCCTATCAGGCGATCCAGTTCAAGCTGGCCGACATGGCCACCAGAGTGGAGGTTGCCCGTAACCAGGTCTACAAGGCAGCATGGCTGAAGGACCGGGGACGCCCGTTCAAAGCTCAGGCCGCGATGGCCAAGCTCTTCGCCTCGGAGATGGCGGTGGACTGCGCCCGGGAAGCGGTACAGATCCACGGAGGCTACGGCTACATCGAGGAGCTCCCCGTGGCCCGCCACTTCCGCGACTCCAAGATCCTCGAGATCGGCGAGGGAACCTCGGAGGTACAACGAATGCTCATCGCTCGCCACCTGGGTCTCCCCGACCCGGACTTGGGTCCCCGCTGAACACCTTCGGCTTGACACTTGAAGGATCCGCTATGGAAAGTTGGGGGAAGCGATCGCAAGCGCCGTTGGTGGCAAGTGTCTGGAGCCAATCGATCGGTTGCGGATTTTTTACTATCACTGCCCTCCCTACCAGAGCGCCAGCCCGACTCCCACTGAGGCGGCCCGTTACGGACAAGCACGAAGTTTTTTCGATGCGCTACGTCGCCTTCCTCGTTCGAGGTCACAGAGGGCCCTTGGATCTCCAGCAAGCCAAGCTGGGTACCGATGCCCACGACGTAGACCGGAATTTTCATGTCTGCAGGCCTCGTTCCCGGTGGTGGCCGGCCGCTACGCGGAGCCGGCCAACTGTGGGAAGGGCTGCACGGCGAGCATCTCGTGCAGATTGCCGAGGGTGAACACCCGGCCTTCGCAGTCCCGAACGACCGGCCCAAGAGTATCGTTGACACGAGCCCACCCGAGTCCGCTGAGAATAGCGAACAGGGGTATTCCGTTGAGCCGAACCGACTCCTCCTTCAACCTCGAGAAGCGAGGCGCCTTGTCGCGGGCTGTCCCGCCGTCGTTCGCGCCCTTGCACTCAAGCATTGCCCGGAGGGCGCCCTCTTGGTCGTAGACGACAAAGTCCGGTGCTGGACGGACGGTTACCTCGAAGCGCCCTTCGATCTGGGCCTGATTGTGCGCTCCCGTCCTGATGTATGGGATTCCATTCGACTGAAAGAGTTCTTCCACCGCGTTCTCGATGATGTCGCCTCGCTGAGTGGAGGTGGCATTGAGGAGTTGGTGAAAGGCCCCGCCATAATGTCGTTGATGGAGGAATACTCCGAAGGGCACTCCCTCCCGAGCGAGACGCTGAACACTCCGCCAACCGTCGACGGTGTCCGGCTTTGCTAGCTTTCGCTTGAGCGTGCCAGCCGGTTCCTCGAACAACTGGCCAGTCATGACCGAGTGAACCGTGAGGGCTGCGGCTCTTGCTCGGTCGGAGGTGGCGGAGGTTCCACGCTCCATGGATTTCACGACGCTGTTCGTGAGACCCCTCAGATTGTTCTGCTCGGCCACGAGCTTCGTCGAAGCTGCAAATTCCTGGGTCGTAAAGCCCACAAGCACGCGGAAGATCTTTAGTGTCTGCGGGTGTCGGTAAAGTAGGTCGGCGAGCTCGTCGAGACCAACTCTCGTAAAGCCCTCGGTCGCCTTGTTGACGCTCTCGTAGGCTGCAAGAAAGTCCGCCAGCTCGTAGTCAGGGCGCCAATGCACATAAGCGAAGTTGGGCGCCAGGTTTGGCATATAGATCCTGGCGGCGACAGCCGCATAGATGGCGACATGCTTATCCGTTCCGTGTTGCTGAGGGATCCG
>JBOGWM010000063.1:0-5384 GCA_050693695.1 Actinomycetota bacterium
ACCTCGGATCCAGCACAAACGAAACCGTATGTAAGCGTGGAGGCCGGTAAGGTAGAGCGATCAGCTTGATGATTCCCGAGAGGCACTGTACGACAGCACCAGCATCCGCGTGACCGATCATCGCAGCCCTCGACACAGACTGCGCTCCCAGGCCGTGACCGCCGGCGGATTCAACTGGATCCGCAGCTCGCTCGCCAGGCCCGTCTCGTGCAGCGCCGCTCCCATGACGACCGGGAAGACCGCTACCATACCGATATCGGGACCATCTCCGCGGCGCCCGCTCCTTCGACTTCCAGCCCACCGGGCGGGTGACCACCTATCAGCCGCGCGTGAAGGCCAGGCTCGCCGCCATGGTGTCGGCGACCTCCTCGACCCCGGGCTCCAGGGGCCGATTGCCGGTGGTGGCGGTGATCACCGCCAGCCAGTCGGTGTCGAGGACGGGGACGAAGTACTGCGTTATCGCCACCGGCCGGGCCGCGGCCATCGACGGTAGTTGCACGGTCTCACGGGTAGATACCTTCAGCGCGCCCCCCACGCCGATCTCGACGGTTTCGACCCGGCGCTCGGCGAGACTTTCGCCGGGCGCGGCCGGCGCACGGGCATACACCTCCTGCAGCCCGGCGAGCGGGATGCCCTCACCGCCGACGTCGATCTTTCGCCAGGCAAGCGTGGCGCTGGCGGAGAAGAGGCCCCCACCCACTTCGGCCGCGAGGATGGCGGCCATGAAGACCTTTTCGGCGTGGAGCTGGCGCAACAACTCCAAAAGCGCCTTGCGGGCGGGTCCTCGCTCCTGTTTCGCGCCGGGCTGGCGGGCCAGCCGTTGGTTGAGGAAGGCAGAGAGCCAGTCGTCCCAGGTCCGGGGATTGAGGTCGAGGACCACCCAGTGATCGGGCACGTCGATCGAGAAGCCGATCGAGGGGCGGGGAACATCGGCCGCGTAGCCGGGTGATGGGAGGGCTTCAGCCATCGGCAGCGCCTGCGATCTCGATCATAGCGGCACCTGGACGACGGTCGCCTCGCCGTGGAGAGCGAGGATGCCTCGCCCGGGGGGCTGGCGGCCCACCAGGTTGCGGGGCAGGCGCAGGCCCACCAGCTCGCCGTCGAGGGTCGAGGGCGGCGACAGGAGGAGCCCGGCCTTGGCTTTCTTGGCCTCCACGATGGCGCCCCGGATCTCGTTTTTCATCTCCTCCAGCGCCCCGGCGACCACGACGGCCACCCGGCCTCGTTCCGAGGCCCGCAGGAACTCTCTCACCGCGTCGTCCGCCGGGGTGCGGGCCAATGCCTCGGCGTCGTCGATCAGGATGACCAGGGGGCCGTCGTGGCCGGCGAAGGCGGCGGACAGCTCGTCGCCCTCGGGCTTGCCGGAGAAGATCCGGAGGACTCCATCGGACCCCTCGAGACTCTCGAGCGGCGAGCGACGGGGACAGAGCACCAACACTTCCGTCCCCCCGGCAATCAGGCTGCGGGCCACGGCCAGAAGGGCGGTGCTGCGCCCCGTCCGGGAAGGGCCCCCGATGACGAAGCCTCCCTCCGACGCTAAATCGACGCCGAAGGCGGTCAGCTCGTCACCGCCCACTCCCACGAGCGCCCACAGAGGCGAGGGCGGAGACTCTTTCGGCGCGAGTGACCATGCCTGGTCGAAGCTGATGGTCGAAGACAAGACATCGACCCGGAACGGCCGGTTGTGGCGATCTGCCGCCGGCCAGCGCTCTCCCGCCTCGGCCCCGATCCGGCGCAGGGCGGCGGCCTGGGCCTGTCCCGAGGGATCGTCGCTCAGCAGGGCCATCTGGCACTCGACGCCCGAATCTCCTCGGAAGGCTCGTCCCGGAGGCAGCACCTCGGGCACGTTCTTGGGATTGATGTTGACCATCCGGTAGTCATTGCGGTCGGCGAGGCGCAGGACCAGCTTGTCCTCGATCTGGGAGGCGAGGCGGTCGGAGAGCAGGCTGCGGTCTCCGGCGATGATCAGGCGCAGCCCGACCCCGATCCCTTCCCGGACCAGGCGAAGCATCGCGGCCGGCATCTCGGAGCCCGAGTCTGGCGAGAACTGAGAGGTGAAGCCCTCCCAGCGGTCGAGCAACACCACCAGGTATGGCAGCCGGTCATGGGGCTGACTCGCCTCCCGCTGCTCCCCGATGTCTCCCATGCCCGAGCGGGCAAGGATCTCCTGGCGGCGGGCAACCTCCTGGGAGAAGCGCAGGATCAATCGTTCGATGCGCTCGGTCTCGGAGCGGACCACCACTGCGCCGCAGTGGGGAAGGCCGGTCAAGGGTAAGAGCGCGCCGTTTCCGAAGTCCAGCCCGTAGACGTGCAGGTCGGAGGGCGAGATCGACCGGGCCAGCGAGCCCGCCAGCGTCCGCAGCGCGCTGGAGCGACCCGATCGGGCCGAGCCGGCGATGAGGAGATGACCCCCCTGGACGACATCGAATGTTATCGGGCGCCGGGTCTGCAGGGCGGGGATGTCTTCCATTCCGAAGACCACGCTCGAGGGGCGCCGGGCGCCGTCGACCGCAGCCGGCTCCTGGTCCGCTTCGGGGAGGCCGATCAGCGTCGGCAACGGCGGCAGCCACGGACTCTTCGATCGGGGGATCGCAAGCTCGGCAGCGGCCTGCTCGATGATCTCCACGAGAGCGTGGAGGTCGGTCGCGCTGGAGGCTTCCTCCGTGACCCGCTTGGGAGCAGGAGGCGGGTAGCCCAGGCGGCTCCACGGCGCCCGATCGATCCGTGGAGGGGGGAGCGCAACGGTTGCGCCCTTGCGTCGCCCGGCGACGCGCGCGGTCTGGAACTCGACGAGGGCCGCCTGCCCTCCCGTCCGCACGAAACCCCGGCCGGGCGTGGAGCGGGCGATGTTCGCGGCATTCGGCGCCTCGAGCACCTCGGTGCTGTCGGCCTTGTCGACCATGCGCAGCGCCACCCGCATGCCGGTATTGGCTCGCATCTCGGGCGATACCACTCCCGCCGGCCGCTGGGTGGCGAGGATCAGATGCACGCCCAGGGAGCGGCCAACCCGAGCGATGCGGATCAGCCCCATCACGAAATCGGGCAGCTCGTGGACCAGCTCGGCGAACTCGTCGATCACGATGACCAGGCGCGCCAGGCCCGCGGCGGCTGCCCGTTCGCCGTCGCGCTCCCAGGCGGTGTCGATGTCGGAGGCCCGCATCTCCTTCAACGCCTGCTCCCGGCGCTTCAGCTCGGCGTCGAGCGAGACCAGAGCCCGCTCGGTCAGGTGCCCGTCGAGGTTGGTGACCATGCCCACGGTGTGGGGAAGGCGCTCGCAATCGGCGAACGCCCCACCCCCCTTGTAGTCGATGAGCACGAAGTTCATGACGTTGGGACGGTTGGCCAGGGCGAGCGACACCACCAGCGTCTGCAAGAACTCGCTCTTGCCGGAGCCGGTGGTTCCCGCAACCAGGGCGTGGGGGCCGTCCCGCTTGAGATCCACGGTGAAGTGGCCGTCGATCGAGGCCCCCACCAGTGCCTCGGTGCTGCGGCCCCCCAGCATCCAGGAGCTCACCACCTCGTCGCTGCGGTCCAGATCGATGCCGGCGAGATCGACAAAACGGGCGAACTTGGGGATCACCGCCTCTCCCTCTTCCCCACCCGCGTCCCGGATGGGCGCCAGCCCCCGAGCCGCCTCGTCGGCCCAGGCCGCGTCCACCTGGTCGAGGAGGACCCGGCGCAGAGGCTCAGCGCCGTCCACCTCCAGGGTGGCGAGGCTGCGGTCGTCACGGCTGAAGACGAGCTGCGCCCGTCCCTCCTCGGCGAGGCGGGTGACCTCGGTGTCGAGCCCGATAGCGTAGATGCCGACCGCGGGGCCCTCTTTCAGGAGTCGGGGCACCCCGGGGAGGGAGCGCAGGGCCCGGATGCCGTCGAAGACGACCACGAAGGAAGGCGTGAAGCTGGTGATGTGCTCTTCGCGGGCCGCTTCGATCCGGGCGTCGAGGAGCTTCAGCAACTCCCTGATCCGCTCCTCACGAGTCCCGCGGTCGTTGCCCACCATGGCGAGAGGGAACTGTGCATCCTCCACCCGGGCATGCGGCAGCCAGCGCATCCAGTCCCAATCCGCCTCCGCGTCGGCGTCGGTGAGCAGGGTGAGCTGAAGATCACGGGGGCTGCGCAGCGTGGCGAGCTGGGCGATGAGCCAGCGAGCCACCGCCCGGGTATCGGACTGCGGCCCCGCGACCCCGAGCACCCCCGCCCAGGCCAGGTCGACCCCGACCGGGACGGTCGCCAGCCGCGGCGCCTCCAGCACGGTGTCCCGACCCCCGCCGGTGATGACGACAGAGGCGGGACGGTCGGCCACCCCGACTCGTAACAGCGTGGCATCCAGATCGTGCGCCCGGCGTTCCCAGAGCCGGCGGCTCGGACCGGTGGCGATGGCCCCCAGCGTGGCGGGGTCGGGGAACTGATAGCGCGCCTCGGCCAGCTCCCGGGCGGCGGCGTCCGCGATCTTGGCCTCCATCTCCGCCAGCTCGGCGGCGTAGTGATCCTCCTGCCCCCTCGAACGCTTCGCGCTCAGCCGCCGGTTGGCGAGGGAGGTGGTGAGACTCATCCCCGCAAAGAGCAGGGACGCGGGCCCGAACATGAATGCTCCCGCGACCCCCATCGCCGCCGGGGCGCCGACCTGGACCCATGGGAAGGGTTGGCGCTCCGAGCCCGATGGCTTGGCCGGCATGGCCACCTTCAGCTCCAGCGAGGCACGGCGAATCCGCGCCGGCCGGTTGAAGGCGAGGCCGCCGGCCTCGTCGGGATGGACATCGGCGTCACCCCGGACGCGCGGGCGGATCTCGAAGAGGGTCGCCCCGGCCTCGATGACCTGGCCGGGTCGGATGGTCGTGGAACCCTCGAGGCGCCGGCCATCCACCCAGGTGCCGTTCGTCGAACCGAGATCCTCGATCACGCCGGAGTCATAGCCCACCGTCAGGCGGAAGTGCCGGCGGCTCAGCGCGGGATCCTCGACGCGAAGCGTCGCCGCGCTGGAGCGACCCAGGACAACCCAGCCGGCGGCCAGCGGCCAGCGCCGGCCACTCATGGGACCGCCGATGGCGGCAAGCTCCATGTCGGCGCCGAGATCGATACCGATGTTGGCATCGGGATCAGCCCAGTTCACCGTCACGACATCGCCGTCGCGCAGGTTACCCGAGGCAAGCTGCATCGGGCCGTCAAGGCGCGATCCTCGCACGAAGAATTCCCCCGGCGCCAATGCGCTGAGGGCTCGGGCCACGTCCTCGATCGGCGTCTCGGCCTCCGCCGTCAACACGACGTGGTCAACCCTTTGAGAGGCGGGATCCCACAGTCTGAGGTTCAGTCGCATCGGGCAATCCGCAATCGGCTCGGAACTCGTTAACGCTTTATCCTACTTGAGAACCCAGACAGGCGGGAGG
>JBOGWM010000064.1:0-5224 GCA_050693695.1 Actinomycetota bacterium
GGCTGCGGTGGTGTGCGTGACCACCGGGATCATGGACCGGCTGGACTCCCGGGAGCTGGAGGGGGTCCTGGCTCACGAGCTGTCCCACATCGCCCATCGGGACGTGGCGGTGATGACCATCGCCAGCTTCCTGGGCGTCCTGGCGGGGCTGGTCACCCGCCTGGGCCTGTACTCGGGGATGTACGGGGGATTCGGATCGAGGCGGGATGACGACCGCGACGGCGGCGCCCCCGCCTTCCTGATCATCCTCCTCGTATCCGTGGCGGTCTATGCGCTGAGCTTCCTGCTCACCCGCGCCCTCTCCCGCTACCGGGAGCTCTCCGCCGATCGCTCCGGTGCGATGCTGACCGGGGCGCCCTCCGCGCTGGCTTCGGCCCTCACGAAGGTGAGCGGGGCCATGGCCCGCATCCCCACACGCGACCTTCGGGCCGCGGAGCCCCTCAACGCCCTGTTCTTCGCCCCGGCGCTGGCTCGGGGCTTCTCACTGTCGTCGCTGTTCGCCACCCACCCTCCCCTGGAGCGCCGCCTGGAGCAGTTGGCGAAGATCGAGACCGAGTTGGGAGGATGAAGTTCCTCGACGCCCTGCTCGGGCGGACCAAGCCCAGGCCGGCCAAGCTGGATGCTCTGTTCGCCCTGCCCGGCGCGGCGATCGCTCTGGAGACGGAGGCGGGCCTGCGCCCGAGCGGCCAGGCCGGGGTGTGCTTCAAGCCGGTGCCGGGAGGCTCTTTCGCCAGCGTGGGACGCGAGGTGAGGGAGCTGCTGAAGCTCACCGAGGACAAGAGCCAGGCCCTGCGTGAAGAGGACGACCGGTACGGCTACCACTGGGTGGTCCTGGAGGGGACAACGCTGGAGGAACTCGTCACGGACATCCACATGGTCAATGTGACCCTGGAGGAGTCGGGCTTCGGCCCCCAGCTCCTCTGTTCGGTGTTCGGGTTCCGGCCCGGGGCCGAGACGGCCGAGACGGCCGAGGCGGCCGAGGGGTCAGGTATCTACCTCGTCTACCTCTACAAGCGCGGCACCTTCTATCCCTTCGCCCCTCTTGCCGGCGAGCGCCGGGACAACGAGCTGGAGCTTCGCATCCGCGCCCTGCTGGGAGAGGAGCTGCCCGTGGAGTCCGAGCTGGGCCGCTGGTTCCCCATCTGGGGAGCGCCGCTGGTCTGAGCCGCCGGCCGGAACGAAGCGACCCGGTCCTCGAGGGCCTGCACGCGACGCCAGGACTCGTCGATGCGATCCTCGGCGATCACGCCGTCGTGCACCAGGGAGGCGATCGTGGCGATGACTCGGGGGACGATGTCCGGCTCGTACGCCCGCCCGTTGTTATTCGCGAACATCAGCAGGTCAACGCCCGCCAGCAGGGCTTGACGCAGCGCCGTCTCGAGCTCGTAACGATCGGCGATGGCCCCCATCTGCAGGTCGTCGGCTACCACGACGCCGGCGAAGCCGAGTTGATCCCGGAGGATCCCGGTGATGATGGCCGGCGAGAGAGTCGCCGGCCACTGCGGATCCAGCTCTTGATGAAACACGTGAGCGGTCATGACCATGTCGGCCATCCGGTCGCCGACGAGCAGACGGTAAGGGTCGAGCTCCGCCTTCGACCAGGTGCCGGTGATGTCGACGAATCCCCGATGCGAGTCGGTATCGGCGCTTCCATGGCCCGGGAAGTGCTTGATGGCGGTGAGCACGCCCCCTTCGTGGTAGCCCTCGATGGCCGCTCGGGCATGGTCTGCCACCACGCTCGGATCGTCGGAGAAGCTCCGGCCGTACGCGCCGATGGCCGGGCTCTGCGGGTTCACGTCGACGTCGACCACGGGAGCGAAGTTCACGTCGATGCCCAACCGCCTCAGAGTGGCGCCGATCCCTGCCGCGTGCCGGCCGGTGGCATCGACCCGGCCGCGGCCCAACTCCTGCTGGGAGAGCGTCGGGGGGAACCCGTACTCCCCCTTCAGCCGGTTCACCCGCCCGCCCTCCTGGTCGATGCCGACGAGCAAGAACCCCGAGGCCAGCCCGTGGAGGTCGGACACGAGCGCCCTTACCTGCTCCGGCGAGCGGATGTTGCGTCCCGGCGTCCGCGTCTGGTCGTCGAAGTCATAGAGGACGACGCCGCCCACCTGGCCGGAACGGATCTGGCCGGCGATGGGGCCGCAATCGTCCAATGTCGCGCCCCGGAACCCGACAATCAGCAGCCGGCCGATCTTGCGCTCCAGGCGCCCTCCCACGAAGCGTGCTACCCGAGGAAGTCCTTCGCGACCGCGAGCCACAGCTCGGTCGTGAGGCGGAGCGACTCCTGGTCGACGCGCTCGTCGTGCCCGTGCACGGTGGCCATGCGTTCGGCGAAAGAGAACCGGTCGCTGTAGAGGCCGAAGCCGTAGGCGGTGGTGCCGAGGCGCCGGAAGAAGCGGGCGTCGGTCATCCCCGGCATCAGGTAGGGGACGCACCTCGCGCCGGGGAGGAGCTTGGCCGTGGCCCGCTGGAGCGAGTCCCACAGCGGCGTGTCGATCGGGGAGGCGTTAGCGACTCCCCGACTATCGACCACGAACTCGACAGAGCTCCACAGATCGCCGAGGGCGTCCTCCAGCAAGCTGAGAATCTCCTGCCCATCCTGTCCGGGAAGGGTGCGGATGTCGAGCTTGATCTGAGCATAATCGGGGATGACGTTGTTCTTGACGCCGGCCTGCATCACGGTCGGCGCCAGGGTCAGGTGGGTGCAGGCATGCGCCAGTCGAAGGATCACCGGATCCAGCTCCGAGAGGCCGCCCTCACGGATTTTCTCGGGATCGAGCAGGGCTCCGGCGAGCGGAGCCGGCAGCTCCAGCGCCTCCACCATGAGTCGCCAGGGCTCGGGTACCCGGGCGAGGGGCCGGCATCGAGCGAGCCGCGCCACGACCTCGGCCGCCTTGATGAGCGCGTTGTCGGTCCCGAAGGGCGTCGACCCATGCCCGGGCGTCCCCCGGATCACGAGCGTGCACCACAGACCGCCCTTCTCGGCGACCTTGACCGAAACCCGGGGCGCCCCCGGAGCTGAGAAGGGTAGGTGAAACCCGCCGCCTTCGGTGATGAGGTAGTCGCAGCGCACCGCCTCCGGGTGATGGTCCGTGAGCCATTCGGCCCCGTAGGTCCCTCCCGCCTCCTCATCCGCGACGGCCAGGTAGATCAGGTCCCCGGCCGGGGAGAACCCCTCGGCGCCGAGATGACGGAGGGCCACCGCCATGGTGGCGGTGAGGCTCTGCATGTCCAGGGCGCCCCGCCCCCAGATCTCGCCGTCGATGAGCTCCCCTCCAAAAGGGTCGTGGCGCCAGCATTCGGCGGTGACGGGCACCACGTCGGTATGGCCCATCAGGAGAAGGCTCGGGGCGGTGGCGTCTCGCCCCTCCAGGCGGGCGATCAGGCTGGCCCGACCCGGCAGGGGCTCGTAACGCTCGAGATGGAGCCCCGCCCCGTCGAGGTAGGAGGCGAGCAGGTCCGCATTTCGGGACTCGCCACCGGAGCCGGGACTGCCGTCGTTGACGCAGGCGTTGCGAATGAGGTGCTGAAGGATTTCGGTCGCCTCACCCAGGAGATCGCTCATCGGCGACTGATCTTATAGGAGCGAGGGGAGCCGAGGGATCCCGTCCCTTGGGGGCAAGGCGGCTAAGATGGGCTCTCGATCCCGAGCAGGAGGAATGCCATGGCCGTAGCCTCGACGATGTTGCCGCTTGGCACGCAAGCGCCGGACTTCTCGCTGCCCGCGACCGACGGCTCGACGTTCTCCCTCGATAGCTTTGGTGGGAGCTCGGCCCTGCTGGTCGCGTTCATCTGTAACCACTGTCCGTACGTCAGGCATGTCCAAGACGAGCTCGCCGCTCTTTCGAAGGAATATATGGATCGGGGGGTCGCCATCGTCGGCATCTGCAGCAACGACGCGGATGCCTATCCGGATGACGCGCCGGCCGAGCTTGCCGCTCAGAAGGAGCGAGTCGGCTTCCCCTTTCCGTACCTCGTCGATGAGTCCCAGGAAGTGGCGAAGGCCTACACGGCCGCCTGCACACCCGATCTCTTCCTCTTCGATGCCGGGCGCAGGCTTGCCTACCGGGGGCAGATGGACTCCAGCCGCCCTCGCAATCAGGAGCCGGTGACCGGGGAGGACCTGAGGGCCGCCCTCGAAGCGCTCCTTTCCGGAGGCGCGATGCCGGAGGATCAGCGGCCCAGCCTGGGCTGCGGCATCAAATGGAAGCCGGGCAACGAGCCCGACTATTAGCGTGGGGAGGCCACGCCCTCCCGGCGTAGCCGGCCCTCTTCAACTCGCTTGGTGCTCCCCGCAGGCGCGACCGGTAACCTTCCTGCCATATCAGGGGTTCGGAACGAGGATCTTGAACCGGAATGCGAGCCAGGGCTTGACGCCCCAGGCCGTCATCTTGCCCCTGGCGATGGGACCCCACTGGCTGATGAGGCCCGTCCCCACGGAGAAAAACGCCACCGGGTCGGCGGAGATATGGACGTCCACCCGCTTGGGCACGTCGTCTTGCACCCTGACGTCTCCCCGATCGCAGATCACCGCGAACCGGGAGCCTCCCCGCATGCGGATCTCGAAGGAGGCCTTCAAGGCGGCCGCGGCCTCCCGGTCGAAGAAATGGGCGATTGCCATCTTGAGGAAGGGGAGCGCCAGCTCGACGTGCGCCGCCTTGATGGGGTGGGGCTGACCCAGAGCGTCCGCGATCTGGCAACCGTGCATGAGGAGGTGGGTCAGCATGTAGGAGGAGATCACGAGGACCTCCATCGGCCCGAAATGGGTCTCGATCCGGTAGGTGTCGGGGTGAGCGGCGCCTGCCTCCAGGGCGGCCTGCGTCCTCTCGACGATCAGGTTCGCCAGCGTCGGCCCGTCGCGCTCGGGATAATCGGCCAGGGACCGGGCGTTGACCTGCGCGAAGACCTCCGCCCTTGCGTCTTCGTAGGGGCTGATCGCCGTCTCCTGGATGAGGTCCCTGAACAATCCCTGGGTGATGGCGAGGTGGGCCCCTGCCTCGCCCACCGTCCAGTCGGAGCTCGGGATCGGTACCCCGGTGTCGGAAAGGGGACGGATCATGTCCGCGATCTGTCCGGCAACCGCCCTGATCTCATCCGTGAGCCGGGCCCTGTTCACAACCTCCACAGTCATGCGATCCTCCTCTGCTCTGACCGAAGAATGACCTGCTCCGACCCTAGACAGCGGGTGTAGCAATTTCATAGCCGTCTGGATAGCGTGGGG
>JBOGWM010000065.1:0-5926 GCA_050693695.1 Actinomycetota bacterium
CGGCCCGAGGGCCGCCTCTTCTATTACCCGCGCCGCGGCTACGGCCAGATCTGGGAGCGACTTGCAGAGGCGGCCTCGGGGGCGGGCGCCGAGCTTCGCCTGAACACCGCCGCCGAGCGCCTGGAGCTCGGAGATCATGGGGTGCGGGTCCGGGTGAGCGGCGAGGAGGTGATCGAGGGAGCCAGGATCTTCTCCACGATCCCTCTCACCGTGCTCGCCGCCCTCACCGACCCTCCGCCTGCCGCCCCGGTTCTGGAGGCGGCCCGAGCCCTGCGGTTCCGCTCCATGGTCCTGGTCTACCTGGTGCTCGAGGGAGGCCGGTACACCTCCTACGACGCTCATTACCTGCCCGATTCGGCAACGCCGATCACCCGCCTGTCGGAGCCCGCCAACTACCGTGAAGGAGATGATCCTCCGGATCGCACCGTGCTCTGCGCCGAGATCCCCTGTGCCCGGGGGGATGGGATCTGGACCGCCGCGCCCGATGAGCTCGGCGGCCTGGTCGTCGAGGCGCTGGACCGGATGGGGCTGCCCCGGGCCCGGCCCTCCGGCGTGGAGGTGCGGCGGCTGTCCCACGCCTATCCCATCTACGAGGCGGGTTACGAGACGGCGTTCGGGGCGCTCGACTCGTGGGCACGGTCCCACCCGAGGCTGACGACCTTCGGTCGCCAGGGGCTCTTCGCCCACGACAACTCCCACCACGCCCTGGCCATGGCCTGGGCCGCCGCCGATGCCATCGGCCCCGACGGGGGCTTCGACAACACGGCCTGGGCCTCGGCTCGGCTGCGCTTCGCGAATCACACCGTGGAGGATTGACGCTATCCTCGCCGACGGCGATCCTTCAAACCGGGAGGCTCGCCTCATCGAAGGGAGACTGGCATGGAGCATCGACGCAGCGGGGTCATCTCGGCCCTGACCCTGACCCTGGCGCTCGGGGTGTTGGCCGGGCCGGTGGATGCCGGGCCTCCGAAGGAGGTGGCTGCCACGACCGGGTTCCGAAAGGCCGTCACGCTCGAGGGCGTCCGGGAGCATCAGAAGGCATTCCAGTCTTTCGCCGATGAACACGATGACACCCGGGTCTCGGGGACGAAGGGACACGAGGCGTCTGCCCGCTACGTCCGAGACCGGATGAAGGAGGCCGGCTACAAGGTGCGCCTCCAGAAGCTCACGTTTCCCTTCGCCGCGGATCGGAGCCCTCCGGTCCTGGAGCAAGTCAAGCCGAAGGCCAAGAAGTATGCCGCCGAGGTCGATTTCGCCACCTTCTCGCACTCGGGTAGCGGGGACGTGAAGGCGGAGGTGCAGGCGGTGGATTTGACCGTCCCCAGCCCCTCGCCGAACTCATCGACCAGCGGGTGCGAGCCCGCCGACTTCGAGGGGTTCGCGCCGGGCAATATCGCCCTCATCCAGCGGGGAACCTGCACCTTCCGCATCAAGGCCGACAACGCGGTCACCGCCGGCGCGACCGGGGTGATCGTCTTCAACGAGGGCAACCCCGGGCGCACCGACGTCATCATGGGGAGCCTCGGGCCTCCGGCGCTCACGATCCCCGCGATCGCCGCCAGCTTCGCGGTGGGGGATGAGCTGAGAAACGGGAAGCTGACCGGTCCGACGGGGGTGCAGGTCCACCTGCTGACCGACACCATCGCCGAGAATCGCAGCACCACCAACGTGATCGCGGATTCGAGGGAGGGCGACTCGGATCACGTCGTGGTGGTCGGCGCGCATCTCGACAGCGTCTCGCAAGGACCCGGGATCAACGACAACAGCAGCGGGTCGGCCGGGATTCTGGAGGTCGCCGAGGCCTTCGCGAGCCGGGAGGGCAAGCCTCGGAACAGGCTGCGCTTCATCTGGTTCGGAGCCGAAGAGTTCGGGCTCCTCGGCTCCGAGCACTACGTGGAACGCCTGGCCCCCGACGAGCTGAAGCGCATCGAGGTGATGCTCAACTTCGACATGATCGGCTCACCGAACCCCGTCCGGTTCGTCTACGACGGCGACAACTCGAGCTTCCCTCCCGAAGGAGCCATCGAGGCCGCGCCCCCCGGCTCGGGAACCGTCGAGAAGCTCTTTCAGGACTACTTCGCGGCGGTGGACCTCGCCAGCGAGCCCACCGCCTTCGACGGACGCTCCGACTACGAGCCGTTCATCGCAGCCGGCATCCCCGCGGGGGGCCTGTTCACCGGCGCGGAAGGTCTCAAGACCGCCAAGGAGGCCAAGAAGTACGGCGGGAAAGCCGGCGAGGCCTACGACCGTTGCTACCACAGGGCCTGCGACACGTTCGCCACCACCCGCGGCCGGCTGGCCCTCAAAGTCCTCGACCAGATGTCGGACGCGGCGGCTCACGCGGTGCTCACCCTCTCGGAACAGGACTTCGAGAAGGATCCTCTCGCGTAGCCTGGCTATCATTCAGGGAGGATGGCAGTTCAACCCCAGCCCCATCGCTTTAGCGTGGACGAGTATTACGGGATGGCCGAGGCGGGCCTGCTCGGCGAAGAAGCCCGCCTGGAGCTCATCGACGGCGAGATCATCGACATGACCCCCATCGGGAGCCGGCACGCCGCCTGCCTGGGGCGGTTGAAACTGTCGTTCGAGGGCCTGGGCCATCGGGCGATCGTGCGGATACGGGAACCGGTACGGCTCGACGAATACGATGAGCCTCAGCCCGATCTCGCGGTGGTCGAATACCGGACCGACTTTTACGCCGCCGGGCATCCCGAACCCGAAGGTGTCCTCCTGGTCGTCGAAGTCGCCGACACGTCGGCTGTCTATGACCGCAGCGTGAAAATTCCTCTCTACGCCAGGGCCGGCATCCGGGAGGCATGGCTGGTGGATATGGCCGGGCGCCGCCTCGAGATCCACCGCACTCCGTCGCCTGAAGGATACCGGCACACTCAGGAGATGCGACCCGGCGACCGGTGCGCTCCGGCTGCCCTGCCGGACGTCTTTGTGGACGCCGGAGACCTCGTCGACTAGGCGGAGCGCAACTCCCGACGTCTATCCGGCGGCGTGAGAGGGTGAGTTCAGCTCTCGATAGATGGCGGGGACCACGGCCCGCAGGTAAGGGCCGAGGCGGACGAAGGAACGTCCCGCTCTCCGGAACCCGTAGGTGATGGGGACCTCACGGTAGCGGAAGCCCTTCGCCAGCAGGTCCAGGGTGAGGACCTGGGCGTAGTTGAAGTCGTGGATCACCTCGGCCGCCGCCGCCGCCGGGGCGGACAGGGCGCGGTACCCGCTCTGGCCGTCGGTGATCGGGCAGCGAGCGACGCGCGCCAGGGCCCGGGTGAGCACGAGGTTGCCGACCAGGCGGTGAGGAGGCATCCGGCGGGAAGCGCCGGCGAACCGGGATCCGACGACGTAGTCGGCCTCCCCCCGAAGGATCGGGGCGACCAGGCGCTCCAGCTCCTCGGGGGCGTACTCCCCATCGGCGTCACAGAAAGCCACCGCCACGGCCCCTGCCCTCGTCGCCTCCAGGAGGCCCCGGCGCACGGCAGCCCCGAGCCCCCAAGGTCCTCCCAGGGAGATCACCTCCGCACCGGCGGCCGCCGCGACCTCCGCAGTCCGGTCCTGCGAGCCGTCGTCGATAACCAGGCAGCGCACCGGATGGCCCTGTATCCGGGGCGGCGTGCGGGCGACGATCGCGCCGACGCTCTCCTCCTCGTCCCGGGCCGGGAGGAAGAGCACGACCGGATCGGGATCCGGAAGGTCATGCCCCTGGAGCTTCGGACCGGCCGCGACCGCCGGTGCCGAGACCCCAGGGGCAGGAGGGAGGAGGGCATCCGCCTCGTCGAGAGGGGGGGCCGGGATCCCAGGACCGGCAGCGGGGGAGGGCGGCGGGCAACCGCGGGCTGCTGCCGGTCCTGGGTGATGGGCCCCGGCTCTCGTGGCCCGGCCCGGCGGGAGGCGGAGCCGACCCACCAGGCCAGGCGCGGGCAAAAAGAACGCCACGGTCCCCGTGGCGAGGGCGTAGATCGTCTTGAGGGCATGCGCGCCGAGCGCGGCGGCCAGGGCCGTTCCCGGATCGAGACCCATCGCGCTGAGGGCGGCCGTGGCTGCCGCTTCATAGGTTCCAAAGCCTCCGGGGGCAATCGCCAGAGTCTGGGCGGCGATGGTCACCACGGTGACCAGGACCGCCTGAGAGATCGTGATCTCGGTTCCGGTCCATCGGGTCACCTCCCAGATGACCGCGGCCTCGAACACCCAGGCCGCGCTGGCCCCCGCGGCGACCAGGAGGCCGGGCATCCGCACTCGCATGCGGCTCCCACTCCTTGAAATCCGCCTCAGCCACATGGCGCCGAGAACCCCGGCGGCCGCCGCGAGGACCACGATCGCCGCGGTCAGGATGCCGGGGGCCTGCAGGGCTCCAGGCCCGAGGAGAGCGACGAGGGCAAAGGCCCCCAAAAGGTCGGCCGCTCTCAGCGTCACCGTGGAGGAGGTGGCGAGGGGGAGCGGCACCCCGGCTCGGCGTACCACGCTCGTCACGCGCAGAGCCTCTCCGAGCCGGAACGGGAGGACGTGGTTGCCCGCGAGGGAAAGGTGGATGGCTGCCAGCGCCTGACGAAGCGGCAGGTCGGGCAAGGTTGCTCGCCACGTGAGAGCCCGCACGACGAAGGCCAGACCGTAGATGCCCAGGATCGCGGCGACTACCTGCGGTGAGGACCGGATGGTCGCCCAGACAGCGCCGAGGGCGCCCAGGTCCACGTTGCGGGCGATCACCGAGAGGCTTGCGGCGAGGAAGGCGAGGCCAATGACCCAGGCCAGCACGCGCCAGCGAGGACGGGCCGCTACCTCCATGCCTGCCTTCCCCATGGCCACCTCTCTCGTATGCTCGACAGCAAGGAAAAGTTAGGTTACCCTAATGCAATGGGGAAGGCAAGCCTAAGAAGGCTATTCCGATTCTTAAAATTAGGTTGCCGCCGCCGGTCCCTCTTCATGGCCATCGCGGCCCTCGGAGCCCTCGGGGTCATGCTAGCTCCTGCCTGCGGCCAGGGGCCGTCTTCTCCCCTGACCATCTACTCGGGCCGGACGGAGAACCTCGTCCGGCCACTCCTGGACCGCTTTGTCAGAGAGACCGGTATTGACATCGACGTGAAATACGGGGACTCTCCGAACCTGGCGCTGCTCATCGCCGAGGAGGGCAAGCGCTCCCCGGCGGATGTCTTCTTGTCCCAGAGCCCTGGAACCGTCGGATTCCTGGACGAGAAAGGACTGCTGGAAAAGCTCGATCCCGAGACCCTCGAAGACGTCGATTCCCGGTTCGAGGCTCCGGATGGCCGCTGGGTGGGGGTGACGGGCCGGGTGCGGGTCCTGGTCTATAACCAGGACCTCGTCAAGGAGGAGGATCTTCCGGATTCGATCTTCGACCTGACCGAGTCCCGGTATCGAGGCGCCGTGGGCATCGCTCCGACCAATGCCTCCTTCCAGGACTTCGTGACCGCCATGCGCCAAGTCGCCGGTGAGCAGACCACCCGGACGTGGTTGGGAGGCATGGCTGCGAACCGCTCTCCCATCTATCCCAACAACAACGCCATCGTCGAGGCGGTCGCTCGGGGAGAGATCCCTCTCGGGCTGGTCAATCACTACTACAACCAGCGTTGGCTGAGGGAGAACCCGCGGGCCCCGAGCCGCAACTATATCTTCCCGAATGCCGATATCGGATCCATGCTGCTGGTCTCCACCGTCAGCGTCCTTGACTCCTCCGATGAAAAGGAACGGGCGGCTCGGTTCGTGCGCTTCCTTCTGACCCGCGAGGCGCAGGAGTACTTCGCCGAGGAGACCGAGGAATATCCGCTCGCGGCGGGAGTGAAGCCGGTGGAGGGCCTGCCGTCGCTCGAATCCATCCAACTTCCCGACGTCGATCTGGGGACCCTCGGCGAGTTACGCCAGACCGAAGAGCTGATCGCTGAAAGTGGCCTCGGGCTTTAGCGTGGGG
>JBOGWM010000066.1:0-5783 GCA_050693695.1 Actinomycetota bacterium
GCCCTCCCCCCGCTAAAGGGTCGTGCAAGCATTCCTCCACGAGCTCCCGCTCCCGAAGACTCAGGCCTCGCACCCGGGGGACTTCGCTCCAGAGCTGTTCGAATCCGAGCGTGAGACTCCGCGAGAGATCCTGCCAGATGACGCCCGGAAGCTCCAACTCCAGGCAGGTGGAGGTCTCGTCCTCGATCCCCAACAGCTCTCGGGTCCGACGCCGCAGGTCGACGAGGGGGATCGACCCGTGCTGGAGGAACCAGCCGAGACGGCGCACCTGCGCGCTCCCGCAGATCTTGCGGCCCCCCACCTCCAGATCGGCCCCGGTCGGGACTGCAAAGCAGGCCAGAGCTCTGGAGGGTCCTCCATGCTGCATGACCCTCGCCTCCAGGCCGAGCATTCCCAGTCCGCCGATCAGGCCCCCGGCGACCCACCGGTAGGTCTCCAGGACTCCCCGGCTCCCGGAGGGAGCTACCACGGCGTAGGTGAGGTCGCGATCATGCAGCACGGCGCCACCTCCGGTCGGTCGACGCACGATCGCGACTCCCGCCCGACGGCAGCGCCGCGCCACGTCGCTCGGAAGCTCCAACTTTGCTCCGATGGACAGTGTGGGTAAGGCCCATCGATACAGCCGGAGCATCGCTTCCGGACGGCGAGCTTCCGCTGCATGCGCCAGCAGCGCCTCGTCGATAGCCATCACGTGCGCCGGGTCCGACGCCTTGGCGGTCACCAGCGACCAACGGATGCGAGCTCAACCTCCTTTCTGAGTCTTCAAGCAAATGCCCGCTCTCATCCCTCGGAGCTCTCCTCGGCCAGGAGCCGGCCGTATTCTTCGGCGGTGAGCAGACCGTCGTACTCTCCCCGGTCGGTGAGCTCGACCACCACCAGCCATCCCTCCCCATACGGGTCCAGATTCACCAGCGCCGGATTCTCGCCGGTGTCCCCATTGGTCTCGACCACCGTGCCGGTCATCGGAGAATACAGATCCGAGACCGACTTCGTGGACTCCACCTCCCCCATCGGCTCTCCCGCGCTCACGGCCGTCCCCGGCCCCGGCAGATCGAGATACACGATGTCACCGAGCTTGCTCTGGGCAAAGTCGGTGATCCCCACGATCACCCGACCTCCCTCCTCGAGGCGAGCCCACTCGTGCTCTCGGGTGTAGCGGAGATCGACGGGAATGCTCGACATGATCCCTCCCTTGCGCTGGTTCAGACTGACCATATCCACGCGAGGGTTGGGCCTGTCAAGACCCGCGAGCCCCGAGTGCCCGGCGGGCCTCGGACGCGTACAGCCCGGCCGCCACCCAATAGAGGATCGCCCCGATGACGGCGAGGCTGATGGCTACCCGGTGCACCCCGTCCGCGACGGCTCCGCCGGGATCCCCCAGCAGCTCGCGCGCCCCCGTCTCACCCGCCATCAGACTCGCGGCCGCGATCGCGATCCCGAAGTAGATGAAGGCGGTGGCCGCCTTTCCCGTGCGGTTGACCGCCAGGCGAGGCAGGCCCCGGGACTCGAAGGCCGCGAAGGCGATCACCACGATCAGATCCCGTCCGAGGATGATCACCGCCAGGACCCAGGGGATCGTCCCCGTGAAGGCGAAGAGGGCGACGACCACCACGATGGCGATCCGGTCCGCCAGGGGATCCAGCAGCTTGCCCAGCTTGCTCACCTGGCCCGTCCGGCGGGCCACGAAGCCATCGACCCAGTCGGTCGTGCTCAGGATCGCCAGGAGGCTGAAGGCCAGGAGATAGCGTTCCGCCAAGAAGATGACCACGAAAACCGGCACCATCAGGAGCCGGGCGGCCGAGATCAGGTTCGGAACCGTCAAGACCCGGGTCGAGACGGCGGGCTCGTCGCTCATGTGCCCTGCCCAGGCGGGCGAATCCACATCCCCGGCCGAACCACGATCTTTCGGGAGGGAAAGCCGGCCTGGCGCTCCCAGGCCGCCGTGACCTCGACGAGTGAGACCTCCTCGAGATCCACGGTGAGCTCGCCGTTCATGGCATGCGTGAGGAGCGTGCGATAGGTGTCGGCTTTCACCTCAGGCGGCGTGGTCAGGTTCGAATGGCCGAGGATGGCGCGCATCCGCCCCCGTACCGCCGCCGATGTGAGGTTCGCCGACGCTGCGGCCGACTGGCCCAGGTTGACCAGGCGTCCTTCCAGCCCGAGCGCCCCGAGCGCGGCCATCGCGGGCTCGCCCCACAGGGGATCGACCACGACGTCGATCTCGCCCCCCGCGGCTTGCCGGAAGCGCTTGGCAAGCTCTTCACGAGACTCGTCGCCCAGCACCACGATGGCATCGGCGCCAAGGCTGGCGGCGCGCTCCAGGCCATGCCGGCTACGGGCGGCGGCGACGACCCGGCCCGCGCCCAGCAGCTTCGCGCCCTGGACCGCGAGTTGTCCCAGCGCGCCGCTCGCTCCCAGCACCAGCACCGTCTCGCCCGCCCGAAGCCCCGCACGGTGGACGAGGGCGAGCCAGGCGGCCAGGCCGGCAATGCCGAGGGCCGCGGCGAGCGCGTCATCCGCTGTCTCCGGAAGTGGAATCAGATCCCGGTCCGCCACGCCCACGCGCTCGGCCAGAGCGCCGTTGCGCCCGTAACCGGCCTGAACCTCGAAGCGGACGCGGGTGCCCGGGGGAAGCGTCTCTCCCTCGAGGATCACCCCGGAGCCCTCGGTGCCCGGAACGTAGGGGACCTGTGGCGGCCCGGCATAGAATCGGCCCGAGGCGATCGCAAGGTCGATGGGATTGAGCGAGGCCGCCCGCACCTCGACCAAGGACTCGCCTCGGCCCCGTTCGGGCTCCGCAACCTCTCCCGGTCTCGGCGGCTCGGCGATCTTCTCGACAACCGCTGCTCGCATCCTCGCTCCCTGGTTGTTTGCTCGCGAGCCTAAACCGATTTGCTTTTCTCGACGGCGTGCCGTATCCAGGCGTTGGGCTCGAAGTACGTGCCGAGGCCGGCCTCTCGATCGATCCTGAGGACCGCCGGTCCCCGGGGGATGACGTGCTGCCCACTTTCCGGGAAGGACATCTCCGGCCAAAGCGCGGAGGTGGGCTCGCCTCCGCGGCTGTTCGGCATGGGACTGTCCCGAGCAGAGACGACACCGCTCCGAGCTCGACAGTGCCGCCGTAGGCGGCGACGCGTTCGTTGAGGCGGTTCGCCGGGATGGCCGGGCGTTGTTCGGTCCAGCTCTCCGTGACCTGCTCAACTCCAAGGCGTCCGAGGCGATGGGATGACCCGCCGCGGCGACCGTACTCAAGACTGCGGCGTCGAAGAGGCCCGAAGGCAGATCTCGGAGCTCCCGGCGAAGAAGACTTCTCCGTCGAGCAAGGTCGATGTCGGCTACTTTTGGCCCGAGATCTCGTACTCGACCGTGACCTGAACGACGACCTCTTCTTCTCCCGGCGCTATCGGAGTCGCCACCTCGGCAAACCGGACAACGTCGAGGGTTGGCCGCGGCCCCCCGGTGGCTGATTCGTCGATCGAGATCACCTCTTCGAGACACACCCCAAACCCTTCCGTCAGCTGCTGAGCCCTGGCCTTCGCGTCTTCAATCGCACGCTGGCGGGCCGCGACGAGTAGCTTCGTCGGGTCGTCGAAGGAAAAAGAGACACCCTCGAGGCGGGAGGCGTCGCCTCCCGCTTGAATCGCGGCGTCGATGATGGAGCCGGTTCCCGCCAGGTCGCGCAGCTTGGCACGGAGGGAGTTTCTTGTCCGAAAGGCAACGATCTTTGGGGGTCCCGGGTCGTTTGGGCCCAGCAACTCAAACACCGGATCGATGCTGAGCCCCGTCGTCTGAAGGTCTCGCTCCTCGACCCCGCGCTCTCTAAGGGCCGAGATCACCTCGCTCGTCGCCTCATTGTTCTCACCCAAGGACTGCGAGACTGTCGGAGCCTGCGTCTCGATTGCGAGAGTCAACGTGAGCACGTCCGGAGGGGCCGCGACCCGACCGAGACCGGTGACCTTTACCGAGCGTCGAATGTTTTTTCCCATTCCATCTTCTCCCCGAGAAAGAGGGCTGAAATACCCGTTCCCGCCGGTTGTCCAGCGCGTAGTGAGCAGCATAGTGGGCCGAGCCCTCCGCCGGCCATCATGCTTGGGGCCTGCCAGCCTGGAACCGAGCGTCATGTGGCCCCCACGCCGCAGCAGTCGTCAGGATGGCCCCGGACACCATGTCGGTGATCGCGCCTTCAGCAAATGTGGCGGGATGCCGGACCAGACAGCCCGCCGGCTCTCTCCCGAGTAGAAACGGCCCGAACACGATCGGGACCCGCCGCACTTCGATCTCATGCTCCGAGGTCCAGAAGGGAATCGGGGCGGTATCCGGCGCGACATAGCGCTGCGCCACCGTCCGGCGGTTTCGGACAGCCTCCTCCAGCGCCGCTCGCCACGCCCCTTCGGAGAGTAGCCGACCCACTACGACCCCCCTCCCGCGTCGCCCGGTGAACGGCTTCAGTATGAAGTTGGAACGTTCGGTCTCAAGAAACGACAAGAGGTTGACGCGCTGACCATCCACCTCAACTGGCCGGTCGGCCACCACGACGGTCCAGGGGATGTATCGGCGCACGAAGCGCCGCTCCGCTTCCGAGAGGTCCGTCGCCTCCCAAAGCCAGGCCAGGACGGCCTTGCATGAATAGAGTGAGGCCACGTCGTCGACCAGCAGCGCGGTACCGCCCACATGCAGCATCCGTTCGAGCGGCGACAGGTCGATGCCCGCAGCCACCCAGTCGGCCGTTATCAAGAGGCGGAGCGCGACATCGAAGCACCGGCCGCCGAGACATTGAAAGCCGTCGTCCCCGACGTCCAGGTCGCCCGGCTCCACCAGCACAGCGGGGAGCCCGGGGCGCAGAGATAGTCGACCTCCTGGGTGAGGAAGCCAGGAAGAGTGACGTTGTCCTTGCCGGCCCAGCCGATCACGGTCACTCGCGGCCGTCTGCTCCTTCCCACCGCCCGGCCGACCCGAGCCAAGAGGTTGCGGCGCGCAGCTAAGGGCTCGCGAGGAAATAACGTTCCCGTAATTACGGATCTGAGATTCGATCGGGGAACACCGTATAGTTCCACTCCTTGTGGAAGTCGTGGCCCTTTATGGGAAGGGAAGCCAGTTCCTTGTCCGACACCTTCAGCCCTTTGGGGGAGCTGCCTTCGTCCAGCTCGGCGTGCACGCTGAGCCCGGTTCGGGTGGTGGTGGCGCCGATCAACTCCACCACCACCTCATGGCTGGTGAGTGGCTGGCCTCGCCAGTTCATCGAGATGTGGGCAAAGAGGCGGTGCTCGATCTTGTTCCACTTCGAGGTGCCCGGCGGGAAGTGACAGACGGTGATCTCGAGGCCAGCCTCGGCGGCCAAGGCCGCGACCTCCCTTTTCCATAGCCCTACCCGGTATCCGTTGGAGCCTCCCGCATCGGCGCAGATGAGCAGGCGGCGGGCGGTGGGGTAGGTGAGCTGTCCCACACCCCTCCACCACCGCCGTAGCGCCTCGACTGCAAAGGCGGCGGTGTCGTGGTCCTTTCCGACACTCACCCAGCCTTGATCGGCGCCGATATCGTAGACCCCGAAGGGGATTGCTTTGCCGAGCTCTTTGTCGGCAAAGTCGTGTACTTTCACGCGGCGGGGATCCTTCTTCGGCCTCCATTCTCGTCCGGCGTTTCTAAGCTCGCCCAAGACCTCCTTTTTCTTCGTATCCACCGAGAGCACCGGTTCTCCTCGCGCCAGGAACGCCTTGGCCGCCTCATTGATGTAGCGAAACTGGGCGTCTCGGTCGGGGTGCTGGGTGCCCTCGATGACCTTGACG
>JBOGWM010000067.1:0-3953 GCA_050693695.1 Actinomycetota bacterium
GCGGGCCAGCGGTCCCCGGCGACCCTCGGGGCGAAGATCGGCGTCGAGCAGGTAGAGGCGGGTCACCGGCGTGGGGCCCTTCACGAGCCGCACCAGGGCCTCGGCGGCGCCCTCGGCGACGGCGAAATCATCCGGCGACGGACCCTCGTAGACCAGCAGGACGTCGAGGTCGCTGGCATAGGACAGCTCCGCTCCCCCGAAGCGGCCCATGGCCACCACGGCCATCGGCACCGGCGGGGAGACGGTGTCCAGGGCGGCCTGGAGCACGACCTCCGCCAGGGCGCTCAGCCCGGCCCCCGTGGCCTCGACGCCGCTGAGGCCGAGGACGTCGCCCGCCGCGATGCGCAGCTCCTCGGCCCGCTTGAGGCGCGTCAGCGCCTCCCGGCGGTCGTCGGGATCGGCCCGCCACTGAAGGGCGGCGGCGGCCGAGGCGGCCAGCGTCTCCCGGCTGCGGGGGCGCAGGGCGTCGTCGTCGGACAGGACCCCCGCCATCTCGGGGTGGTGCTCCAGGCTATGGCGGAGCAGCCGGCTGGTTCCGAGCAGACCGCAGAGGCGGCGGGCGGTCTCGGGGGACTCCCGGAAGGTGGCGACCAACCGGAGAGCAGCCGGGGAACCGGTGGTCAGGGCGCGCAGCCCGAGCAGGCCGAGGTCGGGGTCGGGCGACTCCGACAGCCAGCCCAGGATCAGGGGCAACATCTGCTGCATGAGCCGGGACGACCGGGTGAGCCCGCGCGTCAGTTCCCCCAGGGCCTGCCGGGTGCGCTCAACGTCGGCGAATCCGAAGGCACTGAGCCGGGCCTCGGTCGCCTCGGCGGTCATGACCCCGTCATGGGCGGCGAAGGCCTCGAGCAGGGGACGGAAGTAGAGTCGCTCGTGGATGGAGCGCGCGCTGGCCCGATGGCGGCGCAGGTCGGCGTCGAAGCGGGCCAGGGCGGTGGTTCGAGCGTCGTCCCGGTAGCCCATGACTCGGGCCAGGTCGCCCCGAGCCTCGGGGTCGGCGGGCACGGCGTGGACCTGCCGGCCCTCCGCGAGCTGGAGCCGGTGCTCGACGGTCCGGAGGTAGTCGTAGGCCGCCTTCAGGGAGACAGCGTCGGCGGGATGGACGTAGCCGGCTGCGCCCAGCTCGGCCAGGGCGGCGAGGGTGTTGGGAGAGCGCAGCGCCGGGTCCTGGCGGCCATGGACGAGTTGGAGGAGCTGGACGGCGAACTCCACGTCGCGGATCCCGCCCCGGCCCCGCTTGACCTCCCGCTCGGCCAACCCCCTGCGGACCATCGCGCTCTCGGCCCGGGCCTTCATGGCTCGCACCGCTCGCAGCTCGTCGGCGCCGAAGGGTCGCCCCCACAGACGGGAGGCGGCTGCGGCGATGAAGGCCGCTCCGAGCTCGGGGTCGCCGGCCACCGGCCGGGCCTTTAGCAGCGCCTGAAGCTCCCAGGGCTGCGCCCAACGGTCCCAGTAGGCCCGGTAGGAGGCCAGTGACCGGATGAGGGGACCGCTCCGCCCCTCGGGGCGGAGGTTGGCGTCGACTCGAAAGCAGCGCCGGGCCAGATCCATGACCGGCCGGGGATCACCCTCGCCCGCGAAGATCAGGTCGATGTCACTGGCGTAGTTCAGCTCCCGGCCGCCGAGCTTGCCCATGCCGATGACGGCCAGGCCGCCGGCTTCGGCGCCTCCGCTGCCTCCGGTAAGGGCACAGGCCCCGCCCAGCACGTCATCGGCCATCTGCGCCAGAGCGGCCCCCACCTGTTCCAGACCGTCGCGACCGAGCAGGTCTCGTGCGGCGATGCGCAGGAGCTCGATCCGCTTCCAGCGGGCGAGGCCCTCGGGGCTCTCCGCCCTCACCGGCGACCGGCGGTCGAGGTCGGCTAGGACCTCGATGGCATCGGGGTCCACCATGAGCACGCGGGTCAGCGACCGGCTGGCCGAGATGACGCTCACCACCGCCCGGGCCAAGGCTTCGTCAGCCTCGAGCCTGGGAGGCAGGTCCGGATGACGCTCGGCGAGGCGGTCCAGCGCGATCTCCACCGCCGCCGGGGCGGCGGAGCGCTCGACGACCTCGGTGAGCGAGCTCGGCACATGCCCACGATACGGTCCCGGCCACCCGGCGTCCCCGCCGGGGAGCACGGGTTTTGATGAAGCGTTCCCTCAATCTTCAGGGGACCCCTCCTGCAGGAGGGGTCCCCTGCCCCCGAGGCCCGCTACGGGAGCTTCGCCGCGAGGACGTCGAGCTTGTTGATGGAGGGGGGAGTAGCGAAGAGCTCGGCTGCTTTCTCCATGAGCGCCGCAGCGACTCGTCCCGAGAGGTGGGCTTGCCGGCCCGACTCGTCGGCAAAGACATCGAAGATGCCGTACGACGAAGGACCGGTGCGGATCGCGAACCAGGCGATGGTCTCCGGCTCTTCCTCCACGAGGGACAGCCCTTCCTTGAGGAATGCCTCGACTTCGGCCTCCTTGCCCGGCTTTGCTTCCAGTGGGACGAACAGCCCCACGGCGACCTCAGCCATGTCTCGCTCCTTTCTCGCCCGAGCGCCCGAGCGCTTTCCCGATCGGGACGCTACCGATCCGAGCATGCCCTGCCCTTTGAACGTGCAAACATGACTCCGATCAGCCGTATGGTTGCGCCGGACATCCGAGAGGGCAACTCGTCCAATCCCTGACTGGCGATAGCATAGAAGATCGGCAGGGCGAGAAAGACTTACGGAGTTGTGCCCCGGCCGATGAGCCCATGAACGAGCTCACAGACCGAGCTTTCCCGGGTTCATGATCCCTGCGGGGTCGAGGCCTGCCTTCAGCCGCCGGAGGACCTCCATCCCGCTCCCCGCCTCCTCCGGCATCCAGGCGGACTTCAGGAGCCCCACCCCGTGGTGGTGGCTGATCGTGGCGCCCGCCGCCAGCGTGGCGCGCATCCCCGCTTCCCAGGCGGCGAGGTAGCGGCGCTCGGCCTCCTCCTCGCTCGCGGGTGAGAAGCCCAGCGTGAAATAGAGGTTGGCGCCGGATCGATAGAGGTGGGAGCTGTGGGCGAGGACGGCGTCGCAATGGGCGCCGAGCGCCTCTCGCACCTCCTCGTATAGGGACCCGAGACCCCTCCAAAAAGCCGCCACCTCCATCGTATCGACCACTCCGAAGGGGCCCAGGACTCCCTTTCCTTCAAGGATGCTCCGGTAGGCGCCCGGTCCGTCGAAGCGGTGCTCCCACCAGTGCTCGCCGGCCTGCGCCCCGATCGATCGCGCCCCACAGGAGGCCAGGATCTCCCGGGCGCTCTCCACTTCCTGCGCAACGGAGCGGTGGCCGCCAACGAAGCGAAGGATCGCCACCGGGCCCGAGAGCCCGAGGCTTCCGAAGGCGACCAGGGCGTCGGTTTCGTCATAGAGGCGCGTCACCTCGGGGCGGATCTCGGCCTGTACGATACGGCGGAGGGCCTCCAGCCCGGCGCCGAAGGAGTCGAACGACGCGCATTCCCAGGACGCGGTCTCGGGGACCGGGAACGCCGAGAGGGTGGCTTGGGTCACCACGCCCAGCGTCCCCTCCGAGCCGAGGAAGCTCCTCCACCACTCGGGTCCGGCGGAGCAGCGAGGGACGGGCTTGGAGGAGACGACAGCCCCGTCCGAAAGCACCGCGCGGAGTCCCAGGACCCGCTCCTCGATCCCACCGTAGCGAGTCGAGAGCTGCCCGGTCGCCTTGGTGGCGATCCAACCGCCGAGGGTCGAGAGATGAAAGGACTCGGGGACATGGGCCAGGGTCATGGCTTCCCTCTGGAGCGCCTGCTCGAGGCGCGGGCCACAGATCCCGGCCTCGGCCGTGATCACCAGCGACTCCCGATCGACCGATACGACCCGGTCCATGGCGGTCATGTCCATGACCACCATCCCCGCCGCCGCCTCAGCGCCCCCGCAGACTCCCGAGCCCCCACCCCGAGGGACGACCCCCACGCCCCGCTCCGATGCCCAACGCAGCAC
>JBOGWM010000068.1:0-5107 GCA_050693695.1 Actinomycetota bacterium
CCGCTGCGTCCCGAAGCGAGCGGGGTCCTCGCCTCCCTCCCCGGAGTTGGCCCTGCCCCCGAGGGAGACCCGGGTCCGCTGTCCCGAGCGGACCAGGCACTGGTGCACCGGCCGTCTGGACCATTGCGGTCACTCTTCACGATCCAGGGCGCCAACCTCTGCCCCGAGCAGCAACCAGCGCAGGCGCTCACTCTGGGCGATGATGCCACGGCAGCGTCGCCGTGGCATCGCTGAGAGCGTCAGTTAGAGCCGCTCGGCTGCCCACCTCCTTCGGCGATGTGCCCCGTCATCGAGGACACCTTTCCGGCCATCGCCGCCGTTCCTTTGATGAGACCCCTCCCGAGCCACCGGCCAGTCTTGCTGCCCAGGACTCCGCCAACAACTGCGCCGAAAAGGGTGCCGACAACGGGGATGGGGAGCGCGGCACTACCCGCCTGGGCGCCCGTGAGGACCCCCACATAGATCCCGGCGATTGTTCCCACCTGTCCCGCATCCCTCACGCACTTGGCCTCAGCCATGGCCTTCTCCTTTCCTTTGACTTTCATGAGCACCCACTCCTTCATAGCTGTTCCCATCGTACCGATCGCTTGTGACAGACATGTCATCTTTAGAATACTGCCTTAGAGCCGCTCGGCTGCCTGAGAGCCGCTCGGCTGCCCACCTCCTTCGGCAATGTGCGCCGTCATCGAGGACACCTTCCCGGCCATCGCCGCCGTTCCTTTGATGAGACCCCTCCCGAGCCACCGGCCAGTCTTGCTGCCCAGGACTCCGCCAACAACTGCGCCGGCAAGGGTGCCGACAACGGGGATGGGGAGCGCGACACTGCCCGCCCGGGCGCCCGTGAGCACCCCCACAAAGATCCCGGCGGCTCTTCCCACCCGTCCCGCTTCGCCCGAGAACTCTCCCCTGAACCCCTGAAAAAGATCGTCAGCGTCCATGCACTTGGCCTCAGCCATGACCCTCTCCTTTCCTTTGACTTCCCCACCATTGTCGTCGATCACGGGGGCTTCTTCCGGTGGGATCTCGGCGCAGGCGGGGACAGTGATCTTCACGGTCTCGCCTCCGACTACGTTGCCGTCGGCTACGACGTCGAACGATCCGTTGAAGACCTGGGGCTCGTTTGTGCACGGGACGGCCCCGATCCAGGAGACGCCGAAGGAGACCTCATGCGCCCGGTCTCCGCCGAGGGGCCCATGGCCGCCGGTGGGCGAGATCGTGCTCACGAATGGGGCGATGGCGCCCGTCGCCACCAGGCGCAGGGAACCAATGGCGGCGACCTGCGCGGCCACCTGGCCGATGATCGTCTGCACGACGCTGTCTGCGCTGACGCCCTGGACGAGTTTGCCGCCGGTAGCGCTCGCGATCCTGCTACCCTGCTGCGACTGACCGCCCGGTGCTCCGCATTTGGTCTTGTAGCCCGCGGCGTGGGTGGTGGGATCGTCGTCCAGCCCGGCGGGAGCGCGGAAGTTCGTGCTCATGCTGAGGGCCACCACGGTGATCGTCTCTGCCGCCAGCTTGGCGGTGACCGAGGCCTCGGTGATGTCGTAGGACAGGCCGGAGATCTCCTTGCAGACCGGGTCATGGCCGGCAGCGTCACCGAACCACACGATGATCCGCTTGGAGTCGGCGCGCCAGCCGATCTGGCCGTCCGGAGACTCAGCGAGCTGGTCGAGGGCGTAGAGCTGAGCCTCCGGCGTATCCCTGCCCGGCGTTGTTTGCCAGGCGTCGATCGCGATCTTGACGTCGTCGCGGTTGGAGGTAAGGCTGCATTGATGCTTGAAGGCATAGGGGTGTCCACCGGGAGCGGGAGCCGGGAAGTCCTTGTAATCGCCAACCCCGAACTGGACGTCGGCGCCCAGCCCGCCGACCGTGGCGAGGATGGTCGAGAGCTCGCTTTTGACCGCGGCGAGCGCCTTGTTCATGCTGCCGGTGGTGTCGGCAAGGAAGTAAACATCCACTTTGGCGTCCACTTCTTCCAAGGCTAGGACGGTGACCTTCACCATTTCGGCGAACGCGTCGTCCTCGGAGAGAGTCAGGTCGCTCGTAGCCGATGAGACCGTGACCATGAGACCCATAGACTTTTCTCCTTCCTTTACCAAGAATGGTCGGGCGGTGGATAGAGGAGCAAGGGCGGAGAAATGCGATCCGGACAACCCAAGCGGAGGAAGCGAAGACCGAACCCCGGCCACCTCGGTGGGACCTCATCGTATTCAAGGTCCACTTCAGGCTCTTGACCTTGAAGGGCTACACCGAAGGCATAGACAACTTTTTGTCGATCCGCGTCTCGCAAGCGCCGACAGCCTTTCCCGCACTACCCGGGGTCCGCTGGCCGGATCACAACGTCCGTATGGTGATGTTGGCCACCTGGATCCTTCCGATCACTAACTCTCGACCGGGGCGTGGGCGGGCGGCCGGGACGAAGGTGACCGTCGCCTGTGCCGGGTCCCAGCCCCCCGTCGTCTCAAGATAACGGACCAGGTCGGTGATGTCGTAGCTCATCGTGAGTCCGTGGGCGTGCCCCTCATGTTGGTGGTCGGCGCCGAAGCCCGCCAGAAGCCCCACGAAATTCGGCACCGTGCCCGCGGTCCGGCGGTCCGCGTCCGGGTAGTTCAGGTAAATCTCGTAGTTACCGGGCGGGCCACTTGCAGCGACGCCCTCCAGCACGAGCTCGACCCGGGCGGGGGCCTCCGGAGCGGCCGCGAGGAGTGCCTGAGCAAGCGACCGGGCCTCTGGCGCCAGCGCGAGTGACGTCGAGGCGGGCTCCTTGCCGAGCTCCACATTCTGGGCCATCCCGAGGACCGCGTTCACCCCGGCCAGCTCGGGCTGTAGCGCTGCCAGCTCGGGCCCTGGCGCAGCCGGGGTCGCAGCCCGACTGGCAGCTACTGCGAGCCGCTGGGCGGGCCCTGAGGGCCGCGGGGCGGGAAGCTGCGGAAGATTCGCATATCGGTACGAGTGCAGGAACGGATCGGAGAGATTGGACGGGTCGAGCATCTGGCCGGGGTAGACGACGATCTTATGGGTGATGTCGTCGTCACCCCAATAGTTCCACCTCCACGTTCGCATGGGGTCGTTCTGTGCCGACAGCCAGTCTGGGTCGCTGGGATTGTGGTTGCCGTCGGCGAGCCACCCCTGCCAGAAGCGATCGACCTCCGAGTGATGCAACCAGAAGATCGGATCGAACGAGGCGGTGATAGTCGATGCCATCCACCCGCTAGCCGACACCTGCCCGTCGCCTGATCCGACATCGACGTGGACGGCACCGTGAGGCTCCCTGTCCAGTCTGCTGTTGAACTCAAAGTAATCGCTCAGATCGTACGCCTGGTAGTAGTACGGGGTCATCTCTGAGAGGTACATGGTCTCGGGTGGGGTCTCGCCGGGCCACGTCGGCTGGAGGCCGCGACGAACGGTGTCGGGGATGTAGAGAGGATTGCCACTCCCGTCCGGGAGCTGGGGTTGGGTGAACACCCACGGCAGCTTGGCCCTCGGCCAGGGAACCTCCGGATTGCTCTCGTCGTGGTAACTATAGTTCCAGTACGGGAGCGCCCAGCCGTCCGGCCCTCCGAGTTGCTGCACGTAGGAGCGTATGATCACCTCGAACCAGTAGATGTAGCTGCGGTGCCACGCGAGGAAGTAGTTTTCGGCACTGGCCGGTCCGTGGGTGCAGTGGTTCCACCAGTCACCGTACGGTCCGGGGAGCTGGTCGGGGCCCCTGTCGGGCCACTGAGGCGTCCAGTGCATGGCCGCCTGGAAGTAATAGCTCGTGGGACTCTCGCTGTAGTCCCACGTCTGCGTGATGTGACAAGGCGCGAAGCCGGGGTCGCCCTCGCTGGGGGGGAACACTCTCGGATTCTTCCATCCCATCTGTTGGAGCGCCTTCGCGTAGAACAGGCTGACGGCGTCCCAACCGGGCGGATTCTCCAGAGGAAACTCGGCCACATTGCCCTCATTGAGGTCCCAGATGTCATACCGGGTGAGTAGAGTACGCTCATTCTGCGGTGGAGGGCTGGTGTAGGCGCCCATCCTCGACCCCCTTCTCTCACCGGACAACTCGACAGAATCTACCCTACCTGACGGCGAGGAATAGTCAAGGGTGGAATTGACCGATCCACTTTGAGGCGGAGTGCGGATGAACGCGGTGCGGGTGCCCAATGGATCGGATCTACCTCCCAGGATCGCTCGAAGGCGGGAGAGCGTGATGACTAAAGAAAGGGGTATCCTCGATCGCCGGCCTGGTCGGACGCTTGCCTCTGACCGGCCCGGCGAGAGAAGAGGTGACGGGTGGCTGAGGGCGACGACGCAAAGCCAAGACGGAGTCTCGATCGCCGAGAAGCGCTCGCAATGCTCAGCGCCGGAGCGACCTTCCTCTTCGGCTGCTCCACCCGCCGCGACCCGGTCAGCGGATCGGCCACGCCCCCGGGGGCGTCTCCACTCCCCCCGCCAGGCTCGGACTCCGCACCAATCGGGTCAGCCTCCGGACCTGGCGGCGCTCCTGCGTGCGTGGTCCGCCCCGATCAGACCGAAGGACCCTATTTCGTGGACGAGAAGCTGAACCGCTCCGACATCCGGTCGGATCCCTCCGATGGCTCGGTCAAAGACGGCGTCCCGCTTCGCCTCAGGTTTCGCGTGTCGCGGGTCGCCTCAAGCGGGTGCGTCCCGCTCGCAGGGGCCGCCGTGGACCTCTGGCAGTGCGACGCTCTCGGCGTCTACTCCGACGTGCGCGACCCGGGCTTCGTCACGACCGGGAAGAAATTCCTACGGGGCTATCAGATCACCGACACCAACGGCGTCGCGACCTTCACCACCATCTACCCCGGCTGGTACGGGGGGCGCACCGTCCACATCCACTTCAAGATTCGCAGCACCGACGCCGCCACGCAGCGGACCTCGGAGTTCACCTCTCAGCTTTACTTTGACGATGCTCTCACGGATCAGGTCCACGCGAACCCTCCCTACTCCCCCAACCGCCGGCGCACTCTCAACGAAAGCGATGGCATCTTCCGCAACGGCGGGGACAAGCTGATGCTGGAGGTGAGAAGAGGCGGCGAAGGCTATGTCGCCACCTTCGACATTGCGCTGCAAGCCTGAGAGACCTGCGGCCGGGAGGAGG
>JBOGWM010000069.1:0-2278 GCA_050693695.1 Actinomycetota bacterium
CTTCCCGGCCGGCAAAGACTCACCGATCGTCATCGACCCCCAGCGCGCTTTCGGGGCTCCGAGCATCAGGGGTATTCGAACCGATGTGCTCGCCGAGCTGATCGACGCCGGCGACGCTCTCGAAGAAGTGGCCGAGAACTTCGACCTCCCGGTCGAGCTCGTGAAGGCAGCCGTCGCCTTCGAGTGGTCGATGGCCGCCTGAGGGTGGCGGTCCGCTTCTATGTTGACGCCGACGCGCTCGGGCTGGCCAAGATCATGGTTCGCCTCCGCTGGGACATGACGTATCCGGGAGACGCGGGTGGAACCGTCAAGCGACACTCCGGGCCACCCTGCCCGATCACCACCACCGACGTTGACGACGCTCTCTGGATCCCCAGAGTCGCTGCCCAGGGCTGGGCCATCATCTCGCGGGACAGCAAGATTGAGCGACGGCCCGCCGAAGGGGTGGCGGTTAGGGACAACGGCGCCAAGTTATTCGCTCTTGCCAGTGACGAGAAGCTGGATGTCTGGCATCTGGAGATCCTCATGTGCAACTGGCGGGCGATTAACCGGCTTGCCGACGCGCCGGGGCCTTATATCTACCGCGTCACGCGGACAAAGATGACCAAGCTGCTCTAGCCTCAGCTTGACGTAAGCGGCGTCGCTTTGGAGTGAATCGCTCCTCGGTCCGGGTCGTTACCGTGCGGTCCGGAGGAGGGCTGTAGCCTGATCGTGGAACTCTTTGGCCACCTCAAGCCGTTCATACGGCGCAAACCTCTCTCGAAGCTCGCGGATGGCGTCGAGGCTCCACCGGGATTTGACCTCCCCGGCGAGAGCGACTGCCTCCAGCCCGAGCGCGGAGGCCCGCTCGATGTCCTTTTGCCCGAGGTGGGAGGAAGGGAAGCTTCACGAGAGCGTGAGAGGTGGTGGCCCTCCGCTTTCCCTGGTTTGCTCGGAGCATGCCGAATCGCTGCGTGTGGCCCATGAGTCACCGAACCTGTTGCGGGCAGACGCCCGAGAAGGGCCAGCTCTGCTCTGAGCATCTGGATCGAATCCGGAACCGGGCCGCCACGTTGGATTGCGCCTGGCCCGGGTGTGCCCGGCGATCTTGGGATGAGGACCTCGGAGCGCGGCGGCCCGTTCTCACCCGGTTCGGCCGTTGGGCCATGGCATTGTAGCCCTTTCGCCTCTTCAAGCTCAAGGGACCGATGCCGCCTCCTCGTCTGCCCCGGCCCCCCGCCCCCCGCTTCCCCTTTGGGGTAGGAAATCTTCCTCGATCTCTCCGAGGGTGATATAAACCCAGCGAGGCAGCCCGAAGGAGGATGCGATGAAGCGAGAGGAACTGGCTCAGCACGCGGCGCCGGAATCGTTGATCGAGAGCCTCGCTCGCCATCGAGAGGAGTTTCAGGAGGCCTCTCATGAGCACCCCGCCGAGACCGAGATCGTCCGTGAAGAGACGTACCGGGGGCACGAGATCGTCATCCGCACCCGCTACAGCATCGAGGTGGACGGTCGCCCGGTCACGGGCCATGTCGGGGTCACCAATGACGGCCAGGTCCACTACCACCCGCTCCCGAACTACAGCTTCGCCTCGGCGGTGGACCTCGTGAAGCAATTGATCGAGGTGTTCCCGGAGGACTTCCCGGGGCCTGAGGGGTATCCCGAGCCGGAGGGATATCCCGAGCCCGGGGGGGAACCCGACCCCGGGCACGCGCACGAGGAGGGATCGTGACATGGCCGTCGTGCGCCGCAATATCCTCGGGCCGGGGGCGGCCAACACCCAGGCTCGCGACCGGTACGTCCAGGGCGTCAAGCTGCTCAAGCAAGAGTTCCTCGGCCCCACCACCCAGGACCTGGGTGTTCCGGGACAGGCCGTCCAGGTAAGCACCTACGATCTGTTCGTCGCCTGGCACCATGTGGCGATGTTTCGGTTCACCCCTCCCTCGCAGGGAGATCGCAACTCCGCTCACCGAGGGCCCGTGTTCTTACCCTGGCATCGTCACATGCTCATCCTTCTGGAGTATCAGCTCCAGCGGGTGCTGGGCGATGACGATTTCGGCCTTCCCTACTGGGACTGGGCGGCCGACGGCGACCTCACCCGCCCTCAACAGCTCGCCTCTCCGATCTGGGGCGCGCAGTGGATGGGGGGGACGGGCAATCCGGTCACCACCGGCCCCTTCGCTTTCAACGCCGGGGACCCTCAGACCTGGCAAGTCCGGCTGGTCAGCAACAGCAATGGGCAGCTCGTCAGTGTCAATCGAGGACTTAGGCGGGGCTTGGCGATGCCTCCCCCGGTAGG
>JBOGWM010000070.1:0-5616 GCA_050693695.1 Actinomycetota bacterium
CATCCAGATCGATCGTGACCCAGGCGTCGTCAACGAGATCTACCTCAACTTCCCGGAGGCCGACGAGACTGCGGATCCTCACACTCACCATTTCGTCGGCTACGTCACGACCTTTGGGGCCCAGCATCACCCGCGCGCAGCGGAGCAGCATCAGGCACCGGGTGGCCTGCAGCATACCTATGACATCACGAACCTGGTCTATGAGCTAACGGCTCGCGGGCTGTGGGACGAGGATAGGGTCACAGTGACCTTCGTCCCCCGCGGGCTCCTCCCGCCTCCTGGCGCGCCGCCCGCTCCTCGCGTCGAGGCCGGCCCCCAACCGAGGGTCCGTATCGGGAGGATGTCCATCAGCAGTGAGTGATCCGGATGCCGGGGCGGACAAAAGGAAGAGCGCCGGAGGGTCCGCACGCCGTCCTTGCGGGCGGCGGTACACGGGCCAACATCGGTCGCCTTGAGTTCCAGGGCGCGACGCCGGCTGCTGGCGCGGCGCCCTGGGGCCGATCCCTTCGCCACGGAGCCCTACGGGACGATCCGGGGAGACCGTGCCTATGGGGTCGTTTCCTTCGACGGCGCGGTCCTGCCGGTAGACGAGACGGGGCCCGCCAGCGCAACCTCGGGCGCCGTGTTCGTCCACGGGCTCGCCATGGATCGCACGTTCTGGCACCACCAGGTGGCGGATCTCGACCGGGAGCACCGGTATGTCTTCTTCGACATGCGCGGGCACGGACACTCCGTGTCGGGGGAAGCTCCGCTCAGCGTCGAGACGTTTGCGCGCGACCTCGAGATGGTGCTGGAGCGCAGCGGCCTGGAGCGAGCCGTTCTCGTGGGCCATTCCCTCGGCGGGATGAGCGTCCTCAAGTTCTGCACGCAGTACCCCGACGCGTTGGGGCGAGGAGGACCGGTCAGAGGCGTTGCCCTGCTCAACGCAACCGGGGCCGACGTGGTGAAGACGTTCGTCGCGGGCGCGCTGCTCGGCCCTCTCCCTATCCGGCGACGCGTCGCCCGGTGGCTCTTCAGCAATCCCGAGCGGCTGGGATTCGTCAGCCTCGGAGAAGGAGCCTGGTCGCGGTACCTGGTTCGGGCGCTGAGCTTCGGCCGGGGCGCATCCGCGGCGCAGGTGGCCTTCGCCTGCCGGCTTGCGAGTGCCTTCCCCATCGAACGCTCCTTTGCGATCCTGAAAGGCCTGCTCGACCTCGACGTCCGGGAGGCGATGGCGGCGATCGACGTGCCGACGCTCATCGTCGGCAGCTCCGCGGACCGCATCGTCGGCGTGAGCGCCTCCCGCGAGATGGCTGTGGCGATCCCCGGCTCGCGGCTCGAGATCCTCGAGGGGGCCGGCCATGCGGCGATCCTCGAGCGGCATGTCGAGATCACCGAGCTCCTACAGGACTTCCTCACGACCACGCTGGCCGGGAACTGACGGCTTATTCAATCAAGCCGCCACACCGTCGTTCGTTTCCGTTGGGTTGAGGCCGCCATCCTCCTGGCCCGTTGCGGACCGTGCACCAAGCGTCGATGCCCGATCGCCGTCTTCTTCGCAGCAGGTGTAGAACCGTGGCTCCCTCGCAGCAGGAAGGCGTTCAGCGAAAGCACGGCCGGAGGCCTCCGAGACCTCCAGCACGCCTCCACTTGCGCTAACGATCAATAGCGTAGGTCTATGAGGGCCTTTGGGAGACTTCGTAGGGAAGCGTAAGGATTTGGGAGGGTTGGATTCTTTAGGAGACCTATTCGAGAGCCCTTCCGCAGGCCTGCCCAGACGCTGCTTCAACTCATATCTCTCCGTTTCCTCCGTAGTCGCACCTCGTCCGTCGGAGAGCGACGCCATCGGCGCCGGGCGTCTCGGCTTGAGCGGTGGACGAGGAGGACATCCATCAGGTACTCGGGGCCGGCGAGGTCATCGCCGAGTACCCCGACGACGTCCCGTTCCTGTTGGAGCTGAGCGTAGAAGGCGCCAAACCCGCGCTCATCGCTGCTCCCTAGGTAAGGCCCTTCCTCGGAGCGGCCAGAGGAGGCGGCGAGACAGACCATCGAGGCGACCACCCTGCTACTCGGCCGGGGTCAGGGGAGGGCCTCCATCGTGGATCGCAGGCTCGAGCGGCTACGGCTCCCACGAGGTACAGCAACGGACTGGCCGAAGGCGCCTCTCATGAAGGAAGCGCCGCCTCCGGGAGATTCAGGCAAGACTTCGCCAAAAACTTGGCGACTAGCTCCACCTTACCAAGCGCCCTGTTTGCAGACGGAGTCATGTCCTCGGCTTAGCTAGTCTCGGGGTGGCAGGGTTTCTGGATCGGGGCCTGACTCTCCTTCTTCGGCGATGTCTCAACTCCCCATTCGTGTTAGCTTAGGGAGCTTCGGTGGCCTCGGCTACGCCAACGTCTGGTGGGAAAGGTTGGACCTGCTCCAGCGGGACGAATTAGGAGCGTACCGAAAGATGCAAAATATCTGCCTCCGGTGATCTTCTTTCATCGGGGACGCGGAGACTCTCTACGGCGTTTTCGTACCCGCTCAACTACGACGGGCCCCAGGACGGCTGTGATTACTGCTGCTGCAACTACTCCCAGAGTGGTGATCAAAGCGACCATTACTTCTCCGCTGGAGCCATCACCCTGAGACTGCTCGCCCGATTTCGCCCTGGCACCAGTCTTCCCTGCGCTGTCGCTAGGGGTGCTGCTGGGACCTTCGCTAATTCGTGCGAGGCTGAGGCTATAGGCGCCGGTGCTGCCGCCGATCGCTGAACCGACGAGAATGGTATGTCGCCCGGACATATCAAGTAGGCAGGTGATTTCGAACACTCGCTTGCATCTTGTTCCGTCCGATCGGCGCACAGTGGTTCCATCCGGTCGGAGTACCTCGATACTAGCACCGGCACCGATAGGCGTCCCTGCGGTCCACAACCGGATCAGGATTCGGTCGCCGGATGAGGCTAGAAACGAGTGGCTGCGCACCTGAGCCGGCTGCTCGATCGAGCATTCGATGGTCTGGCCAAATTGAATCTCGGAGGGGCACTGAACAGCGGCTGCAGCTGGGAAAAGAGCGGCGTGCGCCGTGACGGCGCAGATGGCAGCGAGCCACGACCATCCCCGCATGGGTGTCCCACCCGACCATGCCCGCTGGCTGCTCTCTCCGCTGTGCATGACGAATCACTCCTACCAAGTGGGGGTTTGCCAAAGTTCTTGACCAAGGAGCTCAAGCATCGGTCAGCTGCGGGGAGCGTGGAGCGCGGTTGCTAAAGAACCGTCCGCCTTCCTCCGTTGCAGAGAAGCCCAAGATTAGATTAGACTCAAGCGGGTCCTGTCCGTTCGACATAGACCCTAAATTATCCTACTATCCTGCCCCGAGGATATTTAAACTCTGGCCAGGAGGCAAGAAAGCTGAAGGGGCTGAGTCCGGTCACAAGACATCTTCCAATTTCTCAAGGCGCACGCACCTCGAGAGGGTTCGGATAGCGATTGCCTGCTGCCAGGGTGGCGTCCCAAGAGTGGTGTAAAAGCGACTGACGCAGGCTCCTGTGGATCATTCTACGCGGCGGTGCTGACAGATCCTGCGATCACCCCCTCATTGGCGCTCGGATTCGGGTTGAACAATTCGAATCTGAGCTCGGCGAGCAGACGGATGGCGCCCAAGCTTTGATTGACCCCCCGCCACCCCCGGCTGGCCCGATCCAGCACCGCCCAGACGAGCGACAGGCAGCTACGCTCGCCGGGCAATCGGCCGATGACCTTCACCCTCCGACGGGTCTCCCCGAAGGTGCGCTCGATGAAGTTCGAGTGTCGCACCCTCCCCCGGTGCTCCTTGGGGAACCGCAGGTAGGTGGTGAGGTGGCTGAAGTCCTCGTTCAAGCAGGCGACGGCCGAGGGGTAGAGCTTTCCCCATTTGGCCTCCAAGAACAGATAATCGAGCTCAACCTCGGACGGGTCCTCGGCCATCCAGGCGTCGAACTCCTCCTTTATTGCCTCGCAGATACGGGGGCAACCGTCGACTTGGAGATCGTGGACTCTGGCCCCAGGGCCTCCTCGAGGCTCGCTTCGACGTCTCTGACCGAAAGTCCTCGCACGAACCCGGCGATGACCAGGGACTCCAGGGCGTTGGTGCGGGTCACCCCGGTTCCCAGCAGCCGGGAAGCGAAGGCCTCATCGGTGCCCCATAGCTTGCATGACCAGGCGGACGGCCAGGCGGGCCACTTCCTCGAATTGCTCGAGGAGGCTCCCGTTGGTGGCGTTGGCGATCAGCTCATCGATCTGGTCACGGATGCGCTCGGTGGGCGATACTCGGGATGTCACGGGTGTAGGTCCTCCTTCGTGAGTCGGATGCCCTTGAAGGAACCCTACGCCCGTCGACTTTTACACCGGCGGATGGACGCCACCTGCTGCCCGCCCTCCCTCCCATGGCAGCCTTGAATGATAATCTTATGTGCTTCCAGTCTCTCCTGGAGCAACCGTCTTGGAACATGGAGCTCAATTCAAGGCCAGGGGTGATTGTCAGTGATTGAGCGAGGCGAGGACTCGGGTGCAGCTCTTGGCCAGCTATCTGTCCCCTCGCTCTCGGAGGAGCCATGGAAAAAGCTCCAGGGCCTCTCCTTGGAGCAGAACGCGAGCGAACTGGCCGAGGCCGTTTGGCCGGCCCCGGATGGGAGTTCTCAGCGTGACGCGGAGGGCGCCCGGTGGACCTGGATACACCTCGAGCGCAGCCTGGCGGGCATCGAATCGAGGATTGAGCACCAGACCACCTCCCTGTTGCTCGCGGCAAGAGACGACGAGCGCCGCCGTCTGGCCCGAGATCTTCACGACGGCCTGCAGCAGGATCTCGTGGTGCTGCGGATGCGCCTGAATCTACTCAACGAGAAGGGGGACGCCGATTCTTTCCCGCTGCAGATATGGGATGAGCTGGCGCGCGATGTGGACCGGATGATTGGACGCCTCCGGGACCTTTCGAATGCTGTCTTCCCTCCGGCCCTGATCGACAGGGGTCTTACCGCGGCCCTCCGCAGCTATCTGGTTCAGATCCCCCTCTCGGTCGAGCTCGCCAACTATCCGGACCCTCTCCCTCGGCTCTCTTCCGAGACCGAAGCCAGCGTTTACTTCCTGGTTCTGGAGGCGGTTACCAATGCCCTGAAACACGCCGATGCCTCCCACCTGGAGATCTCGGTCAGGCTTGGCAGCGATGGCCTGGAGGTTCGGGTGGCCGACGATGGCCGGGGTTTTGAGCTGAGCCTTGAGCGAGGGGGCCGGGGGCTGAAGAACATGGCCGAGCGGGTGGAGGGCCTGGGCGGGTATCTGAGGCTCTCATCCGAGCTCGACGTGGGCACCGAGGCGTGGGCCTTTATTCCGATCGGCAGGGAGATGGATTCGCAAGCATTCAACGGCCACGCGCTCCCCCGGACCTCCCGGACCAACGGCGACCGTCACGAGAAGGGCCGGAGACTCCGCGAGAGCCAGAGCCGCTGGAAGGAAGCCTTCGCCCGCTTCGAGCAAGAGCTGGAGACCTCCCGGACCATCAGCGACCGTCACGAGAAGGGCCGGAGACTCCGCGAGAGCCAGAGCCGCTGGAAGGAAGCCTTCGCCCGCTTCGAGCAAGAGCTGGAGACCTCCCGGACAACGGCGACCGTCACGAGAAGGG
>JBOGWM010000071.1:0-21726 GCA_050693695.1 Actinomycetota bacterium
TTGCGGGACCAATACCAGCGCGACCACGTCAGCTTGCACGCCGGCGAACTGACGGACGCCTTCGCCCCGCCATCCGAGCTGAGCTTCCACATCCGGGAGGCGGTCGAGGTCGCGAAGGCCGAACGGATCGGCCACGGCATCGATATCCGCCAAGAGGAAGCCAGCGCTCCCGGCGTGCTGAAGACCATGGCAGAGCGCCACGTCCTGGTCGAGATCAATCTCACCAGCAACTGCCAGATCCTCGTGGTTTGCGCCCAGGACCATCCCTTTGCCCTTTACCGAAGCGCCGGGGTCCCGGTCACCCTCAGCACCGACGACGAAGGCATCGCGCGCACGGACCTGACGGCGGAGTACCAGCAGGCGGTGCGCACCTTTCAGTTGACCTACGAGGACTTGAAGACAATCGCCCGAGCCGCGATCGAGCACGGCTTCATCGAGGGAGAGAGCCTATGGCAGGCGCCGGATGACTTTCGCCCTCAGGATGCCTGCGCGTCGGATCAGACCGGGGGGCGGGAGCCGAGCAAGACCTGCCGTCAACTTCTCGACGCAAGCCCCAAGGCCGCAGTGCAGTGGAAGCAGGAAGCTGGATTCCTCACCTTCGAGCGCAGCTACGGGGGCTGATGTTGGCCTGGTTCTCCCGAAGCTATCGACGCAGGTCGTCGAGAGTGGCGTGCGCGTGGCCTCCAAGGTCGGCGTTGTTTTATCAACGTCAACTCTCGGCGACCTCGCCTCAAAAACCTCGGAAGCTACACCAGACACTATCTAGACCCATCAAGAGGAGGATGGCTGATGGCATTTCCGAACGTGACCATTCCCGGTATCCCCCCTGCCGGTGACTGCTGCTTATGGCAGCTTCACAAGAAGGCAGAGGGTGAGCGAAGAGTGAAGTGGGGAACCACCTATACCTGCGACACCGGGAAGACCCATCGTGGCGACACCAGGGTGGTCTTGACGCTCAGCACCGCCGGGCCACCCTGCGATCAGGACCCCGACCTCATCCCCGACGGGAGCAGGCTGGAGGCCAAAGGGAACACCATCCAGCGGGTGACCGACCGTTTCTCCCACTTCTTCGGTCGCTTTATCATCAGCGACCCGGCAGGGACCATCCTCTTTCGTGGGATCGTGGAGCTGATTGATCGCATCGGGACCCATCACGAACCCTTCGGGGGCGAAGAGTGCAACGAGGAAGGCCACGTCGAAGGGTGGCTGGTGGGCCGGGGTTCGAGCGCGCTTCCCAACCACACCATTCGGGCCCTGATCGTGGCCAGGGCGAGCCTGCCGGTGGAGGACGGGTCTGCTCCGGTCTTTGCGAGCATCGACGGAGCGCTCATCAAGTGCCCATGAGAGCTGACCCCGAGCACCAAGCCACTGGATCCTGCTCGGTGCGAGCTTGCGCAGCTTCTGGGGAGATGACCGATTGTCCCCTCGAAGGGGAAAGCAAGGCCCCCTTCGAGATCTTTCGCCTATGAGGACGGGAAGAGCGTCCCGAGCAGGTGGTCCTCCAGGTCCCTGACGGCCGGGGTCGTCTTCCACGGGGCCAGTTGCGCCCGGACTTCTCGCACCCGCTGTACGGCCCTTCCGGAGCCCTTCCGGACCCCGATCGTGAATGCCTCAGCAGTCCGCCGGCACGCCTCCTCGATCTCGCCCGCCAGCACGTGGCATTCCGCCACGTCACACAGGACGAGCGCCCGTCGCTTGGGAGTCGTCGATCCCCGAGCCTCCAAGGCTTCATGGAGCGCCGGCAACGCGATCTTGGGGAACTTGAGCCTGGTGGCGCACGCTCCCCGGTACATGGCGAGCTTGGCCCGGTCGAACGAGAAGATCCATGGCCAGAGAGGCTCATCACCTACCCCGACCTGGCCAGCAGCCATCTCCGCGCGTCCCAGAGCGTCGAGCGATGCGGGGATGTCCCGAATACTTGCGTGGGCAGTCGCGCTGAGGGCGGCGACCCAAGCCTGCACGGCTGGCGGAGCCTCTCGGGGAATCAGGCTCCGGGCCTGTCCGATCAGGCCCAGCGCCTCGTTGCTATTGCCGGCGGCGCTGGCCCAAAAGCTCATGCTTCCGGCCATGTAGGCCCGCAACATGTCGCTGCGGGCCCGTTCCGCATACTCGATGGCGGACTCGTAATGACGGCGGGCTGCGGCATGATCGTTCATGTCCAGCGCGAGCCAGCCGGCGAACCCTGCGGCTACGCTTGCTTCGGCGGCAAGCCGCTCGGCATCCGCGTCGACCTGCTGGCCCAGCCGGTTGGAGACGAAGTGGAGATGCGCGAGGGCCGGGTCTCGCAGGGCCTGCGAGGGGGTCGCGGCCTCCAGCTTCCGGTACTGCCCCGTGATGAGGGCGATCTCTTCGATGCCGAGGTCGTCATGGGTCCCGGCCCCCCGATCATGGGTGTGGTTCCAGATGCCGGACGGCAGCAGAGCGCCGGCGGTGGCGGCTCTGCCTGCGACGCCCATCAGTAGGAGGAGTGCCCGGCGTTCCATGTCGTCTTCAAGTGTGACGCACTCCGATCGGCCAAGTGAGGACTGAGCCGGGCTGTGAAGGCCGAGATCCTCGGCGGACGCCCCGAAGATCGCGCACAAGATCTTGGGATAGGGCGCCCGGGGCCGCCTTTCGCCTCGCTCCCATCGTCCGACCATGTTGCCGGTTACGCCCAGACCATTTTCGGCGGATCGCCGCCGGATAGCGCCTCCTTGAGGTCCTCGATCAGGTCCTCGATGTGCTCGATGCCCACCGAGAGCCGGATCAGGCGGTCAGAGACGGCAAAGGGGGTTCCCGACATGGCGGCGTGGCTCATGACTGCCGGGTAACCGATCAGGGATTCGACTCCGCCGAGGGATTCCCCGAGGAGGAAGACCCTGGTCTTCTCCACGATCCGGCGGGCCTGCTCGGGCGAGGCTACCTCGAAGGCAATCATGCCCCCGAAGCCATCCATCTGGCGGGCCGCCACCTCGTGGCCCGGATGATCGGCAAGGCCCGGATACCGGACTCCGGTCACCGCGGGATGCTCGCACAGGAATTCGGCCACCCGGGCGGCGTTGTCGCAATGTTGGCGCATGCGAACCGCAAGGGTCTTGATGCCCCGCAAGGCCAGCCAGCAGTCGAAAGGTCCGGGCACGCCGCCGGTTGTGTTCCTCAGGGACTTCAGCTTCTCCGCCACCGCCTCATCGGAGGTGCAGGCCGCCCCTCCGATGAGGTCGGAATGGCCGCCGATGTACTTGGTGGTCGAGTGGACCACCACATCCGCTCCCAGGTTGAGAGGGCGCTGGAGAAACGGAGTGGCGAAGGTGTTATCGACGACGAGGCGCGCCTCGGCCCGATGAGCGATCGCGGCGATGGCGGCGAGGTCCGCAACCTGGAGCGAGGGATTGGTGGGAGTCTCGATCCAAAGCATCCGAGTGGAGGGACGGAGAGCCCCGCGGACATCCTCGAGACGGGTGGGGTCCACCACCGAGAACCCCACCCCGGAGGGTGCGAGGACCTCGTGGATCAGGCGACGGGTCCCGCCGTAGAGCTCGAGGCCCGTGATGAGGTGATCACCGGGCTGGAGCAGCCGGAAGACGGCGTCCTCGGCGGCCATCCCAGAGGCGAAGGCCAGGGCGTGGCCCGCCTCCTCCAGCGAGGCGAGGGCGGCTTCGAGAGCGCTCCGGGTGGGATTGGCGAGGCGGGAGTAGCTGTAGCCCTTGTGGCGTCCGACCGACTCCTGAACGAAGGTCGAGGTCTGGTAGATGGGAACCGCCACCGCGCCCGTGGCGGGGTCCGGCTCCTGACCGGCGTGGATTGCCCGAGTCTCAAATCTCATCTGGACCGCTAAGACTTTGTCCCGGGTCGCTCCTGGGCCACCCCGTCGACGTAGAGATCGACCTGCTCGTTGTAGAAGCAGGCCAGGCCGGCGATCTTCACGCTCTCGAGGAGGGGAGTCTTGTAGGTCCACACGACATCTTTCACCAGCTCGCCATTGACATCGACCGACCAATAGGTGGCGGTGCCCTTGTAGGGGCAACGAGTGACCGTCGCCGAGGGCGCCAGCAGGTCCATGCGCACATCGACGAGCGGCAGGTAGTAACGGGGGGGCAGGCCCGTCTCGAAAAGGAGGCGTGGTTGGTGCGAGTCCGCCACCTTCACACCTGCGATGATCACCTCGACATGGCGGGAACTCGCCAGGATGTCGACCCGGGTGTACGGGTCACGGGGATGGACCAAGACCTCCTCGTCCTCCTCGAACCAGGCGTCCATCGCTTCCCAGTCAAAGCGGATGAGGTCTCGGAGCCCTTCCAAGGGCGAGTCGGGGTAGTGCCAGGCGGCATTCTCCACCATCCGGCCCCCACCCTTGATCGTGAAGTAGTGGGCCTCCCCGCGGCTGGGGGAGCGCTTCCTGCGGTCGGTGGCCATGAGCAGCTCCATGCGCACGTCGTCTCGGGGCAGGTAATAGGCCGGATGGTACGGCACCTCCCACACCAGTCTCGGACGGACGGTGTCGGCTATCAGCTCGCCGCCAAGGTAGGTGCGGACCCTCTTTCGTCCCTCCTCGATGCGCACCCGCCCACCGGTCTCTGCGGCCATGATGGCTCCTTTCAGGTCGTTCGACTTGTTCGCTTGGTCGACGGGGGTGGCTTTCGTGACGCAGTCTCCACCCTGTCCCAGCTTATTCCCGATCGGCTCGGGATCGGGACGGCATGCGCGCCATCGGACATCGGCCTCGGAAACGACCCCTGCCATCCCGACCGTCTTGGCGCGGTCCGGGCATAGACTCGAACCACCGCTCTCTCCCCCGATCGCCTTTGCAGCATAGGATTGCAGCGTGGCTCGAATCGAAGACGACCCGAAGGTCCAGGCCGAACCCGCGCCCGCCACGGGCGGGCACCCGCTCCCGGTGGAGCGGCGCATCGAGGAGGTGCGCGCCCGGAAGGCGGAAGCTTTGGTCGCGGGCGGAGAGGACGGGGCCGCCCGCCAGCATGCCCGGGGCAAGCTGACCGCCCGGGAGCGCCTGGACCGCCTCCTCGACCCCGACTCCTTCACGGAGACGGACATGCTCGTGCGCCACCGGTCTCAGGGCTTCGGCATCGAGGGTCGCCGTCCCTACGGGGATGGGGTGGTGACCGGATGGGGCGCCATCGACGGTCGGAAGGTCTTCGCCTACTCTCAGGACTTCACGGTCTTCGGCGGCTCTTTAGGGGAGGTGCACTCCCAGAAGATCTGCAAGGTGATCGACCTGGCCCGGGAGACGGGCGCCCCCCTGATCGGCATGAACGATTCGGGGGGGGCCCGCATTCACGAGGGGGCGCCGTCACTGGCCGGCTATGCCTACATCTTCGACCGCAACGTGCGCGCCTCGGGAGTGATCCCTCAGATCGCGGTGATCCTGGGCCCCTGCGCCGGGGGGGCCGTCTACTCGCCGGCGCTCATGGATTTCGTGTTCATGTGCGAGGGCACCTCCCACATGTTCATCACCGGCCCCGACGTCATCCGAGCGGTGACCGGCGAGGAGGTGACCCACGAAGAGCTGGGAGGAGCCATGACCCATGCCAGCAAGTCCGGCGTGGCGCACTTTGTCGCCTCCGACGAGGAGCAGACGCTCGAGATGGTGCGGTACCTCCTCTCCTTCATTCCCTCGAACAACCTGGAGGATCCGCCCTACTTTCCCCCGACCGATGATCCGAATCGTCAGGAGGCTCGTCTCGTCGAGCTGTTGCCGGACGCCTCGACCAAGCCCTACGACATGCACGAGGTCATCCGCTTGGTGGTCGATGATGCCGAGTTTTTCGAGGTCTGCCCCCATTGGGCGGGCAACATCATCACCGGTTTTGCCCGGCTGAACGGGCATGTGATCGGGGTGGTGGCGAACCAGCCTCAGGTGCTGGCGGGGACCCTCGACATCGACTCCTCCTCCAAAGGCGCCCGCTTCGTGCGCTTCTGCGACGCCTTCAACATCCCTCTCATCACGTTTGTGGACGTCCCCGGCTTCTTGCCCGGCACCAATCAGGAGTACGGAGGGATCATTCGTCACGGAGCGAAGCTGCTCTACGCGTTCACCGAGGCTACCGTGCCCCGCCTGACGGTGATCGTGCGCAAGGCCTACGGGGGAGCGTACCTGGTCATGAACTCCAAGCACATCCGCGCCGATGTCAGCTTCGCCTGGCCCACGGCCGAGATCGCGGTGATGGGGCCGGAGGGAGCGGTGAACATCATCTTCCGCAGGGAGCTTGCGGTGGCCTCCGATCCTCTGGCACGGCGTGCCGAGCTGATCGCGGAGTACACGGAGAAGTTCTCCAACCCCTTCATCGCCGCGGAGCGAGGCTTCGTGGACGACGTGATCGAGCCGCAGCAGACCCGGCCCAAACTGATCCGGGCCCTGGAGATGCTGCTCACGAAGCGACAGACGCTCCCCTCCCGAAAGCACGGGAACATCCCACTCTGAGCAGCGAGGGGAGGGCCAAGCCCTCCCCTGAAAGGTTAAAAAGATTTAACAGGAGAGCGCGTGGCCATGATCGATAGCTTCGAAATCTGGGGCGGTCCCACCCCCGAAGAGCACGAGGTTCTCCTCAAGGCGTTGCAGCAGATGTTGCAGAAAGAGCGGGAGGCGAGGCGTCCCTCGGCGTGGAAGCTCGTGGGGCGGGCCCTCGGCCTGCGGGGTGGGATTCTCGATTACCGGACTCGCATGGCGCGCTCTGCATGGCCGCTCAGCGTCCGGCTTCCCTGGATGGGCCAGCCCTATATGGGGCAGGAGGGCCGGGGAGACTCGAGATAGAAGCCGGACGCCTGCTCCCCGGGAGACCACTAAACGGGCGGTGGGATGACGAGGTTCGCTAGCGCCTGGCTGACGATCAGGCCGGGTTGCGACGCAGAAGCGGTCCCTTCCTCCTGCCGAAGCGCAGATACAGAGCAGGCGCCACGAGCAGGTTGAGCAACGTGGAGGTGGCGAGTCCGCCCAGGATCACGATGGCCATCGGGTGCTCTATCTCTTGACCGGGGATGTTGCCGGCGATCAGCAGGGGCACGAGCGCGAGCCCCGTGGTCAATGCCGTCATCAGAATCGGCGCGAGCCGCTCCCTCGAGCCGCGCAGGACGAGCTCGGGGCCAAAGGGCTCTGCTTCTTTCTCTTCGAGATGCTGATAGTGGCTTATCTGCATGATGCCGTTTCGCGCGACGATCCCCAGGATCGTGAAGAATCCCACGAGAGAGCCGAGCGAGATGACGCCGTCGCCCGCAAACGCCGCCAGAATCCCGCCCACCAGGGCCATCGGCAGGGTGAAGAAGGAGAGCGAGGCCAGCCGCCAGCTCCCGAACGACATCACCAAGAGGAGGAAGATCCCCAGCGCAGCGGCAACTGCAAAGAGCAGCAAGCGCTGGTCCGCGGCCTCTCGCTCCGCGTACTCCCCCAGCACCTCTGCGCGGTGCTCGAGTGGGAACCGGACTTTCTCGAGACGCTCTTCGACATCTTCGACCACGGACCGGAGATCACGTCCGCGCACGTTCGCTCCAACGTCGATGCTGCGCGAGGCCGCCTCCCGGTGGATGACGTTCGGAGTGGGCCTGATGAGCACATCGGCCACTTCTCCCAAGCGCACGTGGCCGCCGCTTGGCGTATCGATCAGAAGATCGCGGACATTGTCCGGGTTCTGGCGGGTGTGGGGCGCTCCCCACACCGTCACGTCGTAGGCCTTCCCGTCCCGGTAGGTGTCGCCGACTTCCTCACCTGCGATCAGCGTAGCCGCCGCCCGGCGCACGTCGCCCGGTTTGATCCCATGGCGCTGTGCAGCAGCGAGATCGACTTCGACCTCGATCTGGGGTACCTGGTCTTGGAGCTCGACATGCTCTTCGACGACCCCGTCGATCTCCGAGAGGATGCGCTTGATCTCCTCCGCCTCGGTGCGCAGGGCCTCCAGATCCTGGCCATAGATTCGCACGACGATGGCGTCGCCCGACCCCGTCAGGACCTCTCTGATCCTCTCCTTCAGATAGGTCTGCACATCGCGATACAGGCCCGGATAGCCGTCGACCACCTCCTGGATGGAGGCCAAGGTCCTGTCATAGTCGGCGGAGGGATCGACGCTGATCCAGTTCTCACCGAAATTGATCCCGACCACCTCGTCCGCCAGCAGGGCCTGGCCGATGTGGGCGCCAAAGTTGCGGACTCCTGGAATCGACCGGAGCTCACGGCTGGCCTGGGTGCTGATGCGAATCATCTCCGGATGCGACGTATCGGGCTTGGTCACCCAGTGCATCAGGAAGTCTCTCTCCTTGAAGGAGGGCAGCAATGACTGCCCGAGCCGCGGCGCCACCAACAAACCGATCGCCACGATGAGCCCGACCGCGACGAACGCCGTGCGCGGGGCGCGGATGATCCGGGAAAGGACCCGGTCGTAGCCACGTTGCAGCCAGGCCACGACGGGGGACTCGCGGCGCTCGAGGGGGGCTCTGGCCAAGAGGATCAGGGAGAGCGCCGGCGTGACGATCAGTGCGACGACCATGGAGACCAGCACCGCCAGCGCGTAGGAGAGAGCAAGGGGCCGGAAGAAGGAACCGGTGAGTCCCTCCAGAAAGAAGATCGGCAACAGCGCCAGAGCTTCGATCAGCGAGGCAAAGACGATGGCGCCGCGCACCTCGAGCGAGGCGTCGAGGATCACCTTGGCAACCGAGCCGCCGCGACCCTCCCTGCGATGCTGGCGGAGGCGCCGCACGATGTTCTCCGTGTCGACGATCGCGTCGTCGACGACGGCCCCCAGGGCGATCACGAACCCCGCCAGAACCATCGTATTGATCGTCGCTGCGCGCAGATAGAGCACGAGCCCCGCGGCCACCAGCGACAACGGGATCGTCACGACGCTGATCAATGCGCTGCGCCACGAGAAGAGGAAGGCGAAGAGAACCAGGACCATAAGCAGGGAGCCGAGCACCAGCGCCTCGGTGAGATTGTCGATCGACATCTCGACGAAGGTCGCCGGGCGGAAGATGGTGGAGTCGATCTCGAGGCCGGGGAGGCCGGGGCGCATCTCATCGAGTGCGGCCTCCACGCCTCGTGTCACCTCCAGGGTGTTGCCCCATGGAAGCCTTTCCACGATAAGCATGAGGCCGGGGCCGTCGTTGATGACCGCGTCGCCGATGAGCGGCTGGTGGTCCTCCACGACGTTGACCACGTCCCCGAGGACGAGGGCCCGGCCGTCGGAGCTTTCTCCGAGGGGCACCTTCGCCAGGTCGTCGGGGCGGATGATAGGCAAGACGTGGCGGATCCCGAGCCGCTGGTTCGAGGTGTCGATGAACCCTCCGGTCCCGATGACCGCCCCGCCCGAATACCGCAACAACCCCGCATCCAGGGCATCCGCGGTGGCCCTGCGGACTCTGTCGAGCGAGACGCCGTCAGCTCGCAGCCGTTCAGGATCGACCAGTACCTGCAACTGCTGGTGCCGCTGGCCCCATATGGCCACATTCGCCACACCGGGGACCCGCAGCAAGCGAGACCTGATCTTGTAGCGGGCAAGCACGGACATGTCGATCAGCGACAGCTCGTCTGAGGAAAGGCCGATCTTCATCACCCGGCTCGTCGCCGACAGGGGCTGGATCATGGCGGGCGGCTGTGCCCAGTTCGGCAAGGTGGGAGTCACCGTCGCAACGCGCTCGGACACCACCTGCCGTGCGCGCAACAGATCGGTCCCGGGCTCGAAGATGAGCTCGATCGACGACAACTGAGGAACCGATTGGGAGCGGATGACGTCGAGGCCCGCCACGCCGTTGAGCGCCTCTTCCAGCGGAACGGTGACCAGGCCCTCGACCTCCACCGAGGTGAGCCCGAGGCAGGGGGTCTGAATCTCCACCCGCGGCGGCGCGAACTCGGGAAAGACATCCACCGGCATGGAGCCGAGGGTTCCGACGCCGAAGAACATCATCGCCGCGGCCACAGCCACGACGATCAAGCGAAATCGCAGGCTCAGCGCTACGATTCGCCGCATCATCGCCGGGGACGTTCTGCCGTCGTCAGTGCCCGACCTCGAACTCGATCCCGAACAGCTCGGCCGCTCCGACCGTGACCACCGGCGTGCCGGAGGGCGGTCCATCCGAGAGAACCGCCAGATCTCCTTCTATGTCGTCGACCTGGATGCGATGGCGGAGAAACGTTCGGGCCGTGGGATTCGTGTACGTCCAGGTGTCGCCCGTCGGATCGTAGATCACCGCAGCGTAGGGAATGACCTTTCGCGCAGCCCCGCCCGGCGCCGTCTGGTCATGAACCAGGGCTGTCTGGATATCGAGCCGCTTGACCGCACTCTTCGACAAGATCAAACGCTTGAGATTCGTTCCCTCGACGCGCTCAATCTTGGCGGGCTCTTCCCTGGCTACCTCGACCGACGCCTTCGTACAGCCCGAAAGCGCCAGGCTGGCGACGGCCAGCACGACCATCGTCCAACTATTGCGCTGCGGCATCGGGCGTCCCCCTATCCATGGAGATCCTTCGCGCTGAGACCGGCCTCGGCCTCGGCTTCGCCGTCGAGGTTGGCAAGGTCCGTGGCCATGCTTGATTGCGACCTCGTCCTGCGATGGCGAGGGCGAGACCCAAATCGTAGGTACAACGCCGGCACGACGAACAGAGCGAGCAACGTGGACGTGACGAGACCGCCGAAGGTAACCACCGCCATCGGATGCACGATCTCGTGACCGGGGATGTCACCGGCAAGGACCAGAGGCAACAGAACCGCTCCGGTGGTTGCGGCCGTCATGAGGACCGGCCCAAGCCGTTCCTGCGCCGCTCGCAGGACAAGCCCGCGGCCAAAGGCTTCTCCTTCGTGCTGCTCGAGACGCTGGCAGTGATTGATCGCCACGATGCTGTTTCGAACGGCGATTGCGAGCACGGCGAAGAAACCAACCAACGAGCCGATCGATGCCACGCCGCCGTCTGCGAATGCACCCGGTATTCCGCCGACCAGGGCGGCTGGCAAGACCAAGAAGACGACAAACGCCAGGCGCCAGCTCGCGAAGGCCGCCTGAAGGAGGAGGAAGATCCCGAGCGCCGCGGCAACGGCAACGCCGATTAAGCGCCTCGTTCCCGCCTGGCGCTCGGCATAGTCTCTGAGCAGCTCGGCGTGGTGCTCGATCGGGAACTCGACCCGGTCGAGGCGATCTTCGACATCGGCGGTCACAGAGGCAAGACTCCGTCCCCGCACGCCGGCGCCAACGTCGACGCTGCGCGAGGTGGCCTCATGCTGTATAACGTTCGGGTTCGGCGCAAGCTTCAGCTCGGCCACGTCACCGAGGCGCACGTGGGCGCCGCTGGGCGTGTCCAACAGCAGCTCGCGGACATCGGTCAGGCTCCGGCGCGTCTGCGGCGCGCCCCACACCACCACCTCGAACACCTTCTGCTCCTCGAAGAGGCTGCCGACCTCGACGCCCGACAGCAGCACGGCCGCCGCCCGCCGCACATCGCCCGGCTTGACCCCATGGCGCTGGGCGGCGGCCAGGTCGACCTTCACCTCCAACGTCGGCTCGTCCGTCTGGACCTGAACCTGCGGATCCACGATGCCGTCAATTTCCGACAGGGCCCGGCGCACTTCCTCACCCTTGCTGCGCAGGACAGCCAAGTCCTGGCCATAGATGCGCACGGTGATGTCTTCGTCTGTCTTCGTGAGAACCTCTCCGATCCTCTCTTGCCGGTAGGTCAGCACCGCGCGGTCAAGCCCGGGGTAGCCGTCGACCACCTCCTGAATGGAGGACAGGGTGGCGTCATAGTCAGCCGTTGGATCGATGCTGACCCAGAGCTCGCTGGAATTGATGCCGACCACCTGATCCGACATCACGGCGCGCCCCACGTGCGCTCCGACGTTGCGGATCCCGGGAAGGGCGCGGAGCTCACGGCTGGCCCGAGCTGTGATCCGGTTCATCTCGGTAAGGGACGTGCCGGGGGTCCCATCCCAGCGAATCAACAGGTCCTGGTCCTTCAGCGTTGGGATCAAGGATCGGCCGCGGTCGAGAAACGGCAACACTGCAAGGCCGATCAGCATGGCGACGGCCAGGGCGAGGTACATGCGGCGCGGAGCGTCAATGAAGGAAGGAAGGAGCCGGCCATAGCCGCGCCGGAGCGACCGGAGGAGACGGGGCTCGCCACGCTCCGGGCGCGCTTTGGGCAGAAGGAGCAGGGCGAGCGCCGGCGTGACCGTCAGGGCAACCACCATGGAGACGAGCACCGCCATCGCATAGGAGAACGCGAGGGGCGACAAGAATGCCCCGGACTCGCCCGACAGGGCAAAGACCGGCAAAAGCGCCAGCGCAATGATCAGCGTCGCGTAGGCAACGGGGCTGCGAACCTCGAGGCTTCCCTCGAGGATGATCCTCGCCGTCGAGCGGCCGCTCCCCTCGCTGCGATGCTGGGCGAGGAGCCGCCTGATCGTCTCCCGGTCGACGATCGCATCGTCGACGAGGACGGCGAGGGCCAAGACGAGTCCTGCCAACACCATCGCATTGATCGTCGTTCCCCGAAGCGAGAGCACGAGCACCGCCGCCATGATCGACACCAGGATCGCCGTGACGCTGATCGCCACGGCACGCCACCTGAAGACGAAGGCGGTCAGCATCACGATCAGAAGGACCAGACCGATCAGCAGCGTCTCGGAGAGGTTGCCGATCGAGTTCTCGATGTAGGTCGCAGGCCGGAAGATGGAAGAGTCCGTCTCCACGCCGGAAAGGCCGGGGCCCAAGGCATCGAGCGCTGCATCCACCCCGCGAGTGACGTCCAGCGCGTTGGCCTCGGGGAACTTCTCGATGACGAGCATGAGGCCGGGACCGCGGGTGAAGACGGCGTCACCGATGAGGGGCTGATGATCCTCCACTACCGTCGCCACGTCACCGAGGCGCAACGGCGGCGCGCTCTTGGGCGGAGCCGGACAATTGGCGTCAACGTGTCGCGGCGGCGCGGATCCCCCCGTGCATCCCTCGAGGGTCACCTGAGCCAGGTCTTCCGGCGTTTGGATGGGCATGCGGTGCTGGATCCCGAGCCTTTGATTGGGGGTATCGATGAAACCTCCGGTCCCCGGCGTGGAGGCTTCCAGAAAGCTCAATGGCGACACCCACAGCGCGTTCCCTGTAGTTTCGAGGACCTGGTCCAGCGAAACTCCCCGGGCTCGCAGCCGTTCCGGGTCGACCTGCACCTGGAGCTGACGCTCCCGCTGGCCCCAGATCGCCACGTTCGCCACCCCCGGCACGCCCATCAAGCGGGGCCGGATCGTCCAGCGGGCGAGCACCGACATGTCGATCAGAGACAGCTTCTTCGAATGCAGCCCGATCATCATGACTCGGCTGGTCGACGATAGGGGCTGAAGCATCTGCGGCGGTTTCGAGACGTTCGGCAAGGCCCCATGCGCCTGGGTGAGTCGCTCTTGCACCACTTGCCGGGCACGGAACAGGTCGGTCCCCGGCTCGAAGATGAGCTCGATCGACGACAGGCCGGGAACCGACTCGGAGCGGATCACGTCGAGGAACGCCACCCCGTTGAGCAAGTTCTGCTCCATCGGAGCGGTGATCAACTGCTCGACCTCGTTCGCCGAGAGCCCGAGGGCTTCGGTCCTGATCTCCACGGTCGGGGGCCCGAACTCGGGAAGGACGTCCACCGGCATGTTGCGAAGCCGGGTGATGCCCAGGAACATCACCACCGCCCCCAGGGCAACCACCAGGCCTCGAGATCTCAGGCTCGCTCCAACGATCCAACGCATCATTACCGAAGACCGGTCAGGAGCCACAAGCCCTGATCAAGGCGGATGTTCCTCCCCCCAATCCAGTTGAGCGAAGCCGGCCCGTTGTGCATGGCAGCGAGGCGGGGCCACATCTTGGAGTGAGAAGAAGAACGCACCCTCACCCCGATCACGATTGTAGAGAAGTAGCCTGCTCAGCGTGAGCGAAGCACATTGCAACTCTCAGACATCTCCGTTAAATCTCATTCAGGATTGGGGATCCAGGCTTTGTTCGAGGAGGGAAACGATGCATCGGGATCGTCCGGAACGAGAGCGCATAATCGCCTCGCCGGGCACCCGAACGGCAGTGCTCGCGGCCCTCGCCTCAGGGTCCGGTCAGCGACTACCACCCGACAACGCGACCTCGGTCAGCCACCTCCGCAACGCAAAAGCGGCCACTCGCGGATCAACGCCTCGTGGGCGACCTCCACGCCGTCCTCACTAAGCCTAAAGGCTCCGCCGAGCCCACGCCTCGCCGGCTCCCTGTTCCCGGTTCCGAGGACGTCTCCAGGACCGGACTCGGGGCACCGCGGCAACCAAACCGAAGACCATCGCCATGACCAGGGCGGCTATCCAGGTGATGTACAGGGGCGTGGTCTCACCGCGGGTGATCGCGATGAGCAGCGACATCAGGATGGCCGCCACCAGGGATCCCATGGCCAATCCGGGAAGCACGTTGGAAGGGGGGGAAGGGTCTCTGATCACGATCCCGCCGGAGACATCCGGCTGCCCTTGAGGACTCGGCTCGTCGGCTGATCTCTCCTCCGGATGGGGGGAGGCCGACATAGTGGATTGCTCTCTCATCTCATCTCCTTCGAAGGTCCTACCCGGGACAGCTTCCGGCCTCTTCATACCCTGGCCCCGCCCGCTCGAAACCCGAACGTCGCTCCGGATGGCCGAAAAGATTTAGGGTTCTACTCCCAGTTGCGCCGGGACCAGTCGATGGTGAGGGTCAGACCCTCGTCGAGGGTCACCTTCGGCTCCCAGGCCAGGAGCTCTTTGGCGAGGGTGATGTCGGGACGCCGCCGCTCCGGGTCGTCCAGCGGACGATCGGTGAAGACGATCTCGGAGTCGGCCCCCGTCAACCGGCAGATGCGCTCCGCCAGCTCCTTGACCGTTACCTCCTCGGGATTCCCGATGTTGACCGCCCCCTCCACATGGTCACACTCGAGCAGCCGTACGAAGCCCTCGACGGTGTCGTCCACGTAGCAGAGGCTGCGGGTCTGCGATCCGTCCCCGTGGACGGTGATGGGTTCGCCGGAGAGAGCCTGACTGATGAAGGTGGGCACCGCTCTTCCGTCCCGCCGGCGGAATCGAGGCCCGTAGGTGTTGAAGATCCGCACGATCCGCACCGGGATGTCGTGCACCTGGTGGTAGGCCATGGTCATCGCCTCCGCGAAGCGCTTCGCCTCATCGTAGACGCCTCGGGGGCCGAGCGGGTTGACGTTTCCCCAGTAGGACTCGGGCTGAGGGTTCACGAGGGGGTCGCCGTAGACCTCGGAGGTGGAAGCGAGAAAGAAGCCCGCCCCCTGCGCCCTGGCAAGGCCCAGGCAGTTGAGGGTGCCCAGCGCCCCCAGCTTGAGCGTGTGGATGGGGTGCTGGAAGTAGTCGATGGGGGAGGCGGGGGAGGCGAAGTGCATGATCCAGTCGAGCCGAGCCCCCACTTCCAGATACTTGGTGACGTCGTACTCCCGGAACATGAAGCGGGGACCCTCGAGGAGCGAGGCGATGTTCGCCTCGTTGCCCGTCAACAGGGAGTCATAGCAGAGCACCTCGTGGCCTGTGGCAACCAGGCGCTCGCAGAGGTGAGAGCCGAGGAACCCCGCCCCCCCGGTGACGAGGACCCTCATGATGAAAAGTCCGCGGCGGGACGTCTCAAAGGTTGCTCACAGATTGAGGGAAGGTCGGCCGGTCGGCACGTAGGTGAAACCGGCCCCGCCCATCGTCTCGGGATCGAAGAGGTTACGACAATCAACGACGATGGGATGGGTGAGGACTCCCTTCAGCCGCACCAAGTCAAGCTCCAGGAGCTCCGGCCACTCGGTGCACACTACCAGACAGTCCGCGCCCTCGGCTGCGCTGTAGGGATCGTCGGCGACCTCGAGCTCGGCAAGCTCGGCGGCGGCGGCGGCGCCGGCCTTGGGATCGTATCCCACCACCCGGGCCCCCCCTTGCATGAGTCGGCGAGCCAGGTGCAGGGCGGGGGCCTGGCGAACGTCGTCAGTCCCGGGCTTGAAAGCCAGACCCAGAAGGAGGATCCGCTTCTGCTCCAGGTTCCAGAGGACATCCTTGATCTTCTCGACGGCGACCTTCACGGCCTGTTCATTGATCTTCACGATCTCATCCAGCAGGGTGAACTTGTAGCCAAGGCGCGCCGCCTGCGCCCGGAAGGCGGCGATGTCCTTCGGGAAACAGGAGCCTCCATAGCCGAGTCCGGCATTGAGAAAGTCTCTCCCGATCCTCGGATCGGCCCCCATGATGTCGGCGATCGCCACCACGTCCGCCCCCGCCAGCTCACAGACGCGGGCCATGGCATTGGCAAAGGAGATCTTCAGGGCGAGGAAGGCGTTGCACGCATGCTTGGCCAACTCGGCGGTCGGAACGTCGGTGGCGAAGTACTTCGCCCCACCCGCAACGATGGGGGCATAGAGCTCCCGCATCACCTGATGTCCCCACGAGCTGTCGGCCCCCACCAGGATGCGGTCCGGGCGGAGAGAATCCTCGACTGCCCGCCCTTCCCGCAGGAACTCCGGGTTGGAAGCCACGTCGAAGCGATGGGACGAGGAGCGAGAGAGGACGGATCTCACCCTCTCCGCGGTCTTTACCGGGACCGTCGACTTCTCCACCACCACCATGTCGTTGGAGGCCCAGTGGCCGACCGCGCCCGCGGCGCGCTCGACCGCTACCAGGTTGGGCTCCCCGCTCGGGCGGCCGGGGGTTCCCACGCAGATGAAAGCGACCTCGGCGCCCGGAACCCCGGCGGATGCCTCGTCCACGAAACGCAGCCTTCCCTCGGAGCGGCCCGCATCCACCAGCTCGTCAAGCCCCGCCTCGTAGAAGGGGATGCGACCCCTCTTGAGGAGCTCGACCTTCTCGCGGTCGTCATCCACCCCGGTCACCGTATGGCCGATCTGGGCGAGCGTGGCCGCGGTGACCAGGCCCACATGCCCGGTTCCGATCACGACTATCTTCATGGAGGCACGATTGTAAGTCTTGGGAGCGACCATGCACCGAGGATACAGGGGGTTTCCCGGCGCCGATTCGCTTTTCCTTCCGAATGGGCCGGTTCCGAGCTTCACAAGAAGCCTTGACCTCTGGCACACTCGGAGGCAAGTCTTGGCCGATCCCATCCGCAAGGTGCGAACCAGATGAGCGATAAGAGCCGACCGCAATGGGCCAGGGGAGACGGTCCGGCGGTCGCGGGGCCACCGGATCGCAGCACCTGGGCGCGCCCGGGGCCCGGTCCCGCTCTCCCGGTGCTCGACTGGGAGAAGACCGCCTCTCCGCCGGGCGGGGCAACGCCTTCCCCGGCTCGCAGGGGGCCGAGGAAGCCGGCGTCGCTGGCCGTGGCGTTGCTGGTCGCGGCGCTGCTCGCAGGCTTTGTCGGGGGCCGGCTGGGGATACCGGCGGAGGAGGACCGCCGGTCCGAGCGCGCCGGCGCCTCGGCCAGAAGGGAGCCGGCGGCGAGCCGCAGCCTCGCCCGGCTGTACCGCCGGGCGCTTCCCTCCGTGGTGCAGATCACCGTGGGGGATGCGAGCGGTCCCCCCGTTGGGAGCGCCAGCGGATTCATCATCGATGAGCAAGGGACGATTCTCACCAACAGCCATGCGATCGAAGGCGAGCGGATCGAGGTGGTCCTGTGGGACGGAACACGGCGGCCCGCCGCCCTGGCGGCGACCGACGCCGCCCGGGATCTGGCGGTGATCCGGCTCATCGATCCCCCGCCAGGGCTAACCCGAGCCCGTATGGGGAACTCCGACGAGGTCGAGGTCGGGGACCCGGTCGCCGCCATCGGAGCCCCCTTCGGACTCCAGAACAGCCTCACCTCGGGGGTGATCTCCGGACTGGATCGCAGCTTCCGAGGCAATGGGGAGATCCCACCTCTGCGGGGACTCATCCAGACCGACGCCGCCATCAACCCCGGCAACTCCGGCGGGCCTCTCCTCAACCTGGCCGGCGAGGTGATCGGGATGACCACGGCCATCGAGAGCCCGGTTCGGGGATCGGTCGGAGTGGGCTTCGCGGTCCCCATCAACGACGTCCAGCGCACCGTGACCGCCCTCATCCAGGGAGTGTGATGTGATATCAGCCTCCCCGGTCTCCTTGGCACCCGGATCCGGGCCGGAGGGGGAGGGCCGGGCCCTCCCCCCGCTAAGAATCCGATGAGCGAACCCGAGCCCCCAGAAGACTTTCAGCCCCACGAGATCCCGCCGATCACCGCGCAGGAAACGGCGGTGATCCTCGAGCAGGCCCACTTCGAGATCAAACGATGGATCGTGGGCCAGGACCGCATGCTGGAACGGGTCCTGACCGCGCTGCTGGCCCGGGGCCACGTGCTGCTGGAGGGAGTGCCCGGGCTCGCCAAGACCCTCACGGTCAGGACCGTGGCCACCGTGTTCGGAGGCAGCTTCCGCCGTATCCAGTTCACCCCGGACCTCGTCCCCTCCGACCTGGTGGGCACCCGGGTGCTGGAGCCGTCCTCGGCCAGCTTCCGGGTGGAGCTGGGACCGGTCTTCGCCAACTTCCTGCTCGCGGATGAGATCAACCGGGCCCCCGCCAAGGTCCAGTCCGCCCTGCTCGAGGTGATGCAGGAACGCCAGGTCACCATCGGCGGCGTCACCTATCCGGTGCCCGAGCCATTTCTCACTCTGGCCACCCAGAACCCGATCGAGTCCGAGGGGACATTCCCTCTCCCGGAAGCCCAGATGGATCGCTTCATGCTCAAGGTGCTGGTCGACTACCCGGACTACGGCGAAGAGCTCGCCATCGTGGACCGGGCAACCCAGGCGCCCGCCCCGCCCCGCCGGGTGCTCGGCCCCGAGGTGCTGGCCGGGATGCAGCGCCTCGCGGATGAGGTCTATGTGGACCACCGGCTGCGAGAGTATGCGGTCACCCTGGTCACGGCCACCCGGCGCCCGGGCGCCTTCGGGGCGGCCGAGGTCGAGCCTTACATCCAGTACGGGGCCAGCCCCCGCGGTTCCATCTACCTGATCCTGGCCGCCCGGGCGCTGGCGCTTCTGCGAGGCCGGGACTACGCGCTCCCCGCCGACCTGGAGGCCCTGGCGCCCGACGTGCTGCGCCACCGGATCGTACCGTCGTACCGGGCGCTGGCCGAGGACGTCAGCCCCGACGACCTCATCGCCCGCATCGCGGGCAAGCTTCCGGCCCCCCAGGTCGAGATGCGGGAGCGAGCGGAGGGGGCATGACCCTTCCCAGGACCACCCGGCGCAGAAAGGGAAGCTCCGCGGCCGCGCCCGGAGGGCGCCCGGAGGTCTCGCCGTTGCGAACCTTCGACCTTCCCACCGCGGATCGCGTCCTGCGCCGGGCGGAGCTGACGATTGCCCGAAAGCTCGAGGGAGTGGGGCCGGGAGCCCACCGCAGCGCCCGCCTCGGTGAAGGCCTCGACCTGGTGGACATCCGGGAGTACGCCCCGGGAGACGACGTGCGCACCGTCGACTGGAACGTCACGGCCCGGACCGGACATCCCCACGTCCGGGTCTATGAGGCCGACCGGGAGACCAGCGCCTTCTTCGTCCTGGACCGCTCGGCCTCGATGGGGTTCGGCACCGCGGCCGCCACCAAGGAGGCCCTGCTCCGCCAGCTCGTCGCGGCAGTCTGCGTGCTGATCCTGCGCCATGGCAACCGGCTGGGGGGGATGCTGTTCGGGAACGAGCGCCGGGCCGGCCTCCCCCTTTCCTGCGGACGCCGGGCGGCCCTGCGGCTCCTCCAACTCCTGGACGACGAGCCCCCCGCCGAGAGGGTCGGGAGCCGCCTCGACCTCGCCCTGGAGGAGACCGGGCGCGTGGTGCGGCGTCGGTCGATCATCGTGGTGGTGTCCGACTGGCTCGACGCGGGGGCCTGGGAGGACCCGCTCCGTCGCCTCGCCCATCGGCACGAGGTGATCGCAGTCGAGATCCGCGACCCCCGGGAATACCTGCTCCCGGCCGTGGGTCCGCTGGTGCTGGAGGACCCCGAGACCGGCCGCCAGATCGAGATCGACACCTCACGCCCGGGCCTCCGGGAGGCCTTCCGGGCGGCAGGAGAGGTTGCGTCCCACCAGCGGGCGCTGGCCCTGGCCGGAGCGGGAGCGGCCCGGCTCGAGGTCTGTACCGACCGAGACTGGCTGGCGGATCTCATCCGCTTCCTCGAGCGACGCCGGGCAAGAAGATGAGGTTCCGGGATCCCGGCCTGCTCTGGCTCCTGGTCCTGGTCCCGGGCCTGGTGGCCGGCTATCTGGTGCTCCAGCGCCGGCGCCGCAGCTACGCCGTGCGCTTCACCAACCTGGAATTGCTGGCCGCCATCGCCCCTCGCCAGCCTCGGTGGCGCCGCCACGTCGCTCCGGGCATCTTCCTCGTCGCCTTCATCATCCTCGTCGGCGCCATCGCCCGGCCCTCGATCGCCGCCAGAGTCCCCCGGGAGCAGGCATCGATCATGCTGGTGGTGGACGTCAGCCGCTCCATGGCGGCCACCGACCTCCAGCCGGACCGCATGACCGCGGCGAAGGCGGCCGCCAGAGATTTCGTCCGGTCCGTGCCGGAGAGCCTTCGGGTGGGAGTCGTCGCCTTCAGCGACTTCGCCACCGTCATCGCCCCCCTGTCACGGGACCACGGACGGATCGAGCGTGCCCTCGCGGGTCTCGAGCCCCAGGCCGGGACCGCCATGGGAGACGGGTTGGCGCTGGCCCTGGATCAGATCGAGCGGCAGCGGGCCGGCGGGCGAAGGGTGCCCGCCTCCATCCTGCTGCTCTCCGACGGTCAGTCGAACCGGGGACGCCCCTCGGGGGCGCCGGCCGGCCAAGCGCGAGACATGAAAGTTCCGATCTACGTGGTGGGCATCGGCACCGAGCTCGGCTTGCTGGAGATCCAGGGCCGGATCATCCCAGTCACCCTGAACGAAGCCGAGCTCCGGTCGGTGGCCGAGGTCACCGGCGGCTCGTACTTCGATCCGGAGAGCAGCGAGGCCCTCCGGGAAGTGTACCGAGGTCTGGGATCCTCACTGGGCTTCCAGCGAGAGCGCCGCGAGGTCACCGCCCTGGCAGCCGGCATCGCCGCGGCGCTCCTCGTGGCGGGAGCGGCGGCCAGCCTGCTCTGGTTCCAGAGAATCCCGTAGAGGCTGGTGTTGAAAGCCTTCCGATAGTAAGATCGAACGCATGTTCGAAAACGCTTGCTTGGAAACTTTGCCGGGGATAATCCACCCTGACCCGCTGAACCGTGCCTACAATCCGCCGTGGATGGAATGTCTTCCTGCGGCGCTGACCGGGGGTGCTACGTTCAAGAGCCATCTCGGCGCACTCTTTGTCGACGACTGCCTCAATGTCCTCCGTCAAGTCCGCGAAGACACATTCGATCTCGTACTCACATCACCTCCCTACGACGGCCAACCGAAGTATGGGAACGGCGAGAAGTACGAGCGGGCCTGGTACGAGGACACCTTCCTCAAGGTGAGCAGCGAAATCCTGCGCACTCTCAAGCCGCACGGGAGCTTCGTGTTGAACTATCGCTCCAAGCGCCATCAGGGTGAACGTGGCACCTTGCAATACGAGCTCGTGCTGTGGCTACGAGAACTGGGCTTCAAATTCTGCGAGGACTTCGTCTGGGGCAAGCCATCACCACCGCCGGGCCGCTGGCAACGCCATCTGAAAGACGCGGTGGAATACTGCTTCCATTTCGCCAAGACATCGAAGTGGCAGTTCTTTCCCGAGCAGTGTCTGGCTCCTGCCCGGTGGGACCGAGTCGATCTGGAGAGGCGCAAGAAGCTGGCCCACAACTACGTGCGCGTGAATGAGCCCTCGGGACAG
>JBOGWM010000072.1:0-12966 GCA_050693695.1 Actinomycetota bacterium
CCGTCAGAAGCGGACACGCCGAGCTGCTCGCTGGCGCCGACCGCCGGCACGGTCACCCGGACGCTCGGCGAGCGCTCCTACTTGCTCCACGTGCCTGTCGGGCTGACCGGATCGTCTGTCCCGCTGCTGCTGAGCATGCACGGCGCCGCCCCAGAGGGCACCGGGCTCGAGGCGGCCGCCGGCCACGAGGCGGATACCGGCTGGGACGCCGACGCCGCGGCCCACGGCTTCATCGTCTCCTACCCCGCTTCGTCGGCCACGCGCCCGGCGGCTTGGAACACCACTCAGGGCGGACCCGATGTGAGCTTCCTGCGCGACGTCGTGGCCGACATCTCGGCCACCTGGTGCGTCGACCCGAAGCGGGTTCACGCTGGCGGCCATTCCAGCGGGGCGATCATGGCCGAGCGCCTGGCTTGTGATGCCGCCGATGTGTTCGCATCGGTCGGCGCGTACGCCGGAGCGAGCCCGGTGCTTTTCGGCGGCCCGTGCACCCCGAGCCGTCCGATCTCCGTCGGCATCTTCCAGAGCCTTCTCGACCCCTTGTCCTCACTGCCGGTGGGAATCTTGAACCGCAATGAATGGCTTGCCCGCAACGGTTGCCCACCGATACCGACAACGGAGCCGGGCGTGCTGCTCGAGGCGTCGAGGTATGGGCCCTGCGAGGACGGGGTCGAGGTCGTATGGCGCGTCTACCTACTTCAGGCCCACAACTGGCCCACCGGCGCCGACAACGCCGACATCCGGAACCGAATAAGGGCGCTATTCGAAAGGAACCCGCTGCCCTGAAGCTGAGTCGTCACGCCCGGGCGCTAAGCCGAGGGGCCTCCAGCCGATGTAGTGCATCGCCTCTCGGCGAACGGAAGATGTTCTGTAGCCCTCGACGTATGCGAGAAATCCGTGAGTGAGCCATGAAACGGAATAGAGTTGTAGGCATGGAGATCTCGACTGAACCATCACGGCCCTTTCCTTCCCCGGCTGAGGAGGGCCGTGATGGGTGAAGACTTCGTTTCTAAGCCAAGCGAACCGAGCAACACGGACCGGGAGGACGTCTTCACGGAGCGCTCGCGAAGCGCCCCAGCCTTGCTGCGTCGTTTCTGGAAGCCAGTTGTGGGGGCCGGGGGCAGCGTTGGCGGCTTGCTCTGGCTGCTGTCCCGGAGGCGCAAGAAGAAGCGTGCGGAACCCGAGTGGAAGAAGCCGCTCATGGCTCTCTCCGGGGCGGTGCTGCTTATCAGACAGCGACTGAGGGCCGCCAAACGAAGGGGCAAATGAAGGGCACGGGTCGGAGATCCGGCGGTCAGACGAACTCCGCTGGGCCCGTACCACGAACACGAGTCAGCGTCAGCTTGCGCTCATAGCGCCTTTCCTACTCCTGCCCAAGGAGGCCTCCAGTGCGGGTGATCATCATCTCGGACATGGAAGGCGTGGCCGGCATCGTGAAGTGGGAGCAGGTGATAGGCGGCGACCCGATGTTCGAGGAGGGACGCCGGCTCTACACCGAGGAGATCAACGCGGCCGTCCGCGGCGCCCGCGACGGTGGGGCCACCGAGATCGTGGTGATGGACTGCCACGGCGCGGGCAAGGGGTGGACATTCAACTCCCTCATCCCCGACCAGCTCGATCCCGGATGCGACTACGTCGTTCAGACGAGATGGACCGAGTATACGGAGATGCTCGAGCAGGGCTGTGACGGCGCGCTGTTCGTGGCCATGCACGCCAAGGCGGGCACGCCGGACGCCGTGATGTGCCACACGGTGTCGAGCTCAAGCTGGTACCGGCTGCGCTTCAACGGCGTGGAGGTGGGCGAGATTGGTATCAACGCGGCTCTCTGTGGGACCTGGGGCGTCCCCGTTTTACTCGTGACCGGAGACGAGGCGAGCTGCGCCGAGGCGAAAGAGCTGCTTGGGGACGGCCTGACGACCGTCGCCGTCAAGGCCTCGTTCGGCCGGTTCAGCGCCCGGCAGATCGCTCCCCTGCGAGCCCGAGAGCTCATCCAGACGGCTGCGGCGAAGGTACTTCGCGACCCCGCCGCGGTGAAGCCCTATGACCCGGGCCGTCCATGCGAGATCGTCGTCGACTTCCAGAACCCGGACGGCACCGAGGTCTATCGTCACCGTATCGGTGTGGAGATCACCGGGCCACGCACGATCGTCTCACGGGCCGAAGACTGGTGGAAGGCCTGGCGCCAGTTCTACTTTTAGCGATGTCGCTAGCTCGCCTCAAGCGCCCGGTCAATGCTGGCGGTTCAGGCGCTTCACGATAGCGCGCACGACCGCGCGGGGCGCGATCCGCGTGGATTGGACCGATGCCTTGTTCATCAGACCGGGGACCACCATCGCCTTGCCTTCCAACATGGCGCGCACGCCGGCTTCGGCGACGCTGGATGCATCCGCGACCTGGGGCGCCTTGAAGAGGTTGACCCTCTCCATCTTCGCCGCGGCGACAAACCCCGACTTTGTTGGGCCCGGGCAAAGCACGGTCGCGGTGACGCTCGTGGCGTCAAGCTCCGCCGAGAGCGCCTCCGTGAACGAGTTCACGAACGCCTTCGTCGAGTAGTAGACGGCCATGAATGGGCCCGGCTGGAACCCGGCGGTCGAGCCGACGTTGAGAATCCGCCCCCGGTTGCGCGCGAGCATTGGCTTTAAGAAGAGCTTCGTGAGGTGGACGGGCGCTGCAACGTTGAGCTGGATCTCGTCAAGCTCCCGGGTCAGGTCGATATCCGAGAACCTACCGTTGGTGCCAAAGCCTGCATTGTTGACCAGCACATCCACTTCGATGCTCTCCCGCCCCGCCCACGCGAAGAGCTCGTCGCAGGCTTCCCGCCGGGTGAGGTCTGCCGGGACCGCCCAGGCCTTCACGCCGTGTTGCTCGCGCAGCTCGCTCGCCAGTTTCTCCAGCTCCTGGCCGCGGCGCGCAACGAGCACGACCGAGAAGCCCTCCCGCGCGAGGATCCGCGCGATCTCCTTACCGATCCCCCCCGACGCGCCCGTCACCAGCGCTGTCCCGGCCTGCGTCATCCGCATCTCCGTGTCCGATCCTGCCTCCAACTTTATCGCGGTCAGATGTCCGGCTCATGGGCCAGTGCAGAGCGGGGCTCAAGACTCCGCAACATCGACTCCGGCGGCACCTGCGATCAGGCGCGGGGCCTTCGACTCCCAGGCGGGCTCGGAAGTCTCCGGCCAGGGTAGACGAGGCCCTCGGAGCCCGCGAGCTATTCCCTGTACCTCATCAGCAAAACGGGGACTTCGGTGTGGCGGATCACTCGCTCGAAGATGCTACCCGCGACCCATTTCTGCGGCGCCCGCGCCACCCACCATCCCATGACAACGAGGTCGGGCGCCCACTCCCTGATCTCGTTCAGGATCTCTTTGGGGGGATTGCCGAAGCGATGGTTGGCCTCCACGGGGTGGCCGGCCTCCTCGAAGATTCGGCGTGCCTCCCCCAAAGCCCTCTCCGCCGTCTCCCTCACTCGCTCCAGCCGCTCGGGCATGTCTGACATCTGCTTGCCCTCCAGGGTGTAGGGGTTGGGGTAGAGCTCCTCGGGTAAGACTGTGAGTAGCCGGACCTCGGCTCTCCCCGGGGCAAGCATCCGGGCAGCCTCCCGACAGGCCCCCAGCGCGGGGGCGGAGCCCCTGGTGGGCACCAGGACTCGGAGGAGCTTCACCGCGTCCATCCTTTCCCCCTGCACGCAGGTCAGAACATAAGACTAAACTAACGATTAATACGATGTGGATCGCTTGGAAGCCAAGAGTCCCCTCGGTCCCCGGCGGAAGCCCGTAGCCTCCAGGAGCTCCGCAAGTTTCAAAGACGGCGCGACCTCCCGGCGCGGAAGTATGCTTCTGCGGCTTCCCCCTTCCCCGGGCGGTAGATTACGCGCATGGACAATCTTCTTTCCCGGCTCGCAATCCAGGCCGAGACCAAGATCGTGCTGGTCGTCATGGACGGCCTCGGAGGCTTTCGGAGCGCGGAGCGCGGCTCGGAGCTGGAGGAAGCGACCACTACCAACCTCGACCGCCTGGCGGCGGAGGGCGGGAGCGGCCTCCTCACCATCGTGGCCCCCGGGGTGACGCCCGGGAGCGGCGCCGGCCATCTGGCCCTCTTCGGATACGACCCGCTCGTCTACGAGCTGGGAAGAGGCGCCCTCTCCGCGGCGGGGATCGAGTTCGACCTCAAGGCCGGCGACGTGGCCGCCCGGGTGAACTTCTGCACGCTCGATCCCTCGGGGATCATTATGGACCGGCGGGCCGACCGCCTCTCCAGCGAGGAGAACCGGCGTCTCTGCTCCCGTATCAAAGAAGGGCTGTCCCTCGAGACCGGGGTGGAGCTCTTCCTGGAGACCGAGCGGGACCACCGGGCCCTGCTGGTGCTGCGAGGCGAGGGCCTCTCACCCGCCATCTCCGACACCGACCCCCAGATCCTCGGTCTGGCCCCCCGAGACCCCCGGGCTCTCAGCGCCGAGGCGGAGCCGACCGTCCGCCTCCTGGGCGGCATCCTGGGTCAGATCCGCTCCATCCTGGCGGGGAAGCAGGCCAACTTCATCCTCTTGCGAGGCTTCGACACCCTGCGAGAGCTTCCTTCGTTCGCGGCCCGTTACGGCCTCCAGGCGGTGGGGATCACGGTCTATCCGATGTACCGCGGGCTGGCCCGCATCCTGGGGATGGAGGTCGCCCCTCCGCAGACGAGCTTCGAGCATCAGGTGGAGACGCTGGAGGCTTGCTGGGACACCTACGACTTCTTCTTTCTCCACCACAAGCCGACGGACTCCGCCGGGGAGGATGGTAACTTCGGCGCCAAGATGGCGGCGATCGAACAGGTGGACGCCCTCGTACCTCGGATCGCGAACCGGGGACCCCAGGTCCTCTGCGTCACGGGCGACCACGCCACCCCGAGCCAGCTCCGCTCGCACTCCTGGCATCCGGTCCCCTTCCTCCTGTGGGGGCCGGCGGTGGGCGTGGACGGGGTGGACCGCTTCCACGAAGAGGCGGCCCGGGCCGGCGCCTTCGGCCTGCAACAGGGAAAGAACCTCATGGCCCTCATGCTCGGCGCCGGGGGCCGCCTGGCGAGATTCGGACCGTGATCAGCGAGGGGAGGCCAGCCCTCCCCTCCCAAAATTCAATCGCGACCGATCGGCGCGGAGCGCGCCGGCGGGACGGAGCAGGGGTTCCCGAGCCCTCCCGTCAGGGTCTCCGCCGTCCTCGCGGAGCGGAGCCGGCGCTCCAGGTGGAACTCGGTGTACCAGCGAGCCAGGCGCAGGGTGTCTCGGGCCATATCGGCTCTCGGCTGCATCCAGGCTCCCTCGGCGAGGAGGTCGCTCATGAGCTTGAGCATCCCGGGGGCCAGCTCCTCGGCATCCGGGAAGCGGCAGCCCCGGCACACCCCGCCCCCCTGGGCCGGAGAGAACCAGCCGGCCGGCGCCCGGCACTCGGCGCACCGCTCGAGGTGAGGGGCGAACCCGGCGAGGCCCGAGAGCCTCAGCAAGAACCATGCCAGTAGCTGCGAGGAGGGACTCGCCCCGAGCGCATGAAGCCCGTCGACGACCAGGGTGAAGACCCGAGGGACCCGTTCTCGTTCCTGGACCAGCCGGTCCACCGCCTCGAGCATCACCTGCCCGAGGGCGAAGGCCTCCAGGTCCTCCCGGACTCGCCGGAACGGCTCCACCACCTCCGCCTGGGTCACGATGTCCAGGCTCGACCTTCCCCGCCACAGCACCAAAGAGACCTGACTGAAGGGCTCCAACCGCCCCCCGAACCGGCTCTTGGTCTTGCGTATCCCCTTGGCCACCGCCCGGATCTTCCCGTTGGCGCGCCCGAGGAAGGTGACGATACGATCCGCCTCCCCGAGGCGCATCGTGCGCAGCACGACCGCCTCGTCCTTGTAGAGCACCAGATCACTATAGGAAGCGAAGTCTTCCAACCGGGGAATTAGAGACCAAGGAATTGGCAGATCCTACTACATCGCATTGAGAACCATGTAGTAGTATATTTCCATGACTGAGCTCGCTTCGCACCAGCAAGCGGATACTCTCCTCGATGTACGAGCCGCGGCGCGCCTGGTAAAACGTTCCCCCGAGACTATCCGGCGATGGATCTGGTCAGGCCGGCTTCCCGCGCGTCGCCGGGGGAACCGGCTCCTGGTGAGCCGAGACGATCTCACCGCGCTCGTGAGGCAACGAGGCGACGATCCCGCACTCTCGCTGAGCGAGTGGGCGGCGGCGGCACGTCTCGCCCTCGATCAGTCTGCCTGCAGAGCCCGGGGCTCGGCTGCCGATCTGATCCTGGAGGACCGTCGCCATCGCTCCGGCGGCGACTTCGCGTGACGGTCGTCGACGCCAGCGTGGTCGTCGACTGGGTTGCGCCAAGCGCGGAGCCGATATCGCCGGCGATGGCAACCCTGCAACGGCTCGCCACGGCCCACGATGAGCTGCTCGCCCCTCGACTTTTGCTCGAAGAGGTGGCCAATGCGCTGCTAACGGGATTGCGGCGACACCGATGGAGCGGGGTCGAGGCGGACACCGCATACCGCCGCCTGCGCAACCTCCCCATCCGCCTTGTGGACGACCAACGGGACCTCGACCGAGCGTGGAACCTCTCGCGCCGCTATGACAATCACCCTATCTATGACATGATCTACGTCGCGGTGGCCGAGAGGTTTCACAACTCGCTCATTACGGTCGATGACGCCCTACGAGCCCGTCTCGCCGACCTTCCATGGGTCGTCGGCCTGGACCCCGACACGCGCTGAGCCTCAAGCCTCCTCCGGGATGGCCCCAGCCGAAGAGACCCTTCTGGAACGGACAAGCATCCGATGGACGTCACCGCATATGTACAGGCGAATGCGTCATCAGGCTAGGCCAGACCGATGCGCAGGTTGCGGATCCTTGAAATCCCCTCCTCGTCGATCACATCGAAGGTGACTCTCTGCCCGGTGCGAAAAAAGCGGAACATCCCGGTCTCCATCGCCACCGGGTCGATCTCCCACTCGGTGGCGCCATCGTCGCTCTCGATGATCCCCCTCTTGGTACGAACGTCGTATTCCTTGACCGATCCCTGCGCCATGACACCCCCTTAGTTATGAATCAAGTGCCCTCGCTGCTTTATGAATCAGATGCCCCCCCGGCTTCAGTACCCAAAGCGCCGCAGCAGAGCCTCCCGTCGAGGCCAGTGAGGCTCGATCTTGACTCGAAGGTCCAGAAAGACGCGGCTCCCCAGCAGCGCCTCGATCTCCCGGCGAGCCCGGCTCCCGATCTCCTTGAGCATCTGACCCCTCTTTCCGATGAGGATTCCCTTCTGGGAGTCCCTCTCGGCGTAGATCGCGGCATGGATCTCGACCAGGTCGGACCCGTCTCGCCGTCCCATCTCCTCGACCACCACCGCGACGGAGTGCGGCACCTCCTTCCGAGTGAGGTCGAGGACCTTCTCCCGGATCAGCTCCGCCACCACCAGGTGGTCCGGCTGGTCGCGGAGCGAATCGGACGGGTAGTAGACCGGGCCCTCCGGGAGCAGTTCGATGAGCCCTCGAGCGAGATAATCGAGCCCGGTGCCTCTCGTGGCCGAGGTCGAGAGGACATCTCTCCACTCCCCGAGCGCCCGAGCCGTCTCCATCTGGTCCAGGAGGCGGGGAGGAGCGACGAGGTCCGCCTTGCTCACCACGCAGATGACCGGCGTGGCGAGTTGGCCGAGCTCCCGGGAGATGAACCCGTCCCCGCCACCGACCGGCTGGGAGGCATCGAGGACGAAGACGACGGCGTCCACCTCCCGCAGGGTGCGCCGGACCACCTGATTCATTCGCTCGCCGAGCAGGTTGCGGGGCCGCTGCAGGCCCGGCGTGTCGATGAAGACGATCTGGGCCTCGGGAAGGGTCAGGATGCCCCGGATGGCATGACGGGTGGTCTGGGGCTTGTCGGAGGTGATCGCCACCTTGCCCCGGACGAGGCGATTGGTAAGGGTGGACTTTCCGACGTTCGGCCGCCCGACCACGCAGACGAAGCCGGACCGAAAGCCGGCCTCGGCACCGCCTCGCCCGCGCTCATCCATCGGCAGCGGACCCCGGCTCGTCCCCGATCCGATGGACCGTCACCTGAGCGACTCGACGGCCCTTCATCTTCTCGACCAGGAACTCGACCCCCGCCACCGCGACCCGGTCGCCTTCCGACGGCACCCGGCCCAGGATGCCGCTGACCAGGCCCCCCACCGAATCCCATTCGGAGTTTGGAAGGTCCAGGTCGAGCAGGTGGCGCAACTCGTCGATCTGGAGGCGGGCATTGACCCGGACGGTGGCCGAGTCGATGCGATCCACGGTCGGCTCCTCCGCCTCGTGCTCGTCCGCGATCTCCCCGACGATCTCTTCGATCAGGTCTTCCATCGTGACCAGGCCCGCGGTGCCTCCGTACTCGTCCACCACGATCGCCATCTGGGTCTTGGCCTGCTGGAGCTCCCGGAGCAGCTCGGCCACCTTCTTGGACTCCGGGACGAAAAGGCCGGGCCGCATGAGATCGGAGGCCCGAAGGTCCTTTCCCGAGGAGCTGGCCCGTATCCGCTTCATCACCTGCCGGGCGTGGACGATGCCCACCACGTTATCGATGTCCCCGCGAATGACGGGAAGCCGGGAGAAGCCATGCTCCAGCATGACATCGAGGATCCCCACCACGCCGACATCGACCTCAACGCAGATCATGTCAGGGCGGGGCGCCATCACCTCCCTCACCACGGTGTCCCCGAATTCGAAGATGGAGTGGATCATCCGCCGCTCCTCGGTCTCGATCACCTCCTCCGACTCGGCCGCCTCGACCATGGACATGATCTCCTCTTCCGAGGTGACCGGTCCCCGAGGCACGCCCCGGCCCGGAAGGATGAGCAGGAACAGCCGGCTCATTCGAATCATGAGCGAGGCGACCGGCCTCAGCACAATCCCCAACCACCACACCGGGCGAGCGGAGGCAAGCACCACGTGATCGAGTCGCTCCAGGGCCCAGGAGCGGGGGGCGATCTCGGTCACCTGGAAGAGGATGAAGGTCATCACCGCGATCGCTATGACCGGGGCGCCACGCACGCCTCCTCGCACCAGTGCGGAGGTCACGAGGACGGTCGCGCTCACCCGGGCGGTCAGCATCACGAGAAGGGCGCCGGTGAGATAGGGCCGGGGATCCCGAGCGATCTGGACCAGCAGCGACCCCCGCCTGGGATGATCGTCCGCCAGCCGGCGCGCCCGGGCGATGGTCAGGCGGCTGATCCCATTGACCCAGGCAGAGGCGAGAAAGGAAAACCCGGCTGCGGCGGCGGCCAAGAGAAGCTCCCAGCGGGTTCGGGTCACGGCGCGGTTGCGCTGATGGCGGCTCTTCGGCCGCCATCAGGATCTGCGAAAGAAGTCATTCCCGTCCTCCTCGGCCGACGACGCTCTCCTCACGGGCGCGCATGGCAGCCGCGGCCTCCGTCGTGTCGTGGTCGTAGCCCAGCAGGTGCAGCACCCCATGGACGACCAACAGGTCCAGCTCCTCGTCCAGGCCATCACTCGCCTGGTCTCGGGCCACCTCGGGACAGAGGACGACCTCCCCGATGATCACCGGAGGCCCGCCCCCGGGCGTATCCCCGTCCGGAGGTGCGCTTACCCGGCCGTCGATGGGAAAGGCCAGCACGTCGGTCGGCCCGGGCTCATCGAGATAGCGGGAGCTCAGCTCGGCCATGCGGGAGATGTCCACGAGCAGGATCGAGACCTCCCCCACCACCTTCTCGGCCAGGACCGCACGCCGGGCGGTCTCGACCACCCGGCCCTCGTCCACCGCCACGGCCTGCTCATTGAAGAGAATCAGCGAGACGCGGCTGTCTTCACTCATCGGGACTGGAGCCCGATCGGGCGCGATCCGGCCCATCCGACTCCGCGAACCTCCGGTACGCCTCGACGATCTCCTGCACGATCTTGTGCCGGACGACGTCTTTGGCATTGAGGTAGCAGAACTCCACCCCTTCGATCCCGATCAGGATGTCTCGAACCAGCACCAGCCCGGAGGTCTGAGGGGAGGGAAGATCGATCTGGGTGATATCCCCGGTGATCACCGCCCGAGAGCTGAAGCCGAGGCGGGTGAGAAACATCTTCATCTGCTCGGGAGAGGTGTTCTGAGCCTCGTCGAGGATAATGAAGGAGTCATTCAGGGTACGCCCACGCATGAAGGCCAGGGGAGCGACCTCGATCTCTCCTCGGGCGATCGCCCGGGCATAGGCGTCGGGCTCGAGCATCTCGTAGAGCGCATCATAGAGAGGCTTCAGGTAGGGATCCACCTTGGCAGCGATGTCTCCGGGCAAAAAGCCCAACCGCTCGCCGGCCTCGACTGCCGGGCGGGTCAGGATGATCCGCCGTACCTGCTTCTGCTGCAGGGCATGGATCGCGGCAGCCACCGCGAGGTAGGTCTTCCCGGTCCCGGCAGGCCCGATCGCAAACACGATGGTGTTGCGGCGCATGGCGTCCACGTAGCCCTTCTGGCCGGCGGTCTTGGAGCGGATGGACTTCCCACGGGTGATGAGGACCGAGTCCGCCAGCACCTCCGAGGGGCGGACCCTGCCCCCCTTCACCATGTCGATCGAGCGCCCGACCGCCTCCACCGTCAGAAGCTGACCTCGCTCCAGCAGCCGGATCAGCTCCTCGAAGAGCCGTGCGACCTGCTCCGCCTCCCGTGGCTCCCCGGTGATGGTGATCTCGTTGCCGCGCACGAGTATGGAGGTATCGAACCCCTGCTCGATCAGCTTGAGGAGCTCGTCCCTGGTGCCGAACAGATTGACGAGCTGATGCTCGCCGGGCACGCGGATCTTGACTTGGGTCTTTGCTTGCACTGCGGAGACGCTCCCTTTCCTCAAGGAGGATAACAGCCGGGGCCCGGGGGCCGGGACGAAGCGACTTGAGAGACTCGATGGGGACATGCAGACCGGGCGGGCTCCCGGGATAGCCTACGTCGGGGTGTATGCTGACTGGCGTTCAGTCATGACTGTTTCCCTCGAGAGAACCAAGCGCGTCACCAAGCCCGCCGAGGACCGGCGTCGGGAGATCCTGGACGCCGCGGTGAGCGTATTCGGCGCGAAGGGCCTGGTCGTCGCCACCATGGACGACATCGCCAGGCAGGCAGGGGTGGCCAAGGGGACGCTCTATCTCTACTTCGAAACCAAAGAGCACCTGCTCGCCTCCCTGCGAGAGCGCTTTCACGAGACCACCATCAGGCGCGTGGAGCAGCACCTCCTCCAGCAGGCCGATACGAAGGCCGATGCCAAGGACCCGTGGGCGCTCGCCGACCTCCTGGTCGAAGCGACCATCGATTTCCTGCTCGAGCATCGCGAGATCATCTCCATCTTCAGGCGGGAAGGGCTCTCCGCCGAAGCCCAGGAGATCTGCGCCAAGATCACCGATCGGATCAACGAGATGGTGGAGGGCGTGATCCGCCGCGGGGTCGAGGCGGGCGCCTTCGCAGTGGCCGACCCACCGGTGACCGCGGTGCTTTTCCACCACGCTCTGGAGGGGGCGGTGGGAGAAGAGGTGCTCTACCGGCGCAACTTCGGCCGGGACCGTCTGGTCGCCTCCGCCAAGGAGCTGGTCCGAAGGGTTCTGAGTCCCGGGGGCCCTTGACCACTGACTTTCAGTCATTCATAATGACCGACGGACAGTCAGTAACCCTGTCATCGGCTTGAAGCTCGAGACGGGGAGCGAGGAGGTGGCGGCGGTGAGGACGGTCGAAGCGGTGACGGCGCACAGCCCGGTGGTATCGAAGCGAGTGGGGACTTCGGGGAGCCTCAGATTCGACTGGGCCATGGCGGGGTTCGGCATCTTGCTCATCGGCGGCGTCTTTCTCGACGGATGGGCCCATATCCAGCGAGATATCCCGGACACTCCCTTCACTCCCTGGCACGCGGTCCTCTACTCCGGCTTCCTGGCCGGCGCCCTTTTCCTCGCGAACGCCGCAAGGAAGAACCTAGCCAGGGGCCTTCCCCTCCGCCGGGTGGTCCCGGCCGGCTACGAGCTGTCGCTTCTCGGCGCCGCGATCTTCGCGCTCGGTGGGATCGGGGACATGGCCTGGCACTTCGCCTTCGGGATCGAAACGGGCGTCGACGCCCTCTATAGCCCCACTCACCTCGCTCTCGCCCTGGGCGGCATCCTCATGGCAAGCGGCCCCCTTCGCTCCGCATGGCGCCGGGAGGACCGGGAGAGCGCTCCAGGATGGGCCGGCAAGCTCCCGATGCTCCTCTCGCTCACCACGGTGCTCTCGAGCTTCACTTTCTTCACCCTGGTCGCCCATCCCTTCGTGACTCCCCAAGCCGGCGGCGCAGCCCCGCGCACCGAGGACCTCGTCCTCTTGCATCAGGCCCTCGGGGTGACCGAGATCGTCCTGCAGACCACGATCCTGATGGGGCTGGTGCTGCTTGCGACCCGCCGATGGGTGCTGCCCTTCGGCAGCCTCACCCTGGTGTTCGGGCTCAACGCTGTGGCGATGCACTTCCTGGACGCCCTGAACGAATACCAGTTCATTCCCGCGGCGGTGCTCGCCGGTCTCGGCGCCGACCTTCTCTACCGGCGGCTTCGGCCCGGACCCGGCGCCGAGCGCGCGGGACAGTTGCGTTGGTTCGCCGCTGCCGTCCCGGCGCTGCTTTATCTCACGTACTTCATGGCCCTCCTTGCCACGAGGGGCGTCTGGTGGTCGATCCACCTGTGGACCGGATCGATCGTGCTCGCAGGAATCGTCGGCTGGCTGCTCAGCTACCTCCTGGCGCCCCCACCGCTCCCGGAACTTCGCCCGGAACGGTCGTAGACAGACCTTCCGGGACCCGGAACTTTGGACATTTTTACAAGTTCCATGCAAGCCTCCAAGCCCTCCTCCCGGCCGCAGGTCTCTCAGGCTTGCAGCGCAATGTCGAAGGTGGCGACATAGCCTTCGCCGCCTCTTCTCACCTCCAGCATCAGCTTGTCCCCGCCGTTGCGGAAGATGCCATCGCTTTC
>JBOGWM010000073.1:0-3453 GCA_050693695.1 Actinomycetota bacterium
GCGCGGAGGGGCTGTTGGAAGGGGTTGTGGTGTCGGGCCGGGTCTCGGGTACCATGCATCTCGCCTGCACCCGGTGCCTGAAGGAGTACGAGGAGGATTTCGAGCAGCCGGTGGACGAGGTCTTCTACTACGAGCAGGGCGAGGAGAAGGGTGGATACGACGTGTGTCACGACACCATCGATCTGGAGCCCGTCATCCGGGACGCGGTGGTTCTCGGCATCCCCGAACAGCCCCTCCACGACCCCCATTGCAAGGGCCTTTGCCCGGACTGCGGGGCGGATCTGAATCTGATCGAGTGCGGTCACGGTCAGCACCGGATCGATTCGGGTTGGGCTGGCCTGATCGAGATCGCGCAGCACCTGGAGGAGCGTTCCTGATGCCCACGCCCAAGCGAAAGAAGGCACGCCCGTCCACGCGCCACCGGCGGGCTCGGTGGAAGCTGGCGACACCCACCCGCTCGACCTGTCCCCAGTGTCACGCCCCCAAGCTCCCGCACCGGGTGTGTGGGACATGCGGCTACTACGGGGGGCGTGAGGTCGTCGAGATCGAGTAGATTGAAGGCGCGCGAGCCCTCGGAGTCGATCCGGTCCCATCCTCTGGAAGTGCGCCTCGATGTCCGGTTCCATGATGCGGAGCTACTTCGAGAGTCCCTCACCCATCGCTCCTACGCCTTCGAGCACGGGGGAGTCTCCCACAACGAGCGCCTGGAGTTCCTGGGTGACGCCGTGCTGGGACTCGTTGTCACCGACCTGATCTTCTCCTGGTATCCCGATCTCCCGGAGGGCGAGATGGCCAAGCTGCGGGCGGCCACGGTCAACATGGGGGTTCTGGCGGAGGTGGCCCGCCAGCTGGGCCTCGGCGACCATCTCCTCCTCGGCCGCGGAGAGGAGCTTTCCGGGGGCAGCGACAAGTCCTCCATCCTGGCCGACGCCATGGAGAGCCTGATCGGGGCCGTCTACCTGGATTGCGGTCTGGAAGAGGCGAGCGGGCTGATCCAGGGTCTTTTCACGGCCCACATCCGTGACCACATGGAGCGAGGGGTGGTGAGGGACTTCAAGACGAGCCTGCAGGAACGGGCTGCGAAGCGCACCGGCAACCTTCCCGAGTACCGGGTCGTCTCCAGCGGGCCCGAGCATGCCAAGAGGTTTCGAGCCACGGTCTTCTTGAGCGGGGAGCTTTTGGGGGAAGGGGTGGGGCGGTCGAAGAAGGAGGCGGAGCAGGCGGCTGCCAAAGAGGCCCTGGCCCACCTCGAGGACCTCTGAGCTGAGGTGCCGGAGCTTCCCGAGGTCGAGGTCATCCGCAGGGACCTGGAGAAAGAGTTCGTCGGACGCCGGATCCGCTCGGTCGTGGTCCGCGACACCAAGAACGCCATGCGAATCCTCCGCCGTTACGGCTGCAGGGAGCTCGAAGAGGTCGTGGCGGGGGCTCACATCACCCGGGTCGCCCGGAAGGGGAAGTACCTGCTGCTCCATCTGGAGCGCGAGCGGGTGCTCGTGGTGCATCTGGGGATGTCCGGGCAGCTCCTTCGGATGACCGGATCGGAGCCCTTCGCCAACCACACCCACGTGGTCCTGGAGTTCTGTCAGGCGGACCAGCTTCGCTTCGTCGACCCCCGGAGCTTCGGCGAGATCTTCGTCACCGGGAAGGGGGAGCTGGGGGAGGTGAGCGAGCTCGCGAAGCTCGGCCTGGATCCTCTCGAGCAGCCGGACGGATGGCAGGACTTCTCCCGGTTGCTCGCAAAGCGCAAGACGGCGCTCAAGCCGCTCCTCATGGATCAGAGCTTCGTCTGCGGCATCGGCAACATCTACTCCGACGAGATCCTGTTCACCGCCCGGCTCGCCCCGGACCGAGCCTCGAACAGCCTTTCCTCCGGGGAGGCGTGCCGTCTGTGGCAAGCTATCCAGGATGTGCTCCAGGAGGCGATTCGCCACCGCGGCACCTCCATCGAGGACGAGCAGTACCGGGATCTCTACGGGGGGCCCGGCGAGTACCGCCAGCGCCTCCGGGTCTATCAGCGAGCGGGACAGCCGTGCCTGCGCTGCGGTATTCCCATCCAGCGCCGGCGTTGGTCGAATCGCTCGGTCCACTTCTGTCCCCGATGCCAGGTGTGACCCGCCCGGATCTCCGACTGGAGATCCCCCAAGCCCCGGGCTCGGTGAGCGCGTTGGTGGATGTCCCCGATCCCCCAGGGGCTCGGCGCCCGACCCTGGCGCTGACCCATGGCGCGGGAGGAGACCTCGCAGGCCCGGGCCTGAGGGCGCTTGCGAGCGCCCTGGCCTCTCTGGGACATCCGGTGATCCGGTTCAACCTGCCCTACCGGGAGCTGGGACGCTGGACCCCACCCGCGGCGCAGCGTTGTGCCGGCGCCTGTGCCGCCGCCTTCGAGGACGCCCACCGGCGCCTGGGCTTCCCGGGACCATGGTTCCTCGGGGGCAAGTCCTACGGGGGCCGGGTGGCCCCTGGCCGTGGCGGAGGGGCTCATCCCGGGCGCGGCCGGGCTGGTCTTCTACGGCTATCCCCTCCATCCGCCGGGGCGACCCGACGCCCCCAGAGTCCGGCACTGGCCCTCGATCCGGGTCCCCTGCCTCTTCCTCCAGGGCGCGGAGGACCCCTTCTGCGATCTGGACCTCCTGCGCGACAACCTCCCCCGACTCGGCGGAGAAGCCACCCTGCACGTCATCGAGGGAGGAGATCACTCCCTGGGAGTTCCCGCTCGCCGAGCTCCCGACGGAAAGGCAAGGAGCTCGGCTACGGTCTTGACGGATCTGGCCGGGGTGATCGCGGCCTGGCTGATGTCCACATTGGTAAGATGAGCCGGACGAAACCGCGCTTGGCCCGTTGGATGACCCGCCCGACCAGAGCCTCGACGGGAATGGTGGCATTGGGATCGGTCAGTGCCTGGCCGTCGAGCCGGATTGCCCCCCCGGAAACAAGGCGGCGTGCTTCCGACTTGGTGTCGGCCAAGTCGAGCTTGACCAGTAAGTCCGGCAAGTACCACTCTTGGTCGTCACCGGTCTCCACCAGCTTGGCTTCCGGACAGCTCGCCCTGTTCAGCCATTCGGTTGCACGCAGTTCAGAGGTCGGCTACCGAAGGCCCTCCCCTTGCCAAGCCCACTTCTTCCTTCTCTGCCAGTGCCGAGAGCCTTAGAAGTGATTTCTCGATCAGGTCCATGTCTTCTCTTTCGAGCCTCTTCCACCCCTGGTCGAGAGCGAATGCGTAGATGTCCTCCAGCACGCCCCACTCCGCCAAGAACCGGTCGACTGTTTCTTGGGAGACCCCTTCAAAACTGTTGATGAGCTTCTCCAGCCGGGTCACCAAATCCCCCAACTCAACCTCACCGGCCTCAAAGTCCTGAATCGCCTCCAGGATACGGAAGTACGGCGATGCCTCGCTCACTTGGCACCTCCCTTGGCTGGTCCATAACGAGCTGTGACCACCCGACCAGTCTCCGA
>JBOGWM010000074.1:0-13732 GCA_050693695.1 Actinomycetota bacterium
GAGGAGCTGTGAGTCGAGCTCGCGCCCTTCACCGTCACGGAGCCTTTCATGTTCGGATGAACGTCACAGACGTAGTTGTAGGTCCCCGGGTTTGCGAACGTATAGGTGTAGCTCGCGCCCGGCTGCAGGCTGCCCGACTTCAGCGGGCCGCCGCCGCTGGAGGAAACGGTGTGGGGAATCCCGCTCTCCCTGGTCTCGTTGTTGGTCCAGATCACCGAGTCCCCGGCGTTCACGGCGAGAGCCGCCGGGGCGTAGGCCTGATCCTTTATCCCCACATTCATCGATCCGCCCGTCCCTGTCGCCGGCTGGGTAGAATGAGCCGGCTGCGGCTGCTGCGACTGCTGGTCAGGCGCGCAGCCTGAACCGTTGACCACGGTGATGGTTGGAACGGCCACGTTTTGAACCAGGACCGTGTGGGTCTGTGCGTACTGATCGGTGTCCATCAGGTCCTGCGTCTGCCCCTCGGGGGAGCGCTCCAGATGAGCCACCCGGAGGTGATTGGTGAGAGGCGGAGGAGTGCCATCGCTGATGACGTACACGCCCTCGACGGCGGGGTCTGCCATGTTCTCCACCAGGACCGTGTGAAGCTGGACGTACTGATCGGTGTTCATCAGGTCCTGCGTCTGCCCCTCGGGGGAGCGCTCCAGATGAGCGACCTTGATGTGTTTGCTGAGGGGTTCGAGGATCTCCACCACCAGGCTCCTGCTGCACTCGCCCGACTGGGCGGGCGCCGCAAACCTGGGGGAGCCGACACCTGCGGCCGACGGGACCGCCGTCGTGTGCTCCGTCCCCGTCCGAGCCGCGATGGACCCTGCGTCAGAGTATGGTCCAAGCCGGTCCAGGCGAGCCGTCGGTTGAGTCGCCGACCGGGTGGAGGCGCTCAGCGGATACATGCTCGCTGCGCCGAGCAGAGCCATGACCGTGAGCCCGCTCATGAGGCACCCGTAGAGCCATCTCCCGGGCGGTTGTTGACGCTGCGTGCCCCTTCTCGCTTCGTCTTCAGGCACGCCGCCCTTACCTCTTTTTGTCATGCGCCGATGCATCCCATTCACCATCTCGACATCCCTCCCGGCCTGCGCGGCCATTGCTCGGGGGCCAGCCCCGCAGTAGGCTTGAGAGAAGGAACGACGCCTACACGCCCACACGCGAAGCGGCCTCTTTCCCGTAAGGGGTCTGCCCTGACTGGCGGGCCCCTTACTCTTTCACTTCTTTTCTTCGCTGAGATTCACCCCGACCGGGGTTCTCGCGAAACCTTTTCCCCAGGGCGGACCCCTCCCAAGCCCACCGAGTCCACCCGCCTTCCCGTCAGGAAGGCCCCCTGATCGGAGCGGATATCCAGGTCCTCTTCAATTTTCCAGGAGCTCGCCGCCGGCGGAGCATCTCAGCACGCGCCACTCCCCTCGCGAAGACCATAACATCACTATTTTTTTAGTTATTCCCGGTCCTGATGCCTGATCTTTCTTTTTTATCTCCCCCGGAATCCGGGGATCGGAGCTAATCAAGGAACCCATCACGTTCAAGACTATTGAGCTATAAACCCTTGTGGACGTTCCGAGTGATTGCTCATAGAGTTGTTGCTCATGAAATATCGGGTGGACGAGCTTGCGAACCGCTGCGCGGTGAGCGTGGACACGGTGCGGTTCTATCAGGCTCGGGGCCTGCTTCCCCCACCGACGCGCGAGGGGAGAGCGGCCTGGTACTCGGGCGAGCATCTGGAGCGCCTGAAGCGAATCCGGGAGCTCAAGGAGAAGGGTTTGACCTTGGTCACGATCCAACACCTTCTCGCCGGGCGGCTGAACGCCGCCGACCAGGCTCTGGTCGCGGAGCTAATCGCGCCGATGCCGGATGAGGAGGCATCAAGCGACCTCGAGGAATCGCTCACGCCGGAGGAGTTTTCGAAGCGCACGGGGGTTCCCCTCGCCCTCCTCCAGGCCGTCGAGGCGGAGGGTCTGCTGGTGCCGGGGATCCATCGGGGAGAACCCAGATACAGCGGGTCGGATCTGGCCGCCGCGCAGGCCGGGCTTGCGCTCCTGGAAGCCGGCATCCCCCTGAACGAACTCCTGGCCCTGGCCAGGGAATACGACCGGGCTGCCCGGCGGACCTCGGAGAGGGCGGTGGGTCTGTTCGAGCGCTACATCCGTGATCAGATCCGGGCCACGGCTCCCTCGGACGAAGAGGCCGCCGATCGGCTCGTCCAGGTCTTCCGCAAGCTGCTGCCCGCCACGACCACCCTCGTGGCCCATCACTTCCGCCGGGTCCTCCTGGCAACCGCCCAGCGCCAGATCGAGGAGCGGGTGGCCGAGGATGAGCCTCCGAGAGGAGCGGAGGGGGCGGAGACCGGCTTCATGGGGCCCCTCGAGATCGCCGGCCGCTGATGCTTCGCGGCTCCCGGAATCGGAGGGAAGGCTCCGGGCCCATGCCCGACGCCGAGCATCTTCCCACCGGGGCGGAGAAGGTCCGAGCGGTCCGGGCGATGTTCGATTCCATCGCTCCCCGCTACGACCTGCTCAACCGGGTCCTCACCCTCGGTATGGATCTCGGATGGCGCCGCGAGACGGTGGCCGCGCTCGGGCTTGGTCGGGGGTCTCTGGTGCTCGATCTGGCATGCGGGACCGGCGACTTCTGCCGGGAGCTGCAACGCGCGGGGCTGGCGGCGGTGGGCTTCGACAGCTCGGCCGGCATGCTGGACCGGGCGCGGACCCATGCGCCTTTGGTCCTGAGCGACGTGCTCGCCCTGCCGGTCCCCGACGGGGTGGCGGATGGAGTGACCTGCGGGTTTGCTCTTCGCAATGTCGCGGACCTGGGACAGCTCTTCGATGAGATCGCACGAGTGGTGCGTCCCGGGGGGCGGATCGGGCTGCTGGAGGTGGCGGAGCCCCGCTCCCGGCTTCCACGTTCCCTCCACCGATTCTACTTCCACACCATTGTCCCTCTCATCGGCGGCCTGCTCTCGGACCGGCGGGCCTACCGCTACCTTCCCGCCTCGACCGCGTATCTTCCCGAGGCGGGCGAGCTGCTCCGGATGCTCGCCGCCCGCGGCTTCCCCGACCCGAGAAGAAAGCTGCTGGGACTGGGCGCCGCCCAGATGATCCTCGGGACGAGGTCATGAGTGTGTCCGTAGCCCGTTCCCCGGAAACGGGCGCTCGCCTCATCTCCCACACGGTTGCCCTCGACGCCGCCCCCGACCTCCTCGCCCATCTCCCGGGGACCGGGGCCATCCTCTGGATGCGCCACGGGGAAGGACTCGCCGCCTGGGGAGAGGCGGCCCTCATCGACCCCGGAACCGGCGCCGGCCGCTTTGGTAGAGCCAGCGCAGCGGTCGAATCCTTGCTGGGGGAGGCCGAGGTGACCGACGAGCTGGGAGCGTCCGCAGCCCCCTCCGGTTGCGGTCCCATCGCCTTCGGGAGCTTCACCTTCGACCCTTCCTGCAGCGGGTCCCGGGTGGTGATCCCTTCGGTGGTGATGGGAAACCTCGAGGGTCGCTCCTGGCTCACCCTGACCGGCCGGGGAGCGGTACCTCGCCTCCAAGAGGTCACTCCTCGGGCCCTGCCCGTCGCTCCCTCTCGCCTCGACCGGTGCTTGTCCACTCCGGCTGCCGCCGGTGAACGGAGGTGGCTCGAGTCGGTACGGGTCGCCCGGGAGGCGATCCACCACGGAAGGCTGGACAAGGTGGTGCTCGCTCGCCAGGTGATGGTCGAATCCTCCACCGCCCTGGATTCGAGGGTCATCTCCCGCCGCCTCGCCTCGAGCTATCCCCAGTGCTTCACCTTTTGCTTCGGCGAGATGGTGGGAGCGAGCCCGGAGTTGTTGGTCCGCAGGCAGGCCAGCTCGGTGCTCTCCGTCGTGCTGGCCGGCTCGGCGCCTCGAAGCGAGGAGCCGGCAGAGGACGCCCGGCTCGGGGATGAGCTCCTCGGGTCGCATAAGAATCGCTGGGAGCATGACCTCGCGGTCCACACCGTGCGAGAGGCCCTGAGCCGGGTGTGCCGGCCCCTGGAGGTGGACCACGAGCCCACCCTGGCCCTCCTCGCCAACGTCCAGCATCTGAGCACCGAGGTTCGAGGTCGGCTGCGTCGTCCCCTTAGCGCCCTGGAGCTGGCCGGCCGGATGCATCCCACGGCCGCGGTCTGCGGGACCCCCACCCGGGAGGCCCTTTCCCTCATCCGGACCCTCGAGGGTTCGGGCCGCGGCGCCTATGCCGGCCCGGTGGGCTGGGTGGACGCTCGGGGGGACGGGGAGTGGGCGCTGGCCCTTCGTTGCGCCGAGGTCTCGGGCTCCCGGGCCCGGCTCTTCGCAGGGGCGGGTATCGTGCGGGAATCCGACCCGGAGGCGGAGCTGGAGGAGACCCGCCTCAAGCTCCGGCCCATCCTCTCCGCTCTCGACCCGGCCTGAGGCCGACCACGCCGGGGACGGGCCATGAAGCTGCCCTTAAGGGACTTTAACTGGTCACCGGGGCGCGAATCACGCTAGCGTGCGCAGAGTTATCAGCAAACGCGTCGAGGGAGAAGATCACGCCAACCGGGGTGCTCGGAGTGAAACCGGGACCGGGCTTGGCTCGGACCCGGTTGGTGTGCCTCGCGATCTGCCTGACCATCGCGGGGCCGGCCGCCGACGCACGGGCCACCGGCACCCCGATAACCTATAAAGCCTTCAAATACCCCAGCTCGGTTGAATCTCCTACCTACGACATGGCGCAGGCCAAGCTGTGGCATCATGACGGCGCCTGGTGGGCGGCCCTGTCGAGCCCGGCCAAGGACGGCATCCATCTCTACGAGCTGATGGCCGACCATAGCTGGCGCGACACCGGCGCGATCGTCGACCCGCGCCCGACCGGGCGAGCGGATGTGCTCTGGGATGGCGCCAAGCTCTACGTGGCGACCGCGACCCACTCCACGGAGGTCTCACTTGCCCGGCTCTCATACGACAAAGCCGCCCGAACCTACCGGATGGATGCCGGCTTCCCGGTGGCCATCACCCGGGGCGGCGCGCTCACGGCGTCCATCGCCAAGGACAGCCTGGGAGTGCTCTGGGCGGTCTTCATCCAGGGGGCCAAGGTCCTCGTGACCCATACCGCGGCCGACGACGCCCATTGGATCCCACCGTTCGAGCCCCCGGGGCCACGAGCCCATCCGACCAAGGCCCACGATGCCATGGCGAGCATCGTCGCCTTCAATCAGATGGTGGGCATCATGTGGACGAACCCCGACCCCGGCACCTTTCGATTCGCCACCCACCAGGACGGCGCGCCGGATAGCGCCTGGAGCAAGGTGGAGGACGCGCTCAGCCGCGTGGGAAGCAACGACCACGTCAGTCTGAGAGCCATTCCCGGGGACCCCCAGGGGCGGATCTACGCCGCGGTGAAGACCTCGCGGCGCACGCCGCGCGACCCACCCGACGCTCCCGGGATCATGCTCCTGGTGCGGGACCGCAACGGCGCCTGGTCCCGGTACCCCGTCTCCAGCGTGAGCGAGAATCAGACCCGGCCCCAGCTCCTCCTCGATCCGGAGGGCGCCACGGTGTACGTATTCTCGAGCACCTACCTCCATCGGGATACGATCTTCTACAAATCCGCCTCGATGGACGCCCCGTCGTTCGAGGGCGGACCGGGGAGCCCCTTTCTCAAGGTCCCCGGCGCCGGGCTCAACAACATCACGACGACGAAGCAGATCGTCGATGCCACAACCGGGATCGTCGCCATGTCCGGCGCCAACTCCAATCGCACCTACTATCACGCCGAGCTGCCCATTCCGTAGCCCACCGACCCTCAAGCCCTCAAGCCCTCAAGCCGGCCGGAGCGGATGCCGCCACTGCCCGTACGCGTGAGATCGGAAACTGACCAAACCCAACGTGTAAGGTGATAGCCCGCGGCAGGAGGTGAGCAGCCGGGGTTTCCGGCTCTGCTCCCAGCGCCCGGGACCTGCGAGGAGGATCGAGTCATGGCATTGTCGAACGTCGCCGGATTTCCACGGATCGGGCCTCGCCGGGAGCTGAAGTTCGCCACGGAGGCCTACTGGAGGAAAGAGCGGTCAGCGGAGGAGCTGGCGGTGGTGGCCTCCGGGATCCGGCGCGACAACCGGCGGTTCATGCGAGAGGCCGGGGTGGACCTCATCCCGGTCGGCGACTTCTCCCTCTACGATCAGGTGCTCGACACCGCCGCCCTGGTGGGGGCGGTGCCGGCGCGCTTCGAGCACAGACCGGGCGGCTCGGTGGATCTCGACACTTACTTCGCGATGGCCAGGGGCCGCCAGACTCGGGACCTGGACGCCGCAGCGATGGAGATGAGCAAGTGGTTCGACACCAACTATCACTACATCATCCCCGAGCTCTGGCCACGGATGTCGTTCTCTCTCGCCACCGACAAGCCCTTTGCCGAGCATGAGGAAGTGTGCGAGGACGAGATGAGCTCGGCAGCGGTCCTGATCGGTCCCCTCTCCTTCGTGCTGCTGGGCAAGCCCGCCCCCGGGGTGCAAGATGGATTCGACCGTCTCTCGCTCTTGCCGGGACTGGCGGCGGTCTACGAGCAAGTCCTTGCCCGCCTCGGGGAGCTCGGTTGCGAGTGGGTCCAGCTCGACGAGCCCGTCCTGGTTCAGGATCGTAGCCCGGAGGAGCTGGAGATGTTCGATCGGACTTACCGGCGTCTGGTCGCCGTCACACCCCGTCCCAAGATCTGCGTGAAGACGTACTTCGGGGGTCTCGAGGAGGCTTATCCGTACCTCGCCCGGCTCCCCGTCGAGGGCATCGGGGTGGACTTCGTGCGGGCGCCCGAGAACGAGGAGCTCATCGCCGGCTACGGCAAGCTCGCCAAGACTCTCTTCGCCGGGGTGGTGGACGGACGCAACGTCTGGATCAACGACCTGGACGCCAGCCTCGTCCTGCTTCGCCGCCTGGGGGGGTTCGCCGAGGAGATCGCGGTCTCCACCTCGTGTTCGCTCCTCCATGTCCCCCTCGACATCGAGGAGGAGCGGGGACTTCCCGAGGAAGTTCGGCCCTGGCTCGCCTTCGCCCGCCAGAAGGTGAGGGAGGTGGTCCTGCTCGCCCGGGCGCTCAATGAGGGAGACGAGACAGTGTCCTACGAGCTCGAGGACCGGCGGGCGGCCCTGGCGGCCCGAGCCGCATCCGGTCGCACCCGGAATCCGGAGGTACGCCGCCGGCTCGCCGCCCTGGAGGCTTCTGACGCCTCCCGGTACGCCCACTATCCGCACCGGCGGAAGCGCCAGCGGGTTCACCTCGGCCTCCCCCGCTTCCCGACCACCACCACCGGCTCGTTCCCTCAGACTCCGCAGATCCGCAAGGCGCGTGCCCGCCTGCAAGCCTCAGAGATCAACCGGGAGGCGTATCAGAAGGAGATGAAGGCGGAGATCGAACGGGTCGTGCGGTTCCAGGAGGAGGCGGGCCTGGATGTGCTCGTCCACGGCGAGGCGGAGCGCAACGACATGGTCCAGTATTTCGCCGAGGAGCTGGATGGCTTCGTGCTCACCAAGAAGGGCTGGGTACAGTCCTTCGGGAACCGGTACGTGCGCCCCCCCATCATCGTCGGAGACATCTCCCGGCCGGCGCCGATGACCCTCGAGTGGATCACGTATGCTCAATCCCTCACCGGACAGCCGATGAAGGGCATGCTCACCGGCCCGGTGACCATGCTGATGTGGTCCTTCGTCCGGGACGACCAGCCGCGATCCGAGACCTGCAAGCAGCTTGCCCTGGCCGTGCGGGAGGAAGTGGCCGACCTGGAGAAGGTGGGCATCCGCGTGATCCAGGTGGATGAGCCCGCCCTGAGAGAGGGTCTTCCCCTGCGTCGCGCTCGCTGGGGCGAGTACGTGGCGTGGGCCACCTACTGCTTTCGCCTGGCCACCTCATGCGTGGCCGACGATACCCAGATCCAGACCCACATGTGTTACTCGGCCTTCGCGGATGTCATCGACGCCATCGACGCCCTCGACGCCGACGTCTTGCTCATCGAGCATTCCCGCTCCAGCACCGACCTGCTCGAGGACTTCTCTCGCTCTCACTACGAACGAGAGATAGGAGTCGGGGTCTACGACGTGCACTCCCCCCGGGTCCCCTCCGTCGAGGAGATGGCCGCCAAGCTCGAGGAGGCGGCCAAGATCCTGGCCGCGGACCAGATCTGGGTGGTCCCCGACTGCGGCCTGAAGACCCGAACCTGGGATGAGGTGCGGGCAAGCCTCGAGAACATGGTGGAGGCGGCGAAGCTGGTCCGAGCGAGATCGGATCCCAGAGAGGAACCAGGAAATCGTGCCGGACGCCAGATTGGCGGCCTCAGACCCCCATAAGATCGTCCAGAGCCCGTGCCGCCGCCTCCCAGGGTTGTCGATGCACGGCCACGTTGGCCCGGCGGTCGCTGGGGACTTCGATGAGATGAACGCCTTTCGTGTCCAGGGCCCCGGAGACCAGGGGGGCTAGCTCGTCCGCCCGATCCACCCGGCGATAGCCGCAGCCGTAAAGGTGAGCGAGCGTTGCGAGGTCGAGCCCGTGGGGCGTGCCGAAGAGCTTCTCGAAGTGCTCGGGGAGCTCGGCCTGGGGTAAGAACGAGAAGATCCCACCCCCATCATTGTTCACCACCACGAACACGGCATCCACCGCCTCGTTCCTCGGGAGGAGGAATCCGTTCTGGTCGTGGAGAAGCGAGAGGTCGCCCGCCAGCCCGACGGTGGGACCGTCGGTGGCCAGAGCCACGCCGAGCACGGTCGACACGAAGCCATCGATCCCGCTGGCCCCCCGGTTGCCGAGAACCCTCAGACCGCAGCCGGAGCGCATGAACCAATCGAGGTCTCGAATCGGCATGCTGGACGCGGCGACCAGGGTCGCCCCCTGCGGAAGCCGAGCCGCGAGGTCTCGAGCGGTCCTCGGCTCGGAGGGGACGTCGTCGGCCTCGAGCAGGGCGTCGATCGCCTCCCGGGCGGCCCTATCCGCCCCCAGCCACGACCCCAGCCACGACGAAGCTTCCCGGCGCGGGAGGCGGCCCCTCATCTCCCGGAGGGCGAGCTCGGGGTCGGCCTCGAGCAGCCAGGCGGCGGCGCGATCGGGGTCCAGCCACGCACCGGTGGGATCCAGCAGAACCTGGCGTATTCCGCGGTCGAGGAATCCCGAAATGGTTCTCGATGAGGCCCCCGTCCTACCGATCCGCAGCACCAGGTCTGGTCGGTGGGCCCGGGCGAAGGACCGATGACGCAGCAGCGCCTCGTAGCTCGAGAGGGCAAGCTCCCCGCAGCGCGCTCCCGAAAGCGGGTCGGCAAGCACCGGCCAGCAGGCCGCCCTGGCGAGCTCCTGCACCGCCTCGGCATCGACCTCGGCGTCGCCCACGATGATCAGGCCCCGCTCGGTGACGGCGATCTCGGAAGCCAGACGCTCCAGATCGGATTGCGAGCCCGGACGGGGAGAGCGGGAGCGCCTCGTCCAGGGCTCGCCTCCGGGCCGCCCTTCAAGCGAGTAGGGGAACCCCGGCCCATCGGGCATCGGGACCAGGGGTTCTCGAAGAGGCAGGTTGAGGTGCACCGGGCCGGCGGGTGGACCAAGGGCGCTGGCGTAGACCCGTGACGCCAGAGAGCGCCAGTAGGCCACGCTGGAGGGCAGGGCCTCGGGAGCTCCCACCTCCGCGAACCAGGCCACCGCGTCCCCGTAGAGCTTGACCTGATCGATGGTCTGGTTGGCGCCGGTATCACGCAGCTCCGGGGGTCGGTCGGCGGTCAGGACCACGAGCGGCGTGGCGGAGTGGCGGGCCTCGATAACCGCCGGAGAGAAGTTGGCGGCGGCGGTCCCGGAGGTGGACAGCACGACGACGGGCAACCCCGCGGCCTTGGCGATCCCCAGAGCGCAGAAGGCGGCCGAGCGCTCGTCGATCAGCACGTGCAGCCGCACCCGGGGATCTTCCGCCAGGGCGAGGGCCACCGGCGCGGAGCGGGATCCGGGGGCGCAACAGGCATGGGTCAGCCCGCAGCGGACCAGCTCATCCACGAGAACGTATCCGAAGGCCTGACTCGGGTTCACTGCCCGAGGAATACGGTACGCTCCGCCTAGAAGACCCACAGCCCCCCTGCCAGCAGGAGACTGAAGACCAGCTGAAGGCGTACCGTGCCCACCAGGGCCCGGATCAGTCCGGGGCCGTCCTCCCGGCTGGCGACGAGGCGAAGTGGTCGCCTGGCGAATGGGAGCGCCAGGATCGTGAGCAGAGCCCATGGCCTGCCGAAGGCCAGGGCGGTCCCGAACGCAGAGAGGAAAGGAGCGAGGACCAGCCCGCGGTAGAGCCTCCGGGCCTGGGTCCGACCCAGACGAACTGCGAGCGTGCGCTTTCCGGCCTGGTGGTCGGTCGGGATGTCCCGGATGTTGTTCACCGCCAGGATGGCGGACGCCAGGAGGCCCACGGGGACAGAGGCGGCCACCGCCAGTGCAGGTATCCGCTCGACCTGGACGTACGCGGATCCCACCGTGGCCACCAGGCCGAAGAACACGAAGACCGCCACCTCTCCCCAGCCGGCGGCCCCGAAGGGCCTGCGGCCCCCACTGTAGGCGAGAGCCGCCCCGAAGCACGCCGTGCCCACCACGATGAGCTCCGGCCCGACGGCCGCCGCCAGGGCCAACCCGGCCACGGAAGCGACCGCGAAGGCGGCGGCGATGGCTCGCTTCATCTGGCGGGCCGTGACCAGCCGGGCGGAGGTCACTCGCCGAGGCCCGATCCGGTCCGGGGAGTCCACGCCCCGGGTGCCATCGAAGTAGTCGTTGGCGTAATTGGCGCCCACCTGAACTGAGAGGGCCGCCACCAGGCAGGCCCCCAGCCGCCAGGGGACAACCCGGCCCGCAGCGGCCGTGCCGACGAGCACCGGGACCGCCCCCGTCACCAGGGTCTTGGGGCGGGCCGCCTCCAACCAGATCTTCATCTGCTCGGTTTTCAAGGTGCGATGCCGAGCAGTCTAGAAGGGGGGTATGACATTGCGAGGCACTCCTCAGGGGCGCCGGGGAAACTTGTCGAAGCGAGGGCTTCGCTTCTCCACGTAGGCGTCTCGCCCTTCCTGCGCCTCCTCCGTCATGTAGAAGAGCAGGGTGGCGTCCCCGGCGAGCTGCTGGATCCCGGCCAGACCGTCGGTGTCGGCATTGAAGGCGGCCTTGAGGAGCCGGATGGCGAGAGGACTCATCTCCAGGATCCGCCTGGCCCAGGAGACGGTCTCTTCCTCGAGCCTCCGAAGCGGTACCACTGTGTTCACCAGTCCCATCGCCAGGGCCTCCTCGGCGTCGTATTGGCGGCAGAGGAACCAGATTTCACGGGCCTTTTTGTGCCCGACCATCCGGGCGAGCAGCCCTGCCCCGTAGCCGCCGTCAAAGGAGCCCACCCGGGGACCCGTCTGACCGAAGCGGGCGTTGTCGGCCGCGATGGTCAGGTCGCACACGACGTGGAGCACGTGCCCGCCTCCGATGGCATAGCCGGCCACCATGGCGATGACCGGCTTGGGGAGCCGGCGGATCTGGACCTGAAGGTCGAGCACGTTGAGTCGTCCAACCCCCCGATCATCCCGGTATCCGTCGTCTCCCCGCACCCGCTGATCCCCACCCGAGCAGAAGGCCTGATCCCCGGCGCCGGTCAGGATCACCACCCCGATCGCGGGATCGTCTCGGGCCGTCTCGAAGGCGTCCGAGAGCTCGAAGAGCGTCCTGGGGCGGAAAGCGTTGCGGATCTCGGGCCGGTTGATGGTGATCTTGGCGATCCCCTCGACGGTCTCGTAGAGGATATCGGTGTAGTCTCCCGAGTTATGCCAATTCATGAGTTATCACTCCTGAGCAAAAGCTCGTATGGTCAGGCTACACGGTAGCAGGTGATGTCGGATCTGGTGGCGTTGAAGTTGCCCTACGGCCCCGGGTTCTTCGAGGTGCTCGAGAGCCTCTGGGAGCGGGGCCATGCGGCGCTTCCCCTCGACCCGCGCCTCGGGGCGCGCGAGACCGGCCGGCTGCTCGACGAGATGCGTCCGGCGCGCCTGATCACTCCGGAAGGCGAGCAGGAGCTCCCGGCTGCTCTGGACGTCGACCCCGGCACGGCCCTCGTGATCTGCACCTCGGGTACGACGGGGCGGCCGAAGGGGGTGGAGCTCGGCCATGACGCTCTCCGGGCCTCGGCGCAGTCCTCCGTCCGACGCCTCGACATCGGCCCGGGAGACCGTTGGCTCTGCTGCCTACCCCTGTGCCATATCGCCGGGCTCATGATTCTCGTCCGCTCCCGGCTCACCGGTACTCCTCCGTTGCTGTTTCCCCGCTTCGACCCCGGGAGCATCGCCATCGCAACAGCAGCCAACCTCATCTCGGTGGTGCCAACCATGCTGAAGCGGCTGCTGGATGCCTCGGTCGACCTCACCCGCTTTCGATGGATCCTGGTCGGCGGCGGGCCGGCGCCCGCGGCCCTCCTCGAGCGAGCCGGTGCGGCGGGGGCCAGGGTGATCACCACCTACGGGATGACCGAGACTTGTGGCGGGGCGGTCTACGACGGTGTCGCTTTGGAGGGAGCGCAGGTGAAGCTCTCTTCGGAGGGCGAGATCGCCCTCCGAGGGCCCATGCTGATGCGAAGCTATCGTGCCCGGGCGGAGCTTTCGGCCCGGGCCCTGCAAGAGGGCTGGTTCCACACCGCGGACCTGGGCGAGATCGACGCTGATGGGCGCCTTCGGGTTCTCGGCCGCCGGGACGGGCTCATCCTGACCGGTGCAGAGTTGGTGGCCCCTCTCGAGGTCGAGGCGGTGCTCCGAGAGCACCCGCAGGTCGCCCGGGTTCGAGTGATGGCAGCGCCCGACCCCGAGTGGGGGGAGCGAGTGGTGGCGATGGTCGTGCCCGCCGCAGGCGTTGATCCGCCGGATCTCCAGAGCTTGAGAAGCTTCGCGCTGGAGCGCCTGGCCGCCCATAAGGTCCCGCGAGAGCTGGTGCTGATCGAAAAGCCAGCTCCGTCCGGAAATAGCGCCGGGGGTCATCCACCCGCGCCCTCACCTCCGTACAACTGGCAACAGAGGAGGTGAAAGAAGAAATGTCACTCAATCAACGGTTCGGCTATCTCTTCGGCGCCGTCTATGCGCTTGTCGGGGTGGTGGGCTTCGCCCTCACCGGGGGGGTCCCCTTTGCGGCAACGGAAGGTAGGATTCTGGTTCTCTTCGACGTGAATCCTCTCCACAATCTCATCCATATCGCGGTCGGAGGATTGTTCCTGGTCGGGGCGGCTGCGGGAGCGGCATGGTCGTGGAAGGTCAATCGCCTCATCGGGGTCGTCTATCTGGCGGTCGGGGCGGTCGGGATCTTCCTGGTCGGCGGCGACTTGAACATTCTGGCCCTCAACCACCCCGACAATGGCCTGCATCTGGTCACCGGGATCGCAGCCCTGGTCGTGAGCGGCAAGGGCGCCAAGGAGGTGGCTTCTTCGCTGGGGGTGAGCCGAGCCTAAGGGGCGCCGAGAGGGGCGCCGAGCCTTCGGGCTATCTCGTGCATTCGCCGGTGTCCACCGACTCCCGGAGGGTCTGCTCCCGGTCGATGGCGGGTCCCACCTCCTCCACCGTCAGCGCGTAGCCGATGCTGTCCCGGATGGCGGACGTGGAGAAGATCACTCCCAGCACGTGGCCGTCCGAGCGGACAAACGGGCCCCCCGAGTTTCCCGGGACCACCTTCACGTCGAGCTGGTAGACGTTTCGAGTGATCACCTGCTCGCCATAGATATCCCGTCCTGCCGCATCGAACGCGGTCCTGATCGAGGCGGGGG
>JBOGWM010000075.1:0-9985 GCA_050693695.1 Actinomycetota bacterium
ATATAGCGTTCGTAGCCCTCCGGCGACGCCATGGCGACGGGATAGAGCCGCTGCTCCGCCACCCGCCACCGGCGGACCGCTTCTCCCAGCTCCCGCTGCGAAGGCTCAGACAACACCGCCAAGCAGCCTCCTCATCTCCCGCATATGAAGCCTCCAAAGGTTGGAGCAAGTTGAAGAGGGCCGGCTGTGCCGACCCGACAGGGTCGGTCGGCGCCAGCCAAGTTTTGGGGAGGGGCCCGTGGGGAGAGCTACCCTCCCCACGCTAAATGTTCCAGGTATTCATGACGAACGCGCCCTCTTTCCAGGCCTGGATGGCCGCGTCGGCGACGTCACGGGGGTGAATGGGCTTGACCCCCTCCATCATGTCGACCTCGCGCATCCCATACAGAGCCGCCGCGGAGAAGCGGCAGGCGTAGATCTTGCCTCCCTCGTCCATGATGGTCTTGAGCTGCTTGTTGTAGTTGAGGTGACCCGGGAAGGCCTCGTCCCCCACGTTGGGAAAGCCCCGGGTGGCCGAAGCCATGAGCGACGCCGGGCCGAACAGGACGACACTGGTGTCGAAGCCCTTGCGGACCAGGCGGGTGGCCGTGAGCATGTTCACGATGCCCACCGAACCCTCGAAGGGCACGGTGTGCATGAAGACGTAGGCCTTCTGGCCCGGCTCCGCCTGGATGTCCGGAAACACCTTCTCGTCGTAGTCAACGATTGCCTGCCCCGCGGCGACTCGCTCGCCGGCGATCTCTACCATAGATAGCCCCCTTTTCTTTCACGATTCACCTGTTGATAGCGGATGGGTTCGCCTCAAGGAGGAGCCCGGCCCCCCCAGCGCCGCCGGTGGCTGCCCGGCATGGCCACGATGAGGGCCCGCCGGACTCCCCAGGGAAGGCGCCGGTAGACTGGCACGTAGACTCGACGCCAGAACAGCGTCCTCGGGCCGCTCCTCGCCCGCGGCGGCTCCTGGCCCAGATACTTTCTCGCCATCTCACGCTGGGCGTCCTCCAGCAGGTACCGTTCCGAGTTCTGGCGCAGCCACTCGAAAAACGGCATCAGGTGCGCTCGAGGGAGGCCAGCCCGTTCTGGGCGGCGAGGGCGATGGGCTCGTTCAGAGCGCCGATCGGGGGGGAATAGACGTTCTCCATCCACGCCAGGTCCTCCAGCGTCACCCCTTTCTTCACGGCCATCGCCAGGAAGTCTGCTCGCTCCTTGATGCCTTCGCCTCCCACCATCTGGGCCCCGATCAGCCGCAGGCTATCCGGTTCGGCCAGAAGTTTCACCCTCACCTTCTTCATGTCGGGGTAGTAGCGGGCCCGGGAGATGCCCTCGGCCACCCCCATCACGAAGGGAATCCCGAGGGCCGTGGCCAGCGTCTCGCCGAAAGACACCCCTCCGATCATCCACTTGCCGGCCACCATTCCCCAAGGGACGTAGACCGGCCGGTAGATGCGGCGCTTCCCGGCGGCGTTGCTGCCGGCGACCTTGCCCTGTGCGTAGGCGTGACTGCCCGAGAGACCCTGGAGGGGGATGTTCGTGACGCCGTGGGGCAACTCGACGCAGTCGCCGGCCGCGAAGACCGCGCGTTGCGAGGTGGCCATACGCTCGTCGACCACGATCCCCGCCGTCGAGCCGATCTTGAGACCCGCCGCGCGGGCCAGGCGGTTGTTCGGACGCTTGTGCGTGCAGACCACCACAAGGTCGCAGGCCAGCTCTCCCTTCGACGTCTTGACCGCCTTCACCTTCCCGTCCCCGAGGAAGGCCTCGGTCTTGGTGTTGAAGTGCATCCGCACGCCCATGTCGGCCCAGGAGTCCTCCACCGGCTTCATGATGTCGGGATCCCCGACCTCCGCCAGGGCCCAGGGGTGGGGATCGACGAGGTGGACCTCCAGGCCCCGGTGCGCCAGGGCGGTCACCATCTCCAGGCCCAGCGGGGAGGCCTCCACGATGACCGCGGCCTTCGCCCGGTCGAGGACCCCATCCCACTCCATCGCGCGACGGATGTTCTTGACGTAGTAAAGGCCCTCCAGGTCGGTCCCGGGCACGCCGGGGTCCTCGTACTCGAAGCCGGTGGCGACGACCAGCCGGTCGTAGGACACGTCCGCCTCGCCCTCGACCGAGATCCGGCCGCCCTCCGGGTCCAGGCCGGTGACCCTGGTCTCGTAGTGGATGTCGATCCCGAGCCGCTCGTAGAACGCCTTGTCCTGGAGGAAGAGGTTCTCGAAGGCCGGGATCTCTCGCCCGTGCACGTAGGGGATCCCGCAGGGGCTGTAGCCGACGTCCTCGTATTCGGTGTAGACCGTCACCTCGGCGTCGGGAGCGGCCTGACGAGCCGCCCCCGCGGCACCGATCCCGGCGGCACCCCCGCCCACAACAACGATCCGCAAGGCTAATCGACCCCCGCCGGCGGCTCTCGCCGGGCCGGTTAGAGTTTACTATTCTACATAGAGCATCTACTTCAGAGTAAACTCTACTCGGCGCCCAGTTGCCTGCCAAGCGGGAGGTGAGAGTGGAAGACGTCATCGCCGCCATCGGCCCCAAGGTCCGGCAACTGCGCAGGCAAAAGGACCTGTCCCTCCAGCAGCTGGCCGAGCGGTCGGGCGTCTCGGCGGCGGCGATCCACAAGATCGAGCGCAACGGGATGGTCCCCACCGTGACGACGCTCATGAAGATCGCCGGCGCGCTCAACCGGTCGGTGGCCTACTTCGTGGAGGAGCAGGAGGAGGCCAAGCCGGTCGTGCTCACCCGGGCTGGCGAGCGGCGCCCGGTCTTCACCTCCAAGAAGGGCCTGGACCTTCGGGGGGTGACCGGCCCGTACGGACGCTTCTTCATGGCAGGGGCCATCGCGACCGTCGAGCCGGGGGCCACGAGCGGGCCGAAGCCGATGGAGCACCCGGGAGAGGAGCTCATCCTCATGCTGGATGGGACCCTCGCGTTCGAGATCGAGGGCGATCAGCACGTCCTGCGGCGGGGAGACGCCCTCCACTTCCGCACCGACCGTCCTCACCGCTGGGCCAATCCGGGGAAACGCCCCGCCCGAGCCGCCTGGATGGCCCTGCGCTCATCCTGATGCGGACGGCGGTCGTCGCTCTCGGAGGCAATGCCCTCACCCGGGAGGACCAGGCCGGGACGTTCCAGGTGCAGCGGGCCAACGCCCGCAAGATGGCGAGGGCGATCGGGCACCTGCTCGACGCCGACTACCGGGTGGTCGTCACCCACGGCAACGGCCCCCAGGTGGGCAACCTCTCCCTCCAGCAGGAACAGGGGGCGACCCTGGCGCCCCCCCAGCCGCTCTTCGTCCTGGACGCGATGACCCAGGGCCAGATCGGGCACCTCCTGAGCCTCAGCCTGACGAACCTGATCGGCGACCCGCGCAAGGTGGTGGCGCTCGTGACCCACGTCCTGGTGGACCCTCGCGACCCGGCCTTCGGCAAGCCGACCAAGCCGATCGGCCCGTTCTTCGACCGCGAAGGGGCCGGGCAGCTAGCCTCCGAGTGGGGCTGGAACGTGCTCGAAGACGCCGGGCGGGGGTTTCGACGTGTCGTTCCCTCCCCCGAGCCCCGGGAGATCCTCGAAGCCGACTCGATCCGGGCGCTCGTGGACGGGGGATTCATCGTCATCGCCGCCGGAGGGGGCGGGGTCCCGGTGGTGCGCCGGCGCGGGCGCCTGGAAGGGGTTGACGCCGTCATCGACAAGGACCTGTCGGCGCAATGCCTGGCGTCGGCGGTCGGCGCGGAACTGCTCGTGCTGCTGACCGGCGTGGACCGGGTGGCTCTCGATTTCGGGACCCCCGGCGCACGCCCCCTCGCCACGATGACGGTCCCGGAGGCGGAGCGGTACCTGGAGGAAGGCCAGTTCCCGCCGGGGAGCATGGGGCCCAAGATCCAGGCCGCGCTGTGTTTCCTGCGCTCGGGCGGCGAGGTCGCCATCATCACCTCCGCCGACCGGGCCGCCGAGGCGCTCGCCGGCACCCACGGCACGCGGGTCGTCTGGCCGAGCGAAGCCGCGGTCCAGAGCGCGGTTGGAGAATGATGTCCGACCGGGTCCGGACCCGTCCCGACACCTACGTCGACTCGGTCCTTCTCATGAGCGCCACGCGGGCCATGCAGCAGTCGCCGGGGGTGAGATGGGCGGCGGCCCTGATGGGCACGCCCGCCAACGTCGAGGGGCTGATCGAGCAGGGGTTCGAGCGGGCCACGATCGGCCGGGCGGAGGCGAACGACCTGGTGCTCGCAGCTCGCGCCGATACGCCGGAGCACGCGGAGTCGGCTCTCGACACCGCGCTCGAGGCGCTCATCGAGAAAGCCCCGGCCGGAGAGGGCCGGCGGGAGCGGCGCCCGCGCACGATGGAGGAGGCCCGGCGAGACCTCAAGGAGGCCAACGTGGCGCTCATCTCCGTGCCGGGGGCCTTCGCCGGGCTGGAGGCCCAGAAGGCGCTCTCGGCCGGACTCCACGTCCTGCTGTTCAGCGACAACGTCCCCCTCGAGACCGAGGTGGCCCTTAAGCGACGGGCCGCCGAGGCGGGGCTTCTCCTCATGGGTCCAGGGGCCGGCACGGCCATGCTGGGCGGCGCCGGCCTCGGCTTTGCCAATGCGGTGCGCCGGGGTCCGGTCGGGATCGTGGCGGCGGCGGGCACGGGTGCGCAGGAGGCGATGAGCCTCCTGCACCGCTGGGGGACGGGCGTCTCCCAGGTCATCGGGGTGGGTGGCCGGGACCTCTCCGAGACGGTGGGCGCCAAGATGGCCCGGCGGGCCTGCGAGGCGCTCGAAGCCGACCCGGGCACCGAGGTCATCCTGCTGGTCTCCAAGCCTCCCTCCGAGACCGTGGCCCGCTCCCTGCTCGCCCAGCTCAGGGGAAAGCCGGCAGTCGCCTGTTTCGTGGGACTCGATGCAAAGACCGATCTTCCCGCCAAGGTGACCGTCGCCCGGACGATCGAGCGGGCCTGTGCCAGGGCGATGGAAATCCTCGGGATCGTCCCGGCCGGCTCCTCCCCGGGACTCGCCCCGGTCGTCCGAGAAGCGATCGCCCGGCTCGGGCCGGAGCGGTCAGCCGTCCGGGGCCTTTACTCGGGAGGGACGCTCTGCTACGAGGCGATGACCGTGATGGCCCCCCGGCTGGGCGCGATCCATTCGAACACCCCCCTCCGGCCGGAGTGGGGCCTGCCGCCTCCGCCGGGCGCGCATGCGTGCCTCGACCTGGGTGACGAGGAGTTCACCCGGGGCCGGCCCCACCCCATGATCGACCCCGAGCCCAGGGCCGAGCGGATCGCCGAGGAGGCCGCAACACCTGAGACCGCGGTGCTCCTCATCGACGTGGTCCTCGGCTACGGGGCCCACCCGGACCCGGCTTCCGTCCTGGCGCCCGCCTGCGCTCGGGCCGCCGCCCGGCCGGGAGGGCCTGCGGTGGTCGCCTACGTCCTGGGCACCGATCGAGACTCGCAGGACTGCGAGGCCCAGCGCCGGCGGATGCGGGAGGCCGGCTGCATCCTGGCCCCCACCTCGGCGAGGGCGGCGCTGATGGCGGCCGCCATCGCGGCCCGCCAACCCAGCATTGCCGAGGAGACTTCGTGAGGCCCCCGGCTCCGGAACCAGGACCCGGGCGGACTCCAGGCCGCCCGGGTCCCAGGGTGGCCCTCGTCACCTACACCACCCGGCCCCGGGGCGGGCCGGTCCACACCCTGCACCTCGCCGAATCCCTCGCTCGCCTGGGCCAGCCGGTGCACGTGTTCGCCCTCGGCAACCCGGACGCGGGGTTCTTCAGAAAGATAACCGTTCCCCACACCATCCACCCGGCGCCCGAGCCGGCAGGCACGCTGGAGGAGCGGGTCCTCCGAAGCGTGGACGTGCTCGGCGAGCACCTGAAAGCCGCCGTCCCCGGAGCCCACGACATCGTCCACGCCCAGGACTGCATCGCTGCCAGTGCGGCCTGCCAGCTCAAAAAAGCCGTTCCCGGCCTCCCGGTCGTTCGCACCGTCCACCACGTCGACGACTTCTCCATCCCCGCTCTCGTCGCCTGCCAGCACCGGTCGATCCTGGAGCCGGATCACGTGCTGGTGGTGAGCCGGTACTGGCAGCGCTGGCTGCAAGAGCAGTACGGGATCGAGGCCACGGTCGTGACGAACGGCGTCGACGGGGCCAGGTTCGGCCGGCCTCCCGTGCTCGACGCCTCGGAGCTGCGTGCCCGGCTGGGGGCGGACGGCCGGTTCATGTTCCTCACCGTGGGGGGACTCGAGCCCCGTAAGGGAAGCCTCGATCTCATCGAGGCGCTGGCCATGGCGAAGGCGAAGCTGTCTCCTCCCCCGGTCCTGGTCGTGGTCGGAGGACACTCCTTCCAGGATCACTCCCACTACCGCGAACGCGTCCTCGAGCGGGCACGGCACCTGCGGCTCGACACCGGGGGGGATCTCATCCGCGTCGGCACCGTCGCCGACGGCGAGCTCGCCCGCTGGTACCACGCCGCCGACGCCTTCGTCTTCCCGTCCCTCAAGGAGGGGTGGGGGCTCGCCGTGCTGGAGGCCATGGCGGCGGGCCTCCCGGTGATCGCCACCGACATCCCGGTATTCCGGGAGTACCTGACCGGCGAGAAGGCCCTCCTGGTTCCGCCCGAGGACCCGCAGCGGCTTGCCGCGGCGATGGTCTGGCTGGCGACCGACCCGCACCTACGGGAGCGCCTCGTCCGAGCCGGGCTTCAGGTCGCGGCGCGCTTCACCTGGGAGGCCTGCGCGGCCCAGCACATCGCGATCTACGGGGAGATCGCCGGGCGGCGTTAGCCCGAGCTCGTCACCCGCTGACCAGCCCCGCCCCCCACCCAAGCCCGAGGGCCACGTCGGCGCCGGAGGACTTCCCCACCGCCCCAAGCGCCCCCGCCGCCCGGGCGGCGGCGGGGAGGTCGCCCCGTGCCACCGCCTCCAGCAGGTCGTGGACAGGTTCCAGCGCCTGGCCTCGCGCCGCCCAGGCGAGGAGCGACCGACCGAGGACGCCGGTCGGCGCTGCCGCCGCGACGGGAAGGAGCCTCCTCTCCGCCTGCGGTCCCCAGGCCGTCCTGAGCACCAGGAGGACGCCCATGAGGGCGTCGTCCCCGGCCGGCGTCAGCCCGGGACCCCGGCCGGCGAGCAGGACCGCCAGGCCCTCCAGGTCCCCGGCCCGCAACCGCTCCCGGCATCGATCACCCAGCTCACCCTCCGAGGAGACGAGCGATCGCCCCGCCGCCTCGGCCACCACGTCCGGGATCACCCCCGCCACTTCCCGGAAGCGCTCCGGCCGGGGAAGACGCCCTCGCCACACGCTCGCCCCCGCGACCGGCGCCGCGCAGTCGGAGAGCAGCAACCAGCCGTCCGACATCCGGACGGGGGTCCCCACCGCCATCGCGGGGGGCGGTTCGTCGAGCCTGACGTGGATGGGGCCGGGATGCACCCGGGGAGCCACGAGCGCCGCCAGGCCTCGAGGGAAGGCCAGGTAGCAGGCGTTCCGAAACGAGGCGAGCACCCTTCCCTCACCCGGCCCGGAGAGGGCCTCCCAGGCGCCGGCTCCGGCGAGCGTGGCCCTCATCCCAGCGCCGCGTCCAGGGCCATGAGCGCCTGGCGAAAGCACTCCGCGGGGGCCCGGGCGACGCCTGCGCCGATCTGGCCCCGTCCCGAGGAGGCGTGGAGGATCCCGGTGTTGATGTTCGGCGTCACCTGGAGTTCCACCGCCTTCCGCACGTCCACCCCGACCGGGGCCCCCCGCAGGTCGAGGTAGGGGATCTTGAACCGGGTGCTTCTCGCCACGCACATCCGGTCCATCCCCTCCGTGCCCTCCACCGCCGCCACCATCGTCCCCCCGAGGAAGGACGCCACCATCGGGGAGGCCGCGGTCGCGGCGCCGCCAAGCCCCACCAGCTCCAGAACGGCGCTGTCCCCGATGTCGGGGGCCGCGTCCCCGGAGCCGAAGCCCGGGTAGAAGAGCGCGTCCCCCACGTCCGGGGCGGCGGAGACGAACCATCGATCCGCCATCCCGGCCAGCCGGATCCCGAAGGTGGTGCCGTTGCGGGACATGGAGACCACGACGCTAGACCCGCTGACCTCCCCGGCCCAGTCGGTCACGGCCTTCGCGCCGGCCATGGCCAGGTTGAGGAAGAAGAGGTGGTTCCGGGACAGGAACCGGGCGACCGCCGGGCTCCCGGGTGGGTTGACCGCAACGAGGTGCGGTAGGAGGTGACGGATGAGCAGGTTGGTCGACGCCTGGCAGCGCATGTGGACATCGTCCCCCATCTGGAGGCCCTGGGCCGCCAGCGCCCAGAGGTCGACCGGACCGCTCGAGGCAAGGGTCGCCCGGAAAACAGGAAGGGCCACCTCCCGGAGCCAGGTCAGCAGCCTGACCGCCTCGGGGGCGTCCATCCCGAACCACGCCGCCGCCCCGGGGCCCTGGTTGATCCCGGAGTAGGCTCGGTTGTTCCCGCGGGAGTGCTCGACGACCCACACCGGGGCCGAGGGGCCCAACGCGGTCGCCATCGGCAGGACGGCACCGTGATGGTTGGCTGGCTCCAGGCGGACCCCGCCGCGGGCGACCAGCGACCCCGCCTCCTCCGGGGTAAAGGCCCACCCTTCGGCCAGCACCGTCGCCTTCACCGACCGGGCCAGCGGATCGCAGAACCGCTCCCAGGGCAGGGGCGGGCCGGGGTGAAGCACCGTTCGCTCCTCCATCCCCGGGACCGCGTCGAGAGCCGCCGCCACGCCCACCAGGAGCGGAACTCCCTCGTCGAGCCGCCGGATGACCTCGGCGTTGGCCCGCTCGATCCCTAACGCCGCGGGACCGTAGAGGCGGGAGAGCGCCGCCACGAGGTCCGGGTCGCCCCCGGCGGGAATGCGCCAGTCCACGTCGACCGCCTCGGCGCCCTGGGCCCGGAGGGCCTCGCCGAAGACCGGCAGGCCGACGTTGACGGCGCGGACCTCGTCCGGGAGAGCGAGAACCCGATGGCTAGACTGGTGATGCGCCATGGAGGTCACAGCCTACTGGGAGGGAGGCTACCGCTGCCGGATGCCGGTGCGCGTCTTCGAGGTCCAGGCCGACGAGCCCCCCGACTGCGGGGGGGCCGACGCCGGGCCGACCCCCACCGAGCTGTTCCTCTCCTCCCTCGCTTCCTGCTTTGCGATGGCGGTGGCCCACGCCGCGCGCAAGCGGGGAGTCGAGCTTGCGGACCTCGCCGTCAGGGTCCGGGGGCACTACCAGGGCCTGCGGTTCAACAGCATCGTCGTCGAGGTTCTCTCCAGCCATCCCCGCGAGGAGCTGGAGGCGCTGGTGCAGCGTGCCCGCTCCTACTGTTACGTCTCGAACACGCTGCGCAACGAGGTCCGGCTCGATTTCGTGGTCAGCGACGATCAGTTGAGCCACCTGCCCCCTCCGTCGCCAGGGCGATGAGCCGCTCCTCCACGGACCGGTAGCGGGCCTCTCGCCGGGCAGCTTCCGTTCGCAGCCCTTCGGCCTCCGAGCGACAGGCGCCGGCCATCTCCCGCACGATCTCGGGAGCGGCACCCCCCGCCGAGGTCCGCCCGAAAGCGATGGCTCGCGGGTCGAGCACGCCGACGAGGCTGGCGCCGGCCAGGCCCAGCGGACGGCCGATCTCGCGGCGGGCGGCGTCGTCGAGCATCTGGCCGGTGAGGTCGATCCCGGCCAGCCCCCGGCGGGCGGCATCCCGCACCGCGGCACCCACCACCCGGTAGGCGGTCCGGTAATCGACCATGCAGGTTTGCATGACGAACTCGGCCAGGTCCGTGGCCTGCGAGAAACCGGCCGCCAGCGACGCCCACATCCGCTCGGGCCGCACCTCGAGCGTGGCGACCACCCGGCTCATCAGCCGGGTCACCCTGGCGGCCAGGTCCAGCGACCGGGGGACCTCCCCGTAGGCGAAGATCAGGTTGTCGGTCCGGGCCGAGGGCGTCTTCACGACGGCGAGGAATCCCGACAGCCGGCCGATCAGCACCCCGGCCGCGCCCCGGACGATCGAGAGAGCGTAGGGG
>JBOGWM010000076.1:0-5827 GCA_050693695.1 Actinomycetota bacterium
GGTACAGGCTCTCACCGGGATCGATCCCGACCGGCTCGTGGAGGAGAAACGGCGCGGGCTCACCATCGACCTCGGGTTTGCCTGGGTCGCGCTGGCCTCCGGCCGGGAGGTCGGTCTGGTGGATGTACCCGGCCACGAGCGGTTCATCAAGAACATGCTCGCCGGGGTGGGGGCGATCAACGTGACCCTCTTCGTGGTGGCCGCCAACGAGGGGTGGAAGCCTCAATCTCAAGAGCACCTTGACATCCTTGACCTCCTGGAGGTCGCAGGCGCGGTGGTCGCGGTGACCAAGACCGATACCGTGGACGCGGAGCACCTCGCGGGTGTCGTCGCGGACGTGGCGGGCCGCATCGAGGGCACCTCCCTCGCCGGTGCTCCCATCGTTGCGGTCTCGGCGGTTACGGGCCATGGCCTCGGCACGTTGGTCGAGGAGCTGGAGCGAGTCATCGAGGCCACCCCCGCCGCCGAAGATCGGGCTCGCCCGAGGCTCTGGATCGACCGGGTCTTCACCATGAAGGGATCGGGGACGGTGGTTACCGGGACGCTCACGGGGGGGACCCTCGCCGAAGGCGAGGAGATCGAAGTCCTTCCCGAGGGGATGCGGGCGAGGGTCAGGTCGATCCAGTCTCACGGGAAGCGGGTGCGCAGCATCGGGCCGGGCAACCGGACGGCGCTCAATCTGGTGGGGGTCGAGCCGGAGTCTGTCAAGCGCGGGGATGTCGTGGCCCTCCCCGGCTCGTGGTCAATCACCGACCGGATCGTGACTTCGATCCGGTTTCTTCCCAACCTCCCTCACCAGCCCGGGGAGCGGGGAGCCTTCAAGTTCTACATCGGGTCGGTGGAGCTGGACGCCACCCTCCGCTTCCTCGAAGAGCCTCCCGAGCCGGGACGCAGCGGGATCGCCGCGGTCATGCTGAGCGAGGCGGTAGCTCTCGATTGGCGTGATCGCTTCATCCTGCGCGATGCCGGGCGACGGGAGACCCTCGGCGGGGGAGTGGTCCTGGAGCCCCGCCCGCGAGCGCTCCGCCGGGGAGACCGGACCTTGCTGAAGGGGGCCCGCGAGCGCCTCGATGCCCCCGATCGTCTTGCCTACCTGGAGATCCTGCTGGCCGAGGAGGGCCACCTGGCTCAGCGAGACGCCCTCTCCCGGACGGGTCTGGATCCCGACTCCGCGAAGCAGGGAAACGGCGTGTGGCTCTCCTCGACGGTCTTCTCGGAGCAGGCATTCGAGGATATCTCCTCGCATCTCGTCTCCACGCTCCGCTCCCACCAGCGGTCTCATCCTCGGGAGCCGGGGATGCCGAGAGGGGCGATGCGCGCCACGCTGGGCCTCGATCCCCGCCCCCTTCAGGAGGCGGTGGAGGAGCTCGCCCGGCGGAACGTGATCGTGGCGGATGCGACGGTGCTGCGCACTCCCGACTTTACCCCTGCCCTTGGAGGCCCGGAGCGGGAGGCGCTGGTCCGCGAGCTGGAGGAGGCGGGCGCCGCTCCCCCCAGCCTCGCCGAGCTGGGACGCCGCTTCGACCCGGCGCTCCTGCGAGCGCTGATCCGGGCCGGTGAGCTGGTTCAGGTGAGTCCCGATCTGGTGTTTGCGGCGAGCGCCATCGAGCGATTCAAATCAGCCGTGGCGGAGAGTATCGAGCGCTCCGGTCCCATCACCGTGGCGCAGTTCCGGGACCTCATCCAGGCCACTCGCAAGTATGCGCTACCCGTCCTCGAGTACCTGGACCGAATCGGATTCACCCGCCGTCAGGCAGACCTGAGGGTCCTGGGCCCCGGGCGGTAGTATCCAAAGGCCCTGGTGAGTGCGCCTGATCGGGGAGGCCTAAGCGGAGGGCGAGAAGATCCCGGAGCCGGGAAAGGGTTCCCCCTCGATGAGCGGGGGGACGAGGAAGATGCCCGCCGCCCGCACCGTGAGGAGCCGGTCCGTGCCCGGGAGAGGCTGGTCGAGGTCGCCGCCAAAGTTCGTTCGGCCCAGCCAACCGGGCGTTATCAACATTTGGCTCAGGCGCCCGGGAGTGTCCTGGAAGCTGACGAAGTTGAGGCCCGCCCGAAAACCGGGGGCAGCCTCGAGTCGCTCCAAAAACTCATACCCCTGTCGAAAGATCCTGAGGGAGCTCCGGTCGCTCGGGGGGCCCTGGTGGTGGTTGGCGCGCTGTACATGGCTGATGCGGACCACCGGGTCCGCCACGTCGGGAGGCTCGCGGAATGCCTCATTCCCCGGCTCACTCACCTGTTTCGTGTTCGCGACCGGGCAGGAGCGATGAGGCAGCGGACGACCGGCCTCGTCCGTGGCTTCGATGGGACAGCCGCTCGGCTTGTCCCGGCCCACCAGGAGCTCCTGCTGATCCCGGTTCAACCCTCTCCAACGGGGTAGGTCCACCTCCAATCGGACGAAGGCCAGGTACGTGCCCGCCTCGACCCACGTTTCTTCTGGGGCGCCGCTTGGCTTGATGGAGATGGCTCCGGCCCGCTCTTCGCTTCTCAGGTTGGATACTCCATCGTGGAAATCGATCCAACTTCGACCGTCGTCGCGCTGGAAACCCTGGTAGAAGCCGGTCATGAGCAACGGGGGGATCCCGGTCTCGGGGTCGGTCAGGTCATGAAGGGCCTTCCACGTCTCCACCACCGCTCGGTTCACCGCGAGCTGGGTGTTCGCGATGAACTGAACGACGATCTCCTCGGTCGCCGGATTGACTCGCACGTCGTCCCCATAGCGCAGGCCGGAGCCGATGAGCAGGGGCCCGCCCCCGGTGGGGAGGGGGGACCGGAACTGCCCATGCCGGCGGAGGGCGCTTGGTGCGCTCACCCTGGCCCCCGCCAGGTCGAAGACGTTCACGCCATAGCCGACGAGGACGCTGAGACCTCCCGCAGGGACCGGATGTCCGGGTAGATCGAGGATCCTGCCTTCCTTGAGCGCCTGGTACATCCCCCATAGCCGGGCAAAAGCCGCCCCCGCCTGCGCGGCCGACTGACCGGGACTCACCCGAAGAAACAAGATCAGGAAAGCGTTTCCGGGCCGCGCTCCGGAAGCATGGTAGATGCCTTCCTGAAGCATCCTGGCGACCCCTATCCCGGCGCGGGGGTACGGGGGGCCGCCCGAGCGGGGACCTGGCTGCGGTCGTGCTCCTCCTTCAGCCTCCTGATGGTCTCGCAGACGTCCGCCTCCTGACAGGCGATTGGAGCCTGGCTGGCGTCCAGCACAACGAACTCATCCTCACGCAGGGCGGCTCGCGGGCCTGCGACCACGAGCGGCCCCACCTCGAGGTTGCGCACGATCTGGTAGCCGCCGAGCAGTGGTTCGTCGCCGGCTCCCGAGGCAACCCGGACGTCGTCCAGAAACACCGGCTCCTCGTCCCCGGGCCCGAACTCCAGTCGCTGATAGGTATCCTCGCTCCCACGGCTCCACCGGATCCAGGCATCCGGAACGGGCTCGTTTTTGAAGAGAAAGACATCGCTGGTAAACGAGTGAATGTAGACGCCGAGCGGGTTGGCGAAGGCCAACTGCCTGCCGGCGTAGGCGGCTCGGTGCGCCCCCGCCGCGGCGGCCGGGTCCGCGTGCCGGCATGCCAGGTGCTCCACGCCGAAGCTTCGAAAGATTTGCTCGATTCCCGCCGGCTGAAGCTCTCCCGCACTTCGCTTGGCGTAGGGTTGGGCCCCGAACATGACGATGTAGATCAGGTCGTCGAGGCCGTTGATCGGATGCGTCATGAACAGGGCGTTGTCTCTGTTCAGGCTCCCGGTGGGTTGTGTCGGGACTCCCGCCGCTTCCAGGCTGCGGTCCCCGCCGCTTCCCGCAACCCTCCTGCAAAAGGCCACCTCCCGCTGGCGCTCGCTCAGGCCCTCGGGGTTGTTGACTCCGTAGAGGTCCTCCCAGCGGGGCTCGAAGCCGAGGACGTCTTCGGCAATCGAGCGCACCGTTTCGGGATCCCGCTTGGCGAGGGTGACCCAGTACTCGCGGAGCTCCGTCGTTACCTGCACACGCTTCGGCCGCAGCCGGCCCTCCCGGTCCGGCTGCCTGATCGTGACGTATTCGCAGTATTCGTTGTGCACCACGTGTCGACCGCGCGCTCCCCAGTCGCTCAATTCGCGCCCCACCTCTTCTCCGATGCAGAAGGTCGGCTCCGCGGGGTCGCCGAACCACTTGACCGGCCCCGGGGTGGCGCCGGGTAAGCCGTCCGCATCCGGTAAGAAAAACCGGCTCCCGAAATCCGGCCTCAGCCTTTCATAGTGAGATCGGATGGTGTCGTTCCAAAGCCGGACCAGCTCGGGTGGCAGTTCATCGGCCTGGCCGGGAGGGTCATACGCCATGACACGCCTTTCGATCGGTGGTTGGGCAGCGACTTTGTTCCCCGCAAGTACCCCTGATGAGGCGTGGGATGAGGCGTGGGGCGCCTGCTGTGATTGTGCTTACGGTGGGGAGCCGGCATCTAGCTCTAGCGCGACTGGATTCCCGCCACCGGCTGGTTGAGCTTGACGTCGCCCAGGGCGCCGAAGGGCTGGGCGTTTCCGAAGCTGAAGACGCTCCCGTCAGAGCCGACCAGCCAGTAGCCCTTGCCGTCGAGGGTGGGCTGGATGGCCACCACGGGGTGGCTGAGCGAGACCTGTCCGGCCGACCCGAAGAAGCGGGCATCCCCGAAGGCGAAGACCCGCCCGTCCGAAGCCGTCATCCAGTATCCCTTCCCGCTGGGCGTGGCCGCCATCCCCACCACCGGAGTGGTGAGCTTGAAGACGATGGAGCCGAAGAAGCCGGCGTCGCCGAAGGAAAAGATTCCCCCTCCCTTGGTCACCAGCCAATACCCCTTGCCGGTGGGCGTGGCCGCCATCCCCACCACCGGCTCGCTGAGCTTACGGTCTCCGACCGACCCGAAGAAGGCTGCATCCCCAAAGGAGAAGACCCCTCCATCCGACGCCGCCAGCCAATACCCCTTGCCGGTGGGCGTGGCGGCCATGCTCACCACCGGCTTGCTGAGCGGCTGACCTCCCATCCCTCCGTAGAAGCGGGCATTGCCAAAGGAAAAGACCCCGCCGTCGCCTGCCACCAGCCAGTAGCCGAATCCTCCGGGAGTCATGGCCATGCTCACCACCGGCTTGCTGAGCGGCTGACCTCCCATCCCTCCGTAGAAGCGGGCATTGCCGAAGGCGAAGACCCCTCCGTCACCGGCGACGAGCAGATAGCCGGTGTCGCGGGGAGCGAAGGCGGGCGTCCGGTCAGCACCCGGATGGGAGCTCAAGTCCGTCTCCCCGGTGCCGTCGAGGTTCATCGAGAAGATCTCGAGGTTGCCTCCCACCCGGGTCGAGGCGAAGGCAAGCCGCTGCCCGTCGGGGGACCAGGTGGGCACGCTGTCCGAGGCCGGGTTGTCGGTGAGGCGGGTCTCGCCGGTACCATCAGCGTTCATCGCGTAAATCTCAGCGTTGCCGTCCCGGGTGCTGGTGAACGCCAGGCGGTCTCCCTCCGGCGACCACGCGGCGAAATTGTTGGCCCCCGAGCTATTGGTCAGGCGGGTCTCGCCGGTACCATCGGCGTTCATCGCGTAGATCTCGGCATGGCCATCCCGGACGCTGGTGAACGCCAGGCGGTCTCCCTCCGGCGACCACGCGGGCTCCGTGTCGTCGGCAGGGTTGTCGGTGAGGCGGGTCTCGCCGGTACCATCCGCGTTCATCGCGTAGATCTCAGCGTTGCCGTCCCGGGTGCTGGTGAACGCCAGAAGGACGCCGTTGGGAGACCAGGCAGGCGAGGTGTCCTCCGCAGGGTTGTTGGTGAGGCGGGTCTCTTCCGTTCCCCCGACGCTGGTTATATAGATCTCGGCGTTGCCATCCCGGGTGC
>JBOGWM010000077.1:0-1502 GCA_050693695.1 Actinomycetota bacterium
GGACCCGGTCGCCGGGGACCGGGTGGGGCCCCGGGAGGCGACCACGATCCTGGAGGCGGCGCGGGGAGCGTTCGACTACGTTGTGGTCGATACCCCGCCCTCTCTCAATGAGACCTGCCTGGCGGCCTTCGACCAGTCCCAGTCGCTCGTGATCATGGCCACCGCGGACCTGCCGTCGCTTAAGAACCTTCGGGTGTTCCTCCGGACCCTGGAGAAGCTCCAGCTCCCCGCCGACCAGGTGTCTGTGGTAGTCAACAAGGCGGAGCCGGGCTCGGGGATCAACCTCAAAGAGCTCGAGACGCTGTACCGTCCGGGGTTTGCCGCCGTGCTGCCCTACGCACGAGAGGTCTCCCGGTCGTTGAACGCGGGGCTTCCGGTTCTCGAAGACGACCCCAGCTCGGATATCTCACACAAGTTGGCAAGGTTCGGGATGAAGCTGGCGCCGCCGGCGGCCGGCGTCACCCTGCCCTGGCAGGTCAACGGCCCTCATCCCCGGCGAGGCTGGTTCCGAAGACAACGGAAAGGAAGGATCGCATGAAACTCTCCGATCGAGTCGAACGCATCGAGGTCGAGGGCGCTCGGCCCGGGAGCAATCCCCCGAAGCGGCGGTCCCAGGGCGCCGGAAGCGAGTCGAAAGGCTGGGGCCGGATGAAGCTCGCGGTACGCCAGGCGTTGCTGGAGGAGCTGGGTCCCAAGCTCTACGCCAAGCCCAAACCCGAGGAGCTGAAGGCGGTGGTGGCCGCCAATCTCGAAGGGGCGCTCGGCGCTGCGGGCGTGTCGGTGCCGCTGTCGCAACGGGCCCGCTTCGTCGCCGAGGTCACCGCGGATCTGCTCGGATACGGCCCCCTGGAGCCCCTTCTGGCCGATGCCTCCCTGACCGAGATCATGTGCAACGCCTACGACGACGTCTACGTGGAGCGCCGGGGCAAGATCGAGCACACCGACGTGAGCTTCATCGACGAGTCGCACTTCCGGCAGGTCATCGAACGGATCGTGGCCTCGGTGGGACGCCGGGTCGACGAGTCCTCGCCGATGGTCGATGCCCGCCTCCCCGACGGGTCCCGGGTTAACGCCATCCTTCCCCCGGTGGCGGTGCGCTCCCCGGTGCTCACCATCCGTCGTTTTCCTGCAGAGCCCCTTCAGATGAAGGACCTCATCAACTTCGGGACCATCACCGTCAATGCCACCATGTTCCTGGAAGCCTGCGTCCGGGGGAAGCTGAACGTGCTCGTGTCGGGAGGCACGGGCACCGGCAAGACCACCACGCTCAACGTGCTCACCGAGTTCGTGCCCGACGACGAGCGGATCGTGACGGTGGAAGACGCCGCCGAGATGCGCCTCGGCCAGCCCCATGTCGTGACCCTCGAATCCCGCCCGCCCAACATCGAGGGCGCCGGCCAGGTCACCATCCGTGACCTGGTCCGCAATGCCCTGCGGATGCGCCCCGACCGGATCGTCGTGGGCGAGGTCCGAGGCGCCGAGGCCCTCGACATGCTCCAGGC
>JBOGWM010000078.1:0-4273 GCA_050693695.1 Actinomycetota bacterium
CGGACCTCTCCCGCCCCGTAGTTGCCCTCGGGGATCGTCCCGGCGAAGGTCCGGTAGTCGAAGGGGTGGTCCTCCACGTGAATGGCCAGGATGCGGACCCCCAACGTCGTGGGAAGGTTCTTGGGAACGGCCCAGGAGACGAGCACCGGCGTGTCCCCGTGGTACATCTCGAGGCGCAGATCGAAGTGGAGCCTTCTCGCATAGTGCTTGTGGATCACGAAGCTCTGCCCGGGCCGGGCGATACCGGGGTCGATGTTGCCTCGGACCTCAGAAGGCGGCTCGGGGCTTTTCTCGAAGGCTCTCTTGGTCTCGTAGTCCGCTTTCCGACCGGGAGTATCGTTCCGTTCGATCCCTGCCATGCGCCAGCTCCGTTTCCTCAATCTGAAGTGTCGGTCGAGCGTGAGGTTTAATGCAAGGTTTTGGGAGAAGAACCACCGAGGTGCAGGGTTACCAGCGGGCCTGGGAGGGCCGCGATACCGCGGACACCTCCCGAGGGCCGGATCAGGGAACGACTCCGGGGGAGGAAGCGGCCGCCGAGGAGGCGGAAGCGAAGGAAGCTCCGGGTCATGTCTCCGGGATCGCCAAGGGAGAGGAGAAGGTCGACACCGAGGGAAAGGAAGCCGGCCGTTACGACGCCGGAACCAAGGGCATCACGACCGAGCGCCCGGTTGGACGCTCGACCGCTCGGGATGCGACTGGTGTAGATCCCCAAGAGCCGGTCGAGGAGGATTCGCCGTAAATTATCGGACCGGGACGTTAATGGGCGCCTGAACGGGCGAAAAGCAACGAAAATCAAAAGGCGGGAGCGGCGCTAAAGCGCACTCCCGCCTTGTTTGTGCCGGTTAAGCTACCTCTCGCACCGCCTCGATTTCCCGGGCAAGCGACAGGTTCTCGAGGGCCTCGGCTTCGAGCTGGCGGACCCGCTCGTGACTCATTCCCAGCCGGGCACCGATTTCTCGCAGGGTGACCGGCTCACCATCCAGGCCGTAGCGGAGCCGGATGACTTCCTGCTGGCGGTCCGGGAGGCGCGCCACGGCGCTGCGCACGCTCTCCTCCTGAAGGCTGAGGTGGACCTCCTCCTCGAACCCGGGGGCCTCTCGTGCGGTGAGATCTCCCAGCGGGGTCTCGCTGTCCTCTTCCACCGGCTGGTCGAGGCTGGCCACGATGCGCGCCGCGCTGCGCAGCTCTTGGAGCTGCTTGTCCGAGATTCCCGCCGCCTCCGCGATCTCCTCATCGTTGGGATTCCGTCCGAGGCTGGCGTTGAGCTCCCGCTCCACCTGAGCGACCTTCCACTCCCGTTCCGCCTGGTGAACGGGGATTCGAATCGTCCGGGACTGGGTCTGGATCGCCCGCCCCACCGCCTGGCGAATCCACCACGTGGCATAGGTGGAGAACTTGAACCCGCGGCGCCAGTCGAACTTCTCGACGGCCCGGATGAGACCCAGAACGCCCTCCTGAATCAGGTCGAGCAGGGGAAGCTGACCCTGGTATCGCTTGGCGATGGAAACCACCAGGCGGAGGTTGGAGGTGATCATCCGGTCCTTGGCCTGCTTGTCCTCCTCCTCGATCCGCTTCGCCAGGTCGATCTCCTCTTGCTTGGACAGCAGGGGGTACCGGCCGATCTCCTTGAGAAACAGTCCCAGGGTGTCGGCGGTGGAGGCGCCGAGCTCCGCGTTGGAGTATCTCGTCTGCTCGGCCACCTGCCCGCAGTCGTCGTCCACCCGCATCCCCTGCCGTTCCACTTCCGTGATCACCTCGATTTCCTCTTCCTCTCCGAGTTCCAGTCTCTCGAGCACCGCTTGAACCTGGGAGAGCTCCACACAGCGCCTGCCCTCGTTTCGGGTGACCAGAGCCTGGATCTCGCGCCGGACCCGGTCATCTATCACGAGTGAGTTACCCATGGGCCCTTTCCCTCGGCGGGCGGGCACCCCGTTTCTGCCGCCCCAGCTCGTTGATACGGACGACCATGGTACCCCGACCATGTAAAGAGCTTCGCCTCCTTAGCGTACCCATTCCATTTTGCACCCGCCAGCGTTTTTGAAAAACCGTGGAGATTCTCATCCGCCAAGGCTTCGAAGCGGCGATCATCGGCGCTCGAGCCGGCGGATCGCGGCTCGCGCGGCGAAGTAACCGCACATCCCATGCACGCCCGCCCCGGGGGGCGTGGAGGCGGAGCAGAGGTAGAGACCCTCCGCAGAGGTGGCATAGGGGATGAGGCGAGGGGTGGGACGCAGGAGCGCCTGGAGGCCGTCGTGGGCGCCGGCGCCGATGTCGCCCCCCACGTAGTTCGGGTTGTAGCGTTCGAATCCCTCCGGCGAGAGAACGTGGCGCTCCAGGATCGTGTCCGCAAAGCCGGGCGCGAAGCGCGAGATCTGAGCCATGATGCGCCGGGACATATCCTCGCTGGAGCCGGGAGGTGCATGGCAGTAGGCCCACAAGGTGTGCTTACCCTCCGGCGTCCGGGTTGGGTCGAAGCGGCTGGGCTGGGCGACCAGGACGAAGGGTCGGTCCGGATGATCCCCCCGGGACGGCGCTTCTTCCGAGGCGCCGATCTCGGCCAGCGTCCCTCCCACATGGACGGTCGCGGCGCGTGAGCACTCCGGCGCGCTCCAGGGTACCGGGGCCGCCAGAGCGTAATCGACCTTGAAGACCCCCGGCCCGTAGCGGAACCGGGCGACGGCGCGCCGGTAGCTCGCCGAGAGCCGGGCGCCGGCGATTCGGAGCATCACCTTGGGGCTGACATCGAGCAGGACCACCCGGCTCCGTCCCAGCTCTTCGAGGCAGGTGACGGGAACGCCGACCAGGATCTCCCCGCCCAGTGTCCGCAAGTAGGAGGCCAGGGCGTCGACGATCGCCTGAGATCCCCCCCTGGCGACCGGCCAGCCCACGGCGTGTCCCCCGGCGGCCAGGAACAGGCCGAAGGCCGCGGTCACGGGCCGGCGCAGCGAGGCCATGGAATGCGCCGCGCAGCCGGCGAAGAGGGCCCGGGCGCGAGCGCTACGGAAGGAGCGTTCGGCCAGCAAGCGGGCCGGTTGCAGCGCTTTCAGGGCGAAGCGAGCCAGGAGCAGGGGATGGCGAGGAGGCCGCGGGGGGCCCAGGATCTGCTCCGCGAGCTCGGTCCACCGGGTGGCGAACGGCTCGATCAGGCGTCGGTAGGCGTCCCCGTCCGGCCCGAGCCCCGCTGCCGTGGCCTCGATGGAGCGCTCCAGGATGACCGCGTCGTCCCCGTCGAGAGGGTGGGCGAGCGGCGTCGGGGAGTGGACCCAGCTCAGGCCATGCTCCGCGAGCGGGAGGGTGCGGAAAAGGGGCGAGGAGAGAGCCAGAGGATGGACCGCGGAGCAGACGTCGTGACAGAATCCCGGGAGGGTGAGCTCGCAGGAGCGGGCCCCACCTCCAACCGTCTCGCGCATCTCGATCACGCGGACCGAGTATCCGGCCCCAGCCAGCACGATCGCCGCCGCCAGGCCGTTGGGGCCGGAGCCCACGACCGTGGCATCCACGGGTTCCATGGCACGAGCATAGGCGAACGTGAGAGGGTTCCCCTACGGGTATGTGCCCCGGCCGAATGCGACACTTAAAGACCAGGAGGCGCGAGATGAAGATTCGAGAAGCGGCAGGGCTGATGGGAAAGGGGCTCTTTGCCGGGGCGATGGGGACCGCGGCGATCACCGCCTCGACCATGATCGAGACGAAGCTCACGGGGCGCAAGCCGGACACCACCCCGGCGGATGCCGCGGTCAAGGTGCTCCCGATACGGGAGCCCGTGAGCGACGAAGAGCGCCAACGGCTTGCCAACCGGGTCCATTGGGCATATGGCACCTCGCTGGGGATCCCCCGGGCGGCGCTCGGGGCGACCGGGCTCCCGGCTCCCGCCGCCACCCTGGTGCACTTCGCCGGGGTCTGGGGCGCGGGCCTCACGATGCGCCCGGCGCTGAAGGTGGCTCCTCCGGTCAAAGAGTGGGGAGCGAAGCAGATCGCGGCCGATGGCTGGCATCACCTGAGCTACGCCGTGGCGGCGAGCCTGGCCTATCACTTGGCGGAGCGAGCGCCCGAACGCCTCGGCCGTGCTCGGAGACACGCACGCGGATCCAAGAGGCTGCGCCGGAGCGCCCGTCGACGGCTCAGCCGGCTGGCTCCCTGGCGTTCCTAGCGCTCTTCAGGGATGGCCGGGAGATTCCCTGCGCCTCTTCCACCTTCGGTAGGTCTCTCGGCCCAGGGCTCCAACGATCGGAGTCCCCAGGATCCACTGCCAATTATTGGCCAGGAATGTCCG
>JBOGWM010000079.1:0-3361 GCA_050693695.1 Actinomycetota bacterium
CTCCTCCGCAGGCTCCAAGGTCTGAGGGTCAAGATGAACTCTCTTCAACTCATAGACATCGTCAACGGAGACAACATCGCCTTCTCGATAAACAACGATCCGGTAGTCGTGCTGAGTTACAACCTCCCTCCGGGGGCTTCCTTCTTGCCGCTCCCTGTCGATGACCTTGCGTTCTACCTCCAGAACGCCTGCGGTCGCCACCTTCTCTAACGGACTGATGTTCAGCTTCAGGTAGGCCTCCTCCAGGGCGTCCCAGTAGGCGAGGTAGGCCCTCTCCACCTCGGCCTCGCGGTTCTGCTTTCCGTTGGCTGGGGGTTGGTCTCCTTCTCGCAGTCGGGGGAGGATGACCCCGAGGATGGTTACGAGTGCCGCCATGACTGCGACGAACACCAGAGCGAAGATGCGGTCGAAGCGGCGCTGGGCGGGGTCGGGAGCGGTCCTCCGGGTTTCTGCCTGCTCTTCGCGGACTTTATCTCGCATGACCTATTCTCTCCAGACGTCCCTCCACTTTAGAGTGTTCTCATCCGATGGCCCAGAGCCGGCCCCCGGCCGCCACGTAGAGCTCTCCGGTGGCGCCGATTGCGAGGGGGCTCGAAAAGGGGCCGCCCGGGCGCCACGTAAAGAGCTCCTCCCCCCGAGGGCTCAAGGCCCGAACGAAGCATTGTTCTTCCATGTCTGCCTTGTAAGTCGGCCATCTCTTGTACTTCTCCCAGAAGTCGAAGGGGCGGCTGCAGGAGACGAAGACCTTGCCCTCGACATCCGCAATGATAAAGTCGGGGTCGAGGCCCGTGGCGTGTTCCCACAGCAGGTGGCCTTCCAGGTCGTGCATCCCGAGGTGATGATTGGTCATGAAGCCGAGGGGCCCCTCGGGCTTCGGCCCTGTCCTGGTGACCAGGCAGACGCCCTTTCCGGGAACCCAGGGCACCACCGCGGGCACCGCAAACGGCACGTGCGCACCGAGGGGCTGCACGGTGTGGGCGGCGAAGTCGAAGATATGGACCCCCCAGGCGCCGAACCCCGCCAGGAGACGGTCGCCTCCAAGCCAGACAACGGCACGCACGTCCTCTTCGGGCTGACGGGACTGCGTTGCCCGCTCGGGCGAGTTCGACTGGTTGGTCAGCTCGAACCCCTGATGGTTCGCGATCCAAAGCGGCGCGCCCTTAGGGTCGTAGGCTCGCAGGTAAGGACCGTCACCGACGATCACCAGGCGTTCCAGGGCCAGGGGCGGGTACACAGCAGAGGGGTCCACAAGGGAGGCGGACCACAAAAGCTTGCCCGAGAGGTCGGAGACACGGATGTCGGACTCTCTTCCGACACCAGTGTCGGTATAGACGAAGTGGCCTTCGGGGGTCAGTCCAGGGAGCCACCAGCCACCAGGGGCGGTCCCGAGCAGCTTCCCTGCATCCTGATCCCTCACCGCATACCCCGACCTTCCCTCGGGGACGATCAGCCGGCCGTCCGCCAGCGCCGCCAGGGCGCCCCGGGGTTGCGCCTCCACATCCCAGAGGAGGTCTCCCCCCGGATGAAAAGCCATAACTCGGCCTCTTGCCGTCAGGAATATCCGGCCGTCCGCGACGACCGCCATCCCCCCCACGCCGGTCCCGGGCAGCTCGACCGACCACTGCACCTCTCCTCTGGCAGTGGCGCTCACCGAGGAGGTGTTTCCATTCCAGGGGTTGCCGTCCGGCGTGGGCCACGGCGCGGCCCCGAGGCAGTGCCGGTGGCTGGCGGCGACTCGACTATCGCTCAAGGCTCAGCGCCTCCCTTGCCAGCCGCGCGGTTTCCCTAAAAGTCTCGATCTTCTTCCTCCCGCTGGAGGCCGGGTCTCCCCCCGTGATGAGCGGCTCCAGATAGGGAGTGGCCCCCTGGGCCGACCGGACGAGGTCGCCCAGCGCGCTGCGGGCACGGAAGAAGGCCAGCGACTCCTTCGTCATGCGGGCCCCGCCGGCCTCTTGATAGGAACGGCGGAACATCTCCTGCATGCGGGCACTCTCGTCTTCACTCAACCCGGATTGGCGCCCGAAGCTCGCCAACCTCTGGTGAAAATGGGTGAAGTCGCGGGCGGGGACGCCGATGGGATGACCCCCTTCATTCATGGACTGATGGAGATTTGGAGTGTCGATCAGCGTTGTCCCCACGTCCGAGCCATAAAAGAAGTTGCCGGCGTGAGCGTCACCGTGCACCAGGGCGGCCCCGCCCGGGTTAGCGCGGAAGCCATCGATGAGCTCGTTCGCCCGCTGCCCGAGCCGGGCGAAGTCAAGCTTCTGGCCTTCGAGCACAGCCTCCATGGGGCGCAGCCTGTTGATGATGTCACCGATCTGATGGACGTGGCGCTCGACGAAATGCCGCGACACCGGGCCCCCGGACCCCCGGGGCCGGGTGTGCAGGTCTGCCAGCGCCCTGGCGGTGCCGGCGATGGCTTTCTCCAGCTCTGCCAGCGCCTCCACCCTCTCCGCGGGTGGAGCCTTCCCCGCTCTCCCAATGATGTCGTCCAGCCCCATGCCGGGAGCCACTGACATGACTAGAACCCCGGCCTCGCCCTCCGGGGTCATCGCTTTCCCGACACCCAGCGGCCTGATGACCCCCGCAAGCTTGAACCTTTCCCCCTTCAGGCGCTCGAGGGCGGAGAGCTCGCCGGCAAACTGCGCCAGCTTCGGAAATACCTTGAGGATCGCAACCGCCTTACCCACATCGTTACTCACCACCGATACCGGCGCCCCGGAGGCTCCTTTGGGCCCCCCACCCTCGATCCCGGTGATCGTGACCCTCTCCGGAACAGTACCGAGGGTAGCCGCCACATAGGAGCGCAGCTTCCCCTCGGCCGGATCACCGGTCAACGAGACGACGGGAAGGCGCTCCATCAGCTTATGCAGCACCTGCGGATTCACCTCCCCCTTGCTCGTCCGTGCCGCAGTCGCCTCCATCAGGGATCCGTCGGTCATGTGAAAGCGTCGGGCGGCCCTCTGGCCCAGAGCGCCCGCCCCCGCCCCCAGACCGCCGCTCAGGCCGACTTCAAACCAGTCCAGGTTGTCGGAGCCGGCCCACTGGATCGTCATGTCTGAGACTGCCCCGGTTACCCCCTCGACGGCCCAGGCAGGAGCGCTTCGAGAAAGAAGGGCAGGAACCAGGCGTCCGGCGACGGCGTCCAGGCCGGCGTAGGCGGCGGCATCGGAGAGGTCGAGGTGAAATGGGCTGTGGTCGGGGTGCTGGACGGCGCTGGCGGCTCCCTGCGCGACGAGGTTGACGGTGAAGTTGACGGTGAAGCGGGCAGCCAAGGAGATGGCGGTCGTGGCGAGAGTGGCAAAGAGAGCTCCGGCGCCGGCCAGGAGGCAGTCAAGCCAGGCGGCGATCGCCGCGATGG
>JBOGWM010000080.1:0-2504 GCA_050693695.1 Actinomycetota bacterium
GCCCCGACGAGGGATACCTTGCCGATGTCGGGGTCGCCGCTCCAACCCTGCGCCCCCACCTCGGCTGCGACCCGGTCGAGCACCTGCTTCGAGCGCACCAGATCGTCCTGGCCGATGGTGAAGCTCATGTCCGTGCGGGCGTCCTCCGAGACGTTCTGCACGATCATGTCCACATTGATCTGCTCGGCGGCGAGCACGCCAAAGATCTTCGCCGCCACCCCGGGATGGTCCGGGACCCCCCGGATCCGTACCATCGCCTCGGAGCTGTCATGGATCACTCCGGAGATCAGCGCCCGTTCCATTCGCTCATCCTCCTTGACCACAAACGTCCCCTGCTCGTCGGAAAAGGACGAGCGGACGTGAATGAGGACCCCGTAGTTTCTCGCATATTCGACGGACCGGAGCTGGAGCACCCGGGCGCCGGCGGCGGCCATCTCCAGCATCTCCTCGTAGCTCACCACGTGAAGCTTGCGAGCTGCCGCAACGACCCGTGGGTCCGCGGTGTAGACGCCGTCCACATCGGTGTAGATCTCGCAGATCTCCGCCCCGAGGGCCGCCGCCAAGGCCACCGCGGTGGTGTCCGAGCCTCCCCGGCCGAGGGTGGTCACGTGCAGGTCGGTGGATACTCCCTGAAAGCCCGCCACGATGACGATCTTCCCGGATTCCAGCTCCGCCACGATGCGACGAGCACGTACCTCCAGGATGCGGGCCTTGGTGTGGCTGCCGTCGGTCACGATGCCCGCCTGGGAGCCCGTAAAGCTGATCGCGTCCCGTCCCAGCTCCTGGATCGCCATCGCCAGCAGGGCCATGCAGATGCGCTCGCCGGCGGAGAGCAGCATATCGAGCTCTCGTGCCGGCGGGATGGGTGAGATCTGCCGGGCTGATTCGAGGAGCCGGTCGGTGGTATCCCCCATGGCCGAGACCACGACGACAACCTCCTTTCCGTCTTTGGCCGTTTCCACCACCCTGGTGGCCACGTATCGGATCCGCCCGGCGTCGGCCAGCGAGGTTCCCCCGTACTTCTGGACGACGATGCCCATTCTCTTTCTCCTACGCCCTAAGCCCCGAGCTCTCGCCGGCCTTCCAGGGCTCGCCCCAGCGTGACCTCGTCGGCATATTCGAGGTCGCCGCCCACCGGAAGCCCGCTGGCGATCCGGGTGACCTTGACCCCGAGGGGGATGCAGAGCCGGGCCAGATACATCGCCGTCGCCTCGCCCTCGACGTTGGGATTGGTGGCCACGATGATCTCGGTGACCGCTTCCCGAGAGATCCGCTCCAGCAGCCCGTCGATGTGAAGGTCATCGGGGCCGATCCCGTCGATGGGAGAGATGGCGCCCCCCAGCACGTGGTAGCGGCCTCGAAACTCCCCGGTCTTCTCGATGGCCACGATGTCTCGAGCTTCCTCCACCACGCACACCACCGAGGGGTCGCGCCGGTCGCTGGAGCAGTACTGACAGGACGGGCCGGTCGAGACGTTGAAGCACGTCTCGCAGAAGCGGATCTTCTCCTTGACCGCCACGATCGCCGCAGCGAGGCGCCGGGCGTCCACGGGGTCGATCTTGAGGATGTGGAACGCCAGGCGCTGGGCGGTCTTGGGGCCGATGCCGGGAAGTCGCGCCAACTCCTCGATGAGATCGGCCACCGGGCCGGCGAACACCGCGCCTCGCTACCCCAGGCCCGGGATGTCGATTCCCGCCCCCAACGTCCCCATCCGCTCCTGGGTCAAGGCTTGCTGCGCTCTCAGGGCCTCGTTGATCGCGGCCCGCACGAGATCCTCCAGCAGGCTGGGGTCCTCTTCGTCGATGGCGGAGGGGTCGATGGAGACCTCCCTCACCTCCGAGCCGGTCATCGCCACCCTGACGGCTCCTCCGCCCGCGCTTCCCTCCACGGTGGCCTGGGCGAGCTCGTCCTGCGCCTTGGCCAGCTCGTTCTGCATCCTGGAGAGCTGCTTCATCATCTTGTTTTTGTCCATGGCCGTTCCTTCCTGTGGGCGCTATTGGGATCCCATCTCCTCCACCACCTCGGCGGCGAAGCCCTTCCGGATGAGGTCGATGGGGTCCAATGCGGCGTTTCTCCGCTCATCGTCGCCCGGTCCCTGACCCTCCGAGGTGCTCGCCGAGCCATCGTCCCGGTCGCCTTTGCCCATCACGCAGCGTATCGCGGGCCGGACCCCGAAGGTCTCGAAGAATGCCTCCACGAGCGGAGTCTGGTAGGCGGGTAGAGAGACCTGATCCCGGTGAAATCCATGGCGGTCGCTGAACTCGAGGATGAGCTCCCCATCGAGCCAGGACTGCACCGTGGCGGGATGCAGCATGGCCTGGGCGGAGATCTTTCGCTTCTTGACCCCCTCGAGCACCAGCTTCCAGCCGCGCCGGATCTTCTCCAGGTCGAGCTCGGAGGGGTTCGGAGGGCCCCTCTGGTCCAGGGGGGCCGCCTTTGGAGAATCGAACGGGACGGGATGGATCGCTGCCGCCTCGGGTGGCTCCGATGCGACGGTGCGGACC
>JBOGWM010000081.1:0-9015 GCA_050693695.1 Actinomycetota bacterium
CGCAGGCGGTCCTCACCGGCCACACCGGCTGGGTCCGGGCGGTGGCGTGGTCACCCGACGGGGGCCGTCTCGCCTCGGGGGGCTGGGGCGGGGAGGTGCGGATCTGGGACCTTCAGATCCGAAAGAGCGCTCTCACCTTCCAACACTTCACCGGCGGCGCATGGTGCATATTCACCGAGGACGGAGCACCCGCCCTCTGTCACCGCGACACCTGGCGCTGGTTGCGGTGGTTCGCCCCCGATCCGGTCACCGGCGTGCGAACCCGCTACCCGGCCGAATACTTCGGCCCCCTACCCGGGATCAACCCCCCGAGCTGATCCATGGGGTTCGTGGCCCTGCCGCTCTAGGAGCTGATACGGGTAACCGCGGCGGTCACGCTCGCCGAGCTTGATGCCGATCTCCTCTATTAGGTGGGTCAGTTGTTCGCTGGCGTCTTCGACGCTCTCCGTGTTGCCCTTGTACTCAAATTCCACGAAGGAGCCTAGGCCAGCGACGGAGTCGAGAGCGACGACAAAAGAGTCGCCAAGCACCCACTTTTCGCGCACCTTGTCAACCTTCACAAGTTCACTGAAGTCAAGTGCCTCGAGAAGTCTTTGGGCTGCCTCACCATCCTCAAGCACAGTCTCGAACTCGTCGCAGTGGGTCTTTTCTTTGACACCGAGCGGGAGCCAACGCTTGTAGTTGATCGAGATCTTGCCGTTTTCGTCTCTAATACGAAACCACTCCGAGACGATGTCCGGCGCTAGGAAGTCACGGTGCGGGGCGTTGTAGTAGGTATCCACCTGGCGAACAGTGCCACTCTTCTTGGCACCGAGTTTATAAAGGTGGGTTTTGAGAATCCGACAATCTTCAAGCCTGAACTTACACTCAACCTCTACATACTTCATAATAACCCTTTACTCGAACCTTTCTACAATTCATACAGTTGTACCATAGGACCTATGACTCCCAGATCAGGTCCCCCCCCTCCGGTATCCCTGATGAGGACCGCTCAACGTCGTACCCTAATAGGCGCGCCAGCTCCGGCTACGGATTTGATGCCAACTAAGGTAAGCCATTCGATCCAAGCCTCGATGGAGGAGGGCGAGGCAGGGCGTGAGCATGCGGCCGTAGACCTTGGTCAAGAAGACCGGGATCTCCCTACCGAAGGCAGTGAGCTGGTAGCGATTCGTTCCCGGGATGCGCATGATCACCCCCTTCCTGCGCAGCCGGCGCAGGTCGTAGGTGGCCTGCCGGCTGCCGTAGGGCTGGGCGAGCAGGGCCACCAAGGCATTTTACAATCATTAAGTCGTAATTATTGAAAGAGAATCACAATGAATACATCACGAGGCGACCTTTTGTGTCGAGAGCTGGGGTCCAGCGGAATCAAGGTATTTCCACTGGGAGTCGGCTGTTGGGCTATCGGCGGAGCAGATTCCAATTTGGGCTTGCCTATGGGGTGGAGTACCGCTAAAGACGAGGATTCGCTGCGGGGACTAATACGTGCGTTCGAACTGGGAGCGTCCCTTTTCGATACAGCCGATGTATACGGGCATGGCCATTCCGAGCGGCTGCTAGGTCGATTCCTTCGCGAAGTCCCGCGTGATCAAGTCGTGATCGCCAGCAAGGTTGGTTATTTCGCCGGGACTGCCTCAAGTGCTTACCGTCCACTACATATGAGGCATCAGCTCGAACAGACGTTGGAGAATCTTGGGACCGATTACCTCGATATCTACTTCTTTCATAACTTCAACTTCGGTTCTCGTGACCTCTACTTGACTGATGGGGTGGAGCAAATGCGTAGCTTCCGAGAGCAGGGTTTAGTAAGAGCTATCGGGATGCGTGGACCTCACCGTTTTGCATTGGAGCGTCTGACTACGCCCAAAAACAAACGAGACGATAAGTATGTTCGCTTCCGAGAGGCGTTCGAAAGAATAAAGCCAGAGGTATTGGCAGTGCGCTACAATATGCTGTCGCCGGATGGGCCAGATGACATCTTTACCTGGTCCGCTCAGCACCGAATCGGCGTGCTCATTAATAAGCCGCTTGGACAGGGCCTACTTACGGATAAATACGACTCTGACTATCCTCCCGTGTTTGGTCCAGGGGACCATCGCGCCCGCAAACGTTGGTTTACCCCAGCGGCGCTCGCAGTGATACGAGATGGGCTCGAGCCCTTGCGGCATCGATTTGGTCCGCGGCAGGCTGACTTGGTGAGGGTGGCGCTGCGCTATTGTCTTCAGCGAGCTGAGAACGCTGCCGTGCTCGTTGGATTCACCACGCCGGAGCAGGTAGAAATGAATTTTACCTATCTGGGTGAGCCCCTAACTACGGATGACCTTGCGTTTGTTCGCGCCACAATGGAGCCACTAAAGAAGACTTTAGATGCCGGTGGTGAGGTGTTCTTGGATGAGGCGACAACATGATGCACTCTTACGAAGAACCCACACAGCTCGCCCTCCTGATGATGATGACACATGCTCCTCGTCGCTCTGCGTCAGCAACAGAGTTGCGGCTATTAACGTGGAATGTTCAGCACTCAGGGCCAGAGCGAGCCCAACGCCAAGCAGCCTGGTTGGCCGGTCTAGAGGAAGCCGATGTTTTAGTGCTAACTGAGGTACAGGACTCTCCAGGTGGGCGTGCACTCGTTAGGGCGCTACGTTCCCACGGCTATACAGTAGTTGTGCCACCTCGGACAGCTAGTGACTACATGGTTATTGTGGCCGCCCGCACAGAAAAACTAGAGATGGCAGAATGCCGGCTTGACTTTCGACCGCACCGATGTGTAGTGGTCCGTATCTTGCTCGGCACATCTGCCATCGGCGTGGTCGGGCTATATGTTCCCTCACGCGGCCGACAGGATCGTCGTAATATAGATAAGGCCGCCTTTCAGAACGCGGTGAGTACTTACTTACCGCGCCTAGTTACAGACTTCCCTGAAGAACTCGTTGTGGTAGCTGGTGACCTAAATGTTCTGGAACCAGACCATCTGCCTCACTATCCATTGTTCGGCGACTGGGAGTATCGCTTTTATGCTGACTTTATACAGTTGGGCGGGTTAGTTGACGCATTTCGAGAGCTGCATCCCGAGGCCGTGGAGCACAGTTGGATAGGTCGTGCCGGTGATGGCTATCGATTCGATCACATCTTCGTCAGTAGTCGACATCGTGAGCAGCTTCGCGTTTGCCGCTATCTGCATGAGGCTCGCTTGAACGGCTTGAGCGATCATGCGGCAATGGTAGCTGTTCTAACGTTTGAGGAGATGGACAAGTTTCAGTTCAGCACGTAAAGTAGATGCCACCAACGCCGACTCGGCTAACGTTGGGGGACAAGGGTGGCCGGCCTAGCACATGAGGGCTTGTTCAGGACGCCCCATGATCGCCTCATGGCGGCACTCCGATTGGCCGCCCCGCCCATACCCGAAGCACTGATTCATCCACTGCGCTCTGTTTCGCTCGCGAAGCCCGCTGAACTCCAGGCTGAGATCAGCCAGCGCCTAACAGGGTACGTCGGACAGGCGTTCGTAACTGGTACCCTCGATCGTCGCCTGATCCTGATCGAACGGCATGATGGTTACTGGGTGGCCGTTGATTTGTCCGGTAACCCCCATGGGACTCGGATATGGTCCTATTGGGCAACACCATATCTGCGCATTCACGACGCCAGTTCTTGGTTGTCGCTCGCAGAGCTTGACCAGGATCTGATTTATCGGCTGACTCGCCCCCGTCTGTTGCTTGTGGCGCTCTATCACCCCGAGTACTTCCCGCTGCCCCGGTTTCCTCTTGGAATCAGTGACGTAGCACGTGCCGCCCGCGCGACCTTGCTTGGACAGGTCTCCCTGATTGATATGCAGCTCGGCGCGACGAGACGACATAATTGCGGCGGTAATCGATCAGCAGCCTGATATCCTGGGCATCTCCGCGACCTTTGGGCAGCATGATCTCATGGCCCGTCTGCTCAGCACCGTGGCCACAATGAAGGAACCGCCACTTGTAGTGGCGGGTGGCAGTCTGACTGCTCGGAATGAGAAGCTTCTGCTAGAGTTCTATCCCGACCTGTTAATCGCGCGCGGTGCTGGGGAACCCACGATCCAGGATGTGCTGGCTTACTGGCATGGTGACCTTCGGCGCGACCAGATCCGCGGCCTCGGCTACGCCAAGGACATTCGAAAAGAGGACGTCCGCCCCAAGCTCCGTCGTACCCCGAGAGTGGCTAACCAACTACAGACGGATATCTTCCCCGAACTCGACCTACTTGATACGACATTTCGCTACAAGGGCGTTGCTCAGCTCGAATCGTCCCGTGGTTGCACGAATTTTTGCTCGTTTTGCCCTCGCTCCCACAAGGGGCAATGGTCGGGTGCTGTGCCAGGCGTATTGCCATGGATCTTGGCAGAGATAGATCAAATTTTCCGCCGCTACCCGAATATCTCCCGGACAATTTATCTTGTAGACGAAGAGTTCATCGGTCGGGACACCGATGCGGTGCCTCGTGCACTCGCTGTTGCGCACACTTTGCACCAATACGGGTTTCGCTGGGAGACGAGCTGCCGTATCGACCAGGTGGTCCGGCTCGACCGTGGCCGAGACTGGCATCTACAGCGTGCAACCATGTGGCGCGCACTTCACGCCCGGGGATTGCGGCGCTGTCTGTTTGGCGTGGAGTCTGGCGTGGATTCGATTCTGGAACGGTTCAATAAAGAGACGACCTCGGATCAGAATACGCTAGCAATCCGTACATTGTCCTCGTTGGGTATCCCAACGAGATTCACGTACATTACCTTCGACCATCTTATGACCGAGAATGAGCTCCGTGGAACGTATGCCTTCCAGGGTCGTAGGGATTTACTTCTCAAACATGCTCCAGCACTCAGCCTAGAGGAGATCGTGGATGGAGTGCGTGACTCGGACTTCGTCGCTAACCACACTACGGGTCAGCCGTTCTACACAGCGATTTCCTATATGCTGGTTTCGATGGAGTGCCTCATAGGCGCTGCCTACACTAGGAAAGTACAAAACGCTGGCTTAGCTGGCCCGCCTCGTCCCTCAATGGGACGACACGATGCTGCTTTTGCTGATTGGCGGATCGGCCGCTGCAGCGAATGGGCGCAACTGTGGGTAGACCGAAATTTTGCTCTCGACTACACGCTTAAGTCTCTGGAGAAGATCCTGGAGGGCGAGGCATGGAGCGCCATACGTCGGACCCGGTCAGTCATCAAAGAGGCCGCCTACACCGTGCTCGGACGTATGCTTAGAATCATCTCTGTATTCTCCCCACGCATCACCCAACCCTCCACACTGGACGCGTGTTTGCAGAAGATGGTTTATGTTGAGTTCGCAAAACTTCGCAAACGTATGACATCCGTCATTACGCTTGTTCAGCAGAGCCTGCCAAACGAAGAGGCCAATCTTTTATATCGTGAGTTTGAACGCTGGTCAGGTACCGACGATTGGAAACTCATCAATGCGTCTGATCCCTGCGGAACGTGAATGACGTTCGCCAAAACCTCCCTCAAACGCGGGGCACAACTTCCTGTACAGGACGAGCTTCCATTTGGCATAGTCCTTAAGCTAAGTCGTCCAGCTCGAAGAAGCAAGTTCCCGGCAGGACTGTTCACCTTGGCCCGCCTGGATCAGTACCTGGAGGAGCATCTCGGACGCAGCGTGGACCTTGTCCGCTGACCGGCGCTTCGTCCAGAGCTGCGCGAGCGTATCCTCGCCGGAGCTGTCCACGTCATCTGAGCCTCGTCTCTGGCATCTTTTTGTGATGGCAGTCGACGAGATCGAGGCAAGGACCTCTCGCGGACGTGGAGGCGCCGGGAGTTGAACCCGGGTCGACTCGGCTCCCATCGGAGGCGTCTACGGGCGTAGCCTGCTTTGTGGGTCTCGGCCCGGCGGTGGCTGCAGACAGGCTCGCCGGCGCCCAGCTCGACTGAGATGTCCCCCGGCGCCCGTCAAGCGGAGGTGCTCGGGGTCAGCCTGCTGCACGACGCCCCATCCCGGGCCGCAGGCCCTCCCGGGTGGAACGCCCGATCCTATCTAGTGATCGGGAGATCGCTTATGCAGCGACGTTTCGTTTAGGTTCCCAGACGGTTTATCGAGGTGCCTGGACCTCGGCCCGCTTCCTCCAGATGCGACGACCGGCCTCGAAACCATTTCGCCCCCTGGATATTCAGTTTTCAACTCCCCCAGTGTAGCTCCGATCCTCGGGGCTCTGAAGACTTCGTCGCCCTCACCGCCGGCGGCTGAGCGCCCGGTCGATCTGCATCCGGGCATCACGCTCCTTGAGGTCCTCCCGCCGGTCATAGCGGCGCTTGCCCCGTGCGAGGGCGATCTCCACCTTGGCCAGCCCGTGGCTGAAATAGACCCGCAGCGGCACGAGCGTCAGCCCCCGCTCGGCCGTCTTGCCGATCAGGCGGCGGATCTCTTCTCTGTGGAGGAGAAGCTTGCGGGTCCGCGCGGGCTCATGCTGGGCGTAGCCGGCCTCGGGGTAGGGCGCGATGTGCATACCACAGAGAAGCACCTCCCCGCCTCGGACCACCGCGAAGGATTCCCGCAACGAAGCGCTGCCGGCCCGCAGCGACTTGACCTCGCTGCCGGTGAGCACGATGCCGGCCTCCATCGTCTCGAGCAGCTCGTAGTCGTGGCGCGCCTTGGGATTCGAGGCGACCACGTTGCTCGCAGGCTTGCGCTTGGACTTCTTCTTGGTCACCGGGAGCGCCCCCCACGTTTGGTCAGGCCCATTTGGCGGAAACCTCCACCAGAGATTGCGCTCGGATCGAGCATCCCGAGCGGTACTAGACGAAAGGAGTATGAGATGGGTCTGGTCATCTTGCTTCTGGTCCTGGCATTGCTGTTTGGCGGAGTCGGGCTCTTCATCGAGGGCCTGAAGTGGGCGTTGATCATCGCACTCATCCTGTTCCTCGTGAGCGGCTTCAGCTTCTACGGGGGCCGGTATCGCCGCTATTAGGCGCCCCTCAGGGGAACGAGCAGCGGGGAGGCGGCGGCGCTGGGAGTCCCGCCGTCCAGCCCGCTGACCAGTCAGACTTCCAGGAAACGCCGCAGGGCTAACGTCGAGCCGAGGGCGCCGATGGCCAGCCCCAGGACGAGGAGCAGCAAGACGATGTTGCGGACGACGTCACCGTCCACGCTGAGCGGGAGGAAGACGAGGAACTGCTGCAGCCTGTCCAGCCATAAGAGCTTGGTCCCGAAGATGATCACGCCGGCCGCGATGGCCCCCAGAGCCGCCTCGGCCATCCCCTCGAAGATGAAGGGGACCCGGATGAACCAGTTCGTCGCCCCGACCAGCTTCATGATCCCGACCTCCCTGCGGCGAGCGTAGATGGCCAGCCTGATGGTGTTGGCGATCAGGACCGTGGCGGCGGCGAAAAGGATCAGGGTCATGACCAGCGAGATGGTCCGCAGCAAGGCATTGATCCGAAGGAGCTTCTTCACCACATCGCCTCCGAAGGTCACCGTGTCCACTCCGGGGCGGCCTTCGATGCGGCTGCGCACCCCCTCGACCCGGTTCGGATCGTGCAGCTTGACCCGGAAGGAGGCGGGCAGGGCGTTGGCGTCCACATTCTCGTAGATCGCCGGGGAGCTGGCGAACATCTGCCTGTACTCTTTGTAGGCGCTCTCCTTGGAGACGAAATACACCTTCTCCACCTCCGACATCGCCTCGATCGCCGCCCCGAGGTCCTTGCTCTGCTCCTGGGTGATCTCGTCCTGCAAGAAGACGGTGACCTCGACCTTGCCCTCCCAGCGCCCGACCACGTTGCGGATGACATGGCCAAGCACGATCATGCCCCCGAGCAGGAACAGGCTCACCGCCACGGTGGAGATCGCCGCCAGGGTGAGAAGAAGGTTTCGCCGCAGGTTGGCGACGGTCTCTCCCGCGAAGTATCCGAGACGCAGGTTCATTCCCCTCCGGCCAGCCCGTAGCCGTACACGCCCCGCACCTGGTCTCTCACCACCTTCCCGTTGTCGAGCTCGATGACCCGCTTGCGGGATTGATCCACGACAGCGTGATCATGGGTCGCCATGACGACGGTGGTCCCTTTGGCGTTGATACGCCCGAGCAGCTTCATGATGTCGATCGACGTGGTGGGGTCGAGGTTGCCGGTGGGCTCATCGGCGAGGAGGATCGGCGGCTGGTTGACCATGGCCCGGGCGATGGAGACCCGTTGCTGCTCCCCACCCGACAGCTCGTCGGGGAAGCGCTCCGTCTTGGTCCCAAGTCCCACCAGCGCGAGCATCTCGGGGACGCGCTGGCGGATCATGGTCCGGCTCCGGCCGATAACCTCGAGCGCGAACGCCACGTTCTCGTAGACCGTCTTGTTCGGCAGCAGTTTGTAGTCCTGAAAGACGCAGCCGATGCTGCGCCGAAGGTAGGGAATCCGCCAGCGAGGCAGCTTGGCGATGTCCCTTCCGGCGATATAGATGCGGCCTTCGCTGGGCTCCTCTTCCTTCAAGAGCAGCCGGATGAGCGTCGTCTTTCCCGAGCCGGTTGACCCCACGAGGAACACGAACTCCCCCCGAGAGATCTCCGTCGAGACATCTCGGAGCGCGACGGTAGAACCTTTGAAGACCATGCTCACGTTCTCGACGCGGATCATCGCATCACATATCGAGGCGCTTCTCAGACATATCAGCGCCCCCCTAAAAACAAACGAGCCTTAATAACGGCCCTCAATCGGGAGGATGTTAGCAGATCGAAGGACCGGGGGGAAATCTCTGCGAAGCTCCGGCGAGCGCCACCACGTATGCTCGCGCCATGTCGCGTCGCTGCGGGGCCGCCCTCCTCCTGGCTTTACTGGTCGGCGGAGCGTGCTCCAAGACGTTGCCTCGGGTGAGCGGGAAGGTGCTCGACGCGAGGACCGATCAACCCCTGGCGGAAGTGTCGGTCACCACCGAGATCCTCGAGGCGAAGACCGGCCAAGACGGCGCCTTTGCCCTCATGGAGGTTCCCAAGAACGCCACGATCCGCTTCGAGAAGACCAACTGGCGCCCGCGCGCCGCCAAGGTCTCCAAGGAC
>JBOGWM010000082.1:0-7491 GCA_050693695.1 Actinomycetota bacterium
CAGCGCGCCAGGGAGCGTTCCAGGCGCATCAGCCGCTCCTTCAAGCGCCAATACTCCTCGAAGTCTCCCAGATGGCACGCCATCTTCTTCTGATAGGAAGCCAGGTATGCCTCGTTCTGCTCGATCCTTCCCTCCAGCATCACGACCTCCTTGTCCACCCGGTACTGGGCGAAGGAGGAGTTCAGCAGGTGCTCGGCCTCTTCCCATCGATAGTTTCGAACCAGGTTGGTGGCCATGTTGTACGAAGGCTCAAACGACGATACGAGGGAATAGGTACGCGTGGAGGCGAGCCCCGCGATCTGGGTAAAGGGGAGGTCGGTCTGCTGGAGGACCACCGCATGCCCGAGGGTATCGATCCCCCGCCGCCCGGCTCGCCCGGTGAGCTGGGTGAACTCGCCCGGCGTGAGCACCTCATGTCGCTCGCCCGTGAACTTGCTGAGACTCTCGATCACCACGCTGCGAGCGGGCATGTTGATCCCCAACGACAACGTCTCGGTGGCGAAGACCAGCTTCACCGCTCCCGCCTTGAACAGCTCCTCCACCGTCTCCTTGAACACCGGGATCTGTCCGGCGTGGTGGGCCGCGATCCCGCAGGCAAGAGCCTCGACCCATTCCTGGTATCCCAGGACCTCCAGGTCCTCGTCTCCGAGATAGGAGCACCGCATCTCGGCGAGCTCCCGGATGCGCGCCCGCTCGGTGGCGTCGGTAAGCACCAGGCCCTCGCGCATGCACTGGGCCACCGCCGCGCTGCAACCCCGACGGGAGAAGATGAAATAGATCGCCGGGAGCATGTCGGCGGCGGCCAGCGTCTCGACCACCTCCGTGCGCGCCACGCGTGCTCTATGGCCGCGCCGGGGAGCCCGTGCGCGTCCGCTGGGCGCACCTCGGCCGGGCCGTCGCTGAAGCGACAGGCGCCTGGATTCGAGCCGGCGCACTTCGGGATTGGGAGTGAGACCCCCGTCCGAGCTCACAAACATCGGGAGCAACTCCCCCTCGACGAGGTAGTGCAGCTCGAGACGGATCGGGCGGCGCTCCTCGATCACCGCCGTCGTGGTCCCGCGCAGGCCCTGGATCCATCCCGCGAACTCCTCGGCGTTGGATACGGTGGCCGAGAGGGAGACGATCACCACATCGCGAGGGAGATGGATGATCACCTCCTCCCACACCGCTCCCCGGTAGGGATCTTGAAGGTAGTGGACCTCGTCCAGGATGACGTAGCGCAGGTCGGTCAGCAGCTCGGAGTGCTCGTAGATCATGTTGCGCAGGACCTCGGTGGTCATGATCACCACCGGCGCCTGGGCGTTGATCGAGTTGTCCCCGGTCAGCAGCCCCACCCGGGAAGCGCCGTGGAGGGCGATGAAGTCCCCGAACTTCTGGTTGGAGAGGGCCTTGAGCGGGGTGGTGTAGAAGGCCTTGCGGCCCTCCTGCAGGGCCAGCCACACCGCAAACTCGCCGACGACGGTCTTGCCGGAGCCGGTAGGGGCCGCGACGAGCACGGACTCCCCCCGTGCGAGGGCGTCCAGAGCTTCAATCTGGAATGGGTCGAACGCGAAGGGATAGCTCGCGGCGAACGACCCCACGGCCCCCCCCTCGCTTGCATCCGATGGTTGAGCTTGTCTCATCTTCCTCCCAGCCAAACAGGAGAGGCTCGAACAAGCATCGCGCCGATGCCTCGCTCGGGGAGACTACCCCCCCGGGACCGCGGGCTGGGCGGGGACTGTCTCCTCCGGAACCAGAACCGGGCCGTCGAGAACGGAGCGGAGCTCTGTCGCCCTCATCTCCAGCCGGCGTTTCTGGCGCTCGAAGGCTCGAATACCGTTGCCGAAGACGACGCCGGCGTGGTAGACAAGGGTCTTGCCCTGCTCGAGGACGAGGTCGCGCACCGCCGGTTCGGTGGCCAGCGCCGCGCTCTGGAAGGCCTTGGCAGCATCCACATAGAGGACCGCCCCCTGGGCGAAAAGCGCATTGGTCTCCTGAAGATGAGCCGGCACCTCACCATCCCGGCGCTGGAGCTCCCGGTACAGCTTCTGGAATCCCTCCATCCAGGTGTCCGACTGGGCCTTGAACTGCTCCCGAGTCAGCTTGGCCGTCTTGAACTCCTCCGGGGATCGGTTCATCTCCTGGAAGATGGCCTTGACGGGAGCCTGCATCAGGGCGAGGTTCCGCTCGTACAAACGTACCGCCCGCTGCTGTTGGGTACGTTCCCGGTCCCGAGCCCGTGCTTGGAACCCCTTCTGGGCACCGAAGCCGAGGAGGGCGGCCAAGACCAAGCCTGCGAGGACCAGGGCCGGGGGCCGGCGATGCCAGGCGCGATGGAGACGCCGGGGGGCCACCACCGGGGAAGGAAGGCTCCCCTTGACCTTGGCCGGCCGGCGCGAAGCTTGGTTCCGTTGGCTGGTTCTCATGACCGGTTCGAGGAAAGTCTATCTCATGGACATCCTTGCAGCCCGGTATTCTGTCCTCAATTCGAGAGCGCCCGTGCCCGCCCATATTTCACTTAGGAGTTACGGTCGTCTTCTGTCCGAGAAGGTACGGGTCCTGGGGCGAACTCACCCACCCTGACTCCTTCCAGGACAGCATCGGCAAATGAGGCTCCGTCGGTTCGGGCGCCGAATAACCCGGCGTTGGTGAGGTCGGCGCCATCGAAGACCGCGCCGACTAAGTCGGCTCCGGTCAACACCGCACCCGCGAGGCGGACATGCCGCAGGTCGGCGCCGGTCAGGACGGCACGAGGAAAAAAGCAGGCCTCCAGGTCCGCGCCCGCCAGCCGGGCGTTGGAGAGATTGACATAGGGAGCGGTCGCTCCATGCAGATCAGCGCCTTCAAGATTGGCCTCTGACAGGTCCGCGAATTCGAGGTTAGCCCCCTGCAGCCGCGCCCGGCGAAGGTCCAGGCGGGCCAACGGAGCTCCGCGGAGATCGAGGCGATCCTGAACATCCGAGGAGCCGGGGAGACTCTGAATAAGAGAGGTCCACGGATCTCCCGAGACTAAAGCGTCGATGAGTTGCGGAAGGATGGCGCGGCCTCGCTCCGTCTCCCACCGAGACCGAAGCGCCGTCAGCTCCATGTAGGAGTCCTGCTCCACGAGACGATCATATCGGAGCCTCCCCACTCAAGACCCCGGCGGCCATTGGTGGTATGGGGGGAACTTGCCGTGGCCGATTTGGTTCAGGAAACCCGCCAGCCGGTTGATCAGGATGTCCACCTCTCGCGCGCGGGCAAGCAGCACGTCCAGTCCACGCTCGGTCATAGTATCGGGCGGGTTTGCCACCTCTCGCGCCAGCGCCTCTTTAGCATTGAAAAGCCCGTCGCACCCCTGCTGAAGATCGCTGATGTGCGAGTATGGCCGACCGTCCGGGCGACGGGCCACCACCTCGCCTCCCGCCTCCCGCCTCGCAGCACCGTAATGGTTCTTGTTCCCGACGCTGTTGATGTCACCGACCGGATCGGCTTTGATGTTCTCGATCCTCTCGATGGCCCGCACGGCCTCAGGTCGCAGGCCAAGTTCGCGCGTCTGGGGAGCGGGGCCGGCGGGCTCCCCCTCAGCGGGCTTGACCTCTGAAGGCTTGACCTCTGAAGGCTTGACCTCCCCGGGTACCTTTGGTTGCTCGCCGAGGGGAACCTCGGGCTTAGGGCCCTTGCCCAACAGCTTTTTCGCCCCTCCGGCTGCGATGAGCCCGAGGAAGATCACACCCTGGGTGCCCCGCTCCCACCTCTCGAATGTGCTCATGCGCTCAGGAGCGAAGGCGCGTCGACCGACGCTGGCTTCGACAATGTAGGGAATACCGGTGAGATCGGCGATGCCCAGTCCCACAAGGCCTACGCCTTCCCAGAAGCTCGGTCCCTTGCCGCCGTGGTCGGCCTTGTACTCCTGGAAGCGGGAGTAGATCCCCAATCCGGCGCCGACGATCACAAGACCAGCCAGCACTCCCCACCCGACCGGGCCTGCGAGGAGCAGCCCCACGGCGATGGCGATAGCGGGGAGCGCCTGGATGATTCCCGATATGATGCCGCCCAAGACATCGCCGAGCTTGTCGCGCAGCCAGTTTCGTAGGCGCCCCAGGAATCCGAACAGCCTCTGGACCGGCGCTTGCTCCTGTTGTCCGGCTTGGCCGGCGAGCCGCGATGCTTCGGAATCCAGTCGGGAGGCGCCCCTCTCGCCCCGCGTCCGCGCATCCGCGGTCCAGCGATCCTGCTGGGTACCTGCTTGGTCGACGGTCTTTGCCAAGCCGCCGACCCCGGTCTGATGCTGAGGCGCTAGCCCACCGGCCACGCGGGACGGCGCGCCGGTGAGCTCGGCTGTCGCCTGCGATGCCGTCGTCTGCAGTGTTGAGAGGAAACCCGCGCCCGTACGCCGCTGGGCGGCCTGGGTGACAGTCTTTACTTGCGAGACTCCCTGCTGGGCAGCCTCCCGGGCGCTGCTCACCGCGCCGGCATGCTGAGCGGCGAGCTGAGCCATACCTTCCCGGAGACCTCCGGTGGTCTCGAGCAGACCGGTCACGGCACCTTCCGTACCGCCCTGCAGCGCGTCGTCCACCTCTTGTTGGACCCCAGCCACCTCAGCGGCAGGTGCCAGGCTGCTCGCCGCTCCCATCGAGAAGTGCCGTGCGCTGGCAGTAATCGCCTGCCGGTACTGGCTGGCCACGGCATGAAGCCGCTGCCTCCCCGAAGTGGCCCATTGGTCGAGGTTCTTGATGGCCCCCTGGCGCGCTGCGCGTAGGCCCTTCACCACGGTTTGGCGGGCTTTCCCGGCAGACTTTTTAGCCTTGTGGGTCAGATCGCCGATGGCCCGGGTGGCGGTCCCGAGACCTTGCTTAAGCACCCTGTCAGCTTGGTCGGCTGCTGCGCCCACCTTGGTGGCGACCCCCTCCCGGGCCGGGCCATATAAGCCACTACGAAGCTGCCCAACTCCGGATCTCACCTGGGTGGTGGTCTGATCGGCCGCCCGCGCCAGCTCTGTGCGGGCCTTCCCTGATACGGACTTGGCTATCTTGTCCTTACCCTGGCGGATCTCCTCTTCGGAGCCCCCGCCGACCCCCGGCCGCGCCTTGTCCACCCGTGCCGACGCTTCGGTCGTCGCCCGACGCGCTTGCTGGTCGCCGACCGCGGTCGAGGCCGTCTCGAGCCCAGTTACTTCGCGTTGGCCGGCAGCGATCGCCTCACGGGCCTGTCCCCGTATCGTCGTCGCCGTGCGGCTGGTCGCCGCCCGGGCGCTGGCCTGTTCAGTGGCTGCGTGCTTGATGACTCCCTGCTCAAAAGAGCTGAAGGAACGGCTGATGGCCTGTTCCTGGGTGGTAAAGGAAGCCCGAAGGAATACCTTGTTGGCGATTGCTGTGTTGCTCAGTTCCTCCTCGGCCTACTGAAGAGCGTTGTCCAGCTTAGTCACCTGGGCCTGCGCGGTCACCTCAATTGAGGTGACCGGCCTCTGTTCGAAGGAGCCTTCGGGGTCGCGCACCTCAGGCGGGAGGGCTAGTTCGACGCCCTGGCCTGACGAGACATCCGATCCGGCCGGCCCCGGCGGCGCGGGGACGGCCCGCTGCACACCCAGATGCCCGATGTCGCCAGACTGAATTAGGGCGGTGACCGCGCGATTGCCGATCAAGCGCTGGAGCGCTAACAGTCCCGAGGGATCGACGCTCACTCGGCGAGGCGGAGCAGGAATGATCTCACTGGGACGACCTCCGTCGCGGCCGAACCCGTGAGGGCTGGGAACTTTGGTCCGGGACATGCTTGGTCTCCGCCTGCTTGACCGCAATCCTGCCGTGTCAGGAGCGGCTGCGTCGAGAGACCGCGGATCTATTGGTCTTTAAGGGCACTTTCATTTGCCTCTTCGTACCCTTCTTCACTCAGTCAGGGACGTGAACGTCTCGACCTGACCGAGCTCACCGCTTGAGGAGTCGAGTCGCGACGATAGTCGCTTCGTACAGGAGGGCCATCGGGACTGCGAGGATTGTCATGGTGATGGGATCCTGCGTGGGAGTGATGACCGCGGCGACCACGAGGACCAGGATCCAGGCGATCTTCCTACCCTGCCGCAGCTTGGCGCTCGAGAGAACCCCCACCAGCGTGAGCGCCAGGAGAGCCAAGGGGAACTCGAAAGCGACACCGAAGGCCACGATCATGAGCAGGATGAACGACAGGTATTCCGAGGCCTTGGGGACCAGGACGAGGTCCGTGCCGGCGAAGGCGGTGAGGAACTCCAGCGCCTTGGGCAGGCTGATCAAGGAGAGCGCCACCCCGCCGGCGAAGAGCGCGAGCGAGGATCCGACAAATGGCAGAGCATAGCGCTTCTCCTGGGCGTAGAGACCGGGGGCCACGAATCGCCAGACCTCCCACAAGATGACGGGGAGCGCGAGGACCAGCCCGGCGAAGCTCACGATCTTTAGACGGATGAAGAATGCCTCCGGGGGAGAGGTGAAGATCAGCTTGCCCCGGGAGATCAACTGCTCGGCGACCGGAAGCTTCTTGAGCGGACTCACCATCAGGGCCAGGATGTGGTCGTAGAGGAACCAGGCGGCCACGGCGCCGACCGCTATCGCGACGATGCTCTTGAAGATGCGGGCCCGAAGCTCCTCCAGATGCTCGATCAGGGTCATCCCGGCGTCCCCGTCCTTGGGAGACATGAGTGGACCGGGATCGGGTTCAGGCGCGAGGGCCAGGACGCGGCTCCTCGGGGGGAGGCGAGGGCGGGGTGTCTTCCGGGCGCTGGAAGCTCTCCAGGCGCCGGGAGATCTCCGGGCGCCGCCAGGTGCTCTCAAGATCGGGCGTCTCGTCGATCTCCATCCGGAGATCGCTGGTCAGATCTCGCGTGGCCCTGCGGAACTCCTGCACGGCCCGGCCCGCAGTGCGCGCGATCTCGGGTAGACGCCGGGGACCGAAGATCAACAAGGCCGCCAGGGCGATCACCATGATCTCACCGGGACCCAGGTTCATAGAGAGCTCACCGCTTCATTCTACTGGGGGGTCCGGCGAGTTGTGGCCCGCGCCCGGAGGAGCTGAGCATGGCAGCGAGCTCTGGCCGGCGGGGTCTTTTCCCGGAGGGACGGGGATACTACCGGCTCGGGTTGCGAAAGAGCGCCTCCACGGTATCCGCGGAGCTCAGTTGCTGGTGGAAGTCCAGCAGGTCGTCGTAGGTGAGGGCGGGATGCGGCAAGCGAGGTACGGTCGCCTCCGGCGGGGAGCCATTCGACACCTCCGGCTTCACGCCTCCAGAGATCAAGAGTTGAATGACGCGGGTGTCGGCGGGCTTGCGGACCTTCTTCACGCAGACCGGGCAGTTGAAGGAATAACTGCTGGCCTCCCCCGCCAGGGACACTTGAAGCGCAATCTGCTCCGCAGTGAGATCGACCTCTCCACAACGGGGGCAGGTGGTCTTGATAATCACCATCGGGTCACCGCTCCTCACGAGTGCCTGCCAAATTCCTAGCTCATGTATCGGCGGACCGGGCCGCCGCTTTAAACCCCAACCTCGTCGGGAAATGTGCGTAGCCC
>JBOGWM010000083.1:0-3940 GCA_050693695.1 Actinomycetota bacterium
GTTCAGGAATCCCTCGAGGAAGTTCTCACGTTCGTACCTCTTGAGGGTACCGTCGAAGATTTCGTCAGCCTGGGCCGAGAAGCAGGAGTACTGGCGCTGATCCACGCGCTCCCGAAGGCATCGGTCAACATACAGAGAGACATAAGAGATGCGTTGGATGCGGCGGAGAGCATCCAACCTTCTCCTATCCTGTCTGTAGCTACTCAGCCGAACGCTTTTGCAAGAGCGACGACTATCTGAGTGCATCTGCCTGTCGTTATGGTGACGTTCGGGATGCTCTATCTTCCTTCAGGCATATGCGAGGAGTGCTGACGGCTTCCTCTGCTAGACTCCCCACCATGGTGAAGATCAGGTTGAAGCGCCTGGGTAAGAAGGCCCAGCCCACCTATCGGGTGGTGGTGGCGGATTCCCGCGCTCCCCGTGATGGCCGGGTGCTCGATAGCATCGGCCGCTACGACCCCCGGACCAGCCCCTCCACCCTGGAGATCGACTCCGAGCGCGCCCTTGAGTGGCTCCGCAAGGGTGCCCGGCCCACCGACCCGGTGACGAAGCTGATGGAGATCTCCGGCGTGCTCCAGCGCTTCCGCAGCGAGCGGCCCGTGATTGCTCGGGGGGCGCGGCGGTCCTGATGGGGTCCCGAGAGACGCTGGAGTACCTCGTCTCCTGGGTGGTCGAGCATCCCGATGAGGTGCGGGTCGAGGAGTCGCTCGAGGGTCACACGGTGGCCTACGACCTCCTCGTGCACCCCGAGGATGTCGGCAGGGTGATCGGACGAGGCGGTCGCCTGGCGCGGGCCATCCGGACGATTGTGAAGGCGGCGGCGGCCAAGGAGGATCGCAACGCGCTCGTGGAGATCATCGACTGACCTCTATCTTCTGGTAGGCGAGGTTCGCAGGGCCCATGGCGTGCGCGGCGAGCTGGTGGTCGAGTCGCACTCCGAGAATCCCGAGCGCTTCGCCCCGGGCTCGCAACTTCTCGTGGGCGAGGGTCCCGATCGATCCCATCCGGCCACGGTGACGGCGGCTCGCCCCCACCGGGGGAGCCTGCTCGTGACCTTCGAAGCCGTGGAGGATCGCGGTCAGGCGCAGCGCCTTGCCGGCCTCAAGATCTTTGCCCGGGTGCAGGAGCTGCCCCCGCTCGGCCAAGACACCTTCTGGCGCCATGAACTGGTCGGGCTCGAGGTGATCGATACCGGGGGCCGGCGGTTGGGCAGGATCGCCGGAGTGATCTCACGCCCGGACCAGGATCTCTGGGAGGTCGATACTTCTCGGGACCCGGTGCTGCTTCCCGCGGTCAGAGACATCGTCACCCGCGTCGATCTCGGGGCTGGGCGAGTGACCGTCGATCCTCCCGTTGGGCTGTTCCCCGATCCTTCATGACCATTCGGTTCGACGTCGTCACCATCTTTCCGGAGATCTTCGACTCTCCGTTGCGGGCGAGCCTACTGGGCCGCAGCCTCCGGAGCGGGCTGATCCGGGTCGAGGTCCACGATCTGAGGAACTGGGCGGAGGGGGGACAGCGCGCGGTGGACGATGCTCCCTATGGGGGAGGGGCGGGGATGGTCATGACGCCGGGCCCGATCGTGGATGCCGTGGAGGAGATCCGCCGCAACGATGGGCGGGTGGTTCTGCTGTCCGCGGCCGGGCGCCCCTTTGACCACCGCCTCGCCGCCGACCTGGCGGGCCAGTCCCAGGTCGTCCTCGTCTGCGGCCGGTATGAGGGCGTGGATGACCGGGTACGCCCCATCGTCGGGGCGCAGGAGGTGTCTATCGGGAGCTTCGTCCTCGCCGGAGGGGAGCTGGCCGCCCTGGTGGTGATCGAGGCTGTGGCGCGACTGGTTCCCGGCCTCCTGGGCAACCCCGAGTCCCTCGAGCAGGAGTCCTTTGCGCACGGGCTGCTGGAGTATCCCCAGTACACTCGCCCGGCGGTGTATCGGGGGCTGGCCGTCCCGGAGGTTCTGGTCTCGGGGGACCACGGCCGCATTGCCCGCTGGCGCCGGGAGGCGGCCCTGCGACGGACCCTCGAGCTACGCCCGGATCTTCTCGATCTGGTCGATCTCTCTGCCGAGGAGCGTCTCCTGATACAGCGTTGGCAGGCGGAGGTATCCCCGCCTTCCCCGAGCCGGCCGGACCGAGAAGCGTAGATCGAGGGCATGAGCCCGCGCTCTGCTATCATCGACCCACCGGTCCGGAGCCGGTTGTCCGTCTTCGTGCGATCCGATTGCTCCAGGCTTCGCAGTCCTGCGCTTTCAAGGAGAAGGAGTGGAAAAGACCGACGCCCTCTTGCGGCCGAAGCTGCGCGATGACCTGCCGGAGTTCCGCTCGGGAGATACCGTCAAGGTGCACGTCCGGGTGATTGAGGGCGGCCGGGAGCGCATCCAGGTGTTCCAGGGGATCGTGATCAGGCGCCAGGGAGGCGGTCCACGTGAGACCTTCACTGTCCGCAAGATCTCCTTCGGAGTGGGGGTGGAGCGAACGCTCCCGGTCCAGTCGCCCATGATCGCCAAGATCGAGATCGCCTCCCGCGGAGACGTGCGCCGGGCCAAGCTTTACTACCTGCGCTCTCGAGTCGGCCGGGCCGCGAAGGTGAAAGAGAAAAGGGTCTAGGGTTCCATGCGAACCAGCCCTCCCGGAGGAGAGGTCCTCCCGCGGACCTCGGAGGAGAAAAAGAGCGGCTTCCTCGGTTTGTTGAGAGAGTTGCCGCTTCTGGTGCTGGTGGCTTTCGGAATCGCCCTTCTGATCAAGACCTTCATCGTGCAGGCTTTTTTCATCCCCTCCCAATCGATGCAGCCCACCCTCGATATCGGTGACCGGGTGCTGGTATCGAAGTTCTCCTACCGGCTGGGCGGTCCCGAGCGGGGGGACGTGGTGGTCTTCGTATCTCCAACCGAAGGCCCGGTCCCGGCGCCCGACCCGAACCTTCTCCGAAGGGTCCTGAAGTCCGTGGCCGCAGGCCTGGGGCTGCGGTCTTCCGAACGGGACTTCATCAAGCGGGTGATCGCGGTGGGAGGCGACACCATCCAGGTGAAGGAGGGGGCGGTCCACGTGAACGACCAGCGCTCCAGCGAGCCCTATCTCTTTGACAAGAAACCGATACCCGACTTCGGTCCCTTCAAGGTTCCGCCGGGCTCGATATTCGTGATGGGGGACAACCGGGGCAACTCGCAGGACTCCCGGGTCTTCGGGGCCATCAGGAAGTCCCGGATCGTCGGGAAGGCCTTCGTCTTGATCTGGCCGCCGGGGCGCGTGCACTTACTGACCGGTTCCTGACTCTTCGGCGCGAGCCACCCCGGCCCCTATTCCGGCCGATCGGAGGCCGAGGAAGCATAATCTCTATCGCTGCCATGGCATACAAGGCCACGTATCGCACCCGCACCTACCTCAGCGCCGGGCGTCTCGCGCGCACTCGCCGGGTTCCGGGCACCCACCACGAGAGGGCGTTGTTCGACCAGGGGGCGGGCCTCGTCGGGGGGATCGACGAGGTCGGGGTGGGTGCTTGGGCCGGACCCGTGGCGGTGGGGGCGGTGGTCCTTCGTCCCGACCGGCGTCTCTACAAGGTCAGGGACTCCAAGCTCGTCTCAGCGGCTCGCAGGGAGTGGCTGGCGGCTCGAGTTCGGGAGCGGGGCCTGGCCTGGTCGATCGGGTACTCCTGGCCGCGCGAGATCGACGAGCTCGGCCTGTCGGAGGCCATCCGGAGGGCGGCCGTCCGGGCGGTCGAGGCCCTGGCCGTGGTCCCCGATATCTTCTTGGTGGACGGCAAGTGGAACTTCCTGGGGGAACGGGCGAGGATGGTGGTGCGAGGAGATTGCGAGTCGGTCTCGATCGCTGCGGCATCGGTGGTGGCCAAGGTGGCCCGGGACCGGCTGATGGGGGGGCTGGGGAAGCTGTATCCCGGCTACCGCTTTGAATCCAACAAGGGCTATCCCTCAGCGGAGCACCGC
>JBOGWM010000084.1:0-15933 GCA_050693695.1 Actinomycetota bacterium
AGGCCACTCGGACGGCGTATGGGGTGGGTGGGATCGAGGTCCGGGAGTATCCGGGCACGGGCTCGATCAGCCGGGAGGCGTTGGAGAACAACCCGGGAACGGTGGACAACATCCGCCTGTGGAACCCCAAGACCTTGAAGACCGCCTACCAGACGTTGCAGGAGATCCGCCCCTATTACCAGTTCCAGGACGTGGACGTCGATCGCTATACCATCGATGGGCGCCTGCGCCAGGTGATGCTCTCGCTGCGGGAGATGGACACTGTGAACCTGGTCGAAACTCAAAACTGGCAGAACATGCATCTGTTCTACACCCATGGATATGGGTCCGTGGTGAGTCCCACCAACCAGGCGGACCCGGAGGGGGAGCCCGTATTCTTCGTCCAGGATATCCCGCCCAGCTCCAAGACCTCGGTCCTCGAGCTCAGCCAGCCGGGGATCTATTTCGGAGAGGCCCTTCCCGGTGTCTATTCCCTGGTCAGAACCAAGCAGAAGGAGCTGGATTTCGGCCGCCAGGATGGCAACCAGTTCACCCGATATATGGGCAAGGGGGGCGTAGGGGCCTCGGGGATCGTTCGGCGCCTGGCCTTTGCCTGGCGGTTCCGCAACATCAACCTGGTCGTCTCCGGGCTGATCGAGCCCGACTCCAAGATTCTCTACTACCGCCAGATCCAGGAGCGTCTCGGCAAGGCAGCGCCATTCCTGCGCTTCGACACCGACCCCTATCCCGTGATCGCGGAGGGCAGGGTGGTGTGGGTCGCGGACGCCTACACGGTTTCTTCGATGTACCCGTATTCCGAGCGGATCAACTTCGGGGCGCGCACCACCCGCCAGAACCTGGTTGGCATCGACGGCATTCACAATTACGTGCGGAACTCGGTGAAGGCCACCGTGGATGCCTACGATGGCACGGTCACCTTCTATGTATGGGACGCCACCGATCCCATCGTTCGCTCCTGGCAGCATGCCTTCCCCAAGCTCTTTCGCCCGGCTTCTGCCATGCCGCAGGCGATTCGGGAGCACGTCAGGTATCCGGAGGACCTCTTTCGGGTCCAAACTTCCGTCTATCAGCGCTACCACATGACCGATCCGACCGACTTCTTCACGAACGAGGACGCCTGGGTCATCCCTCCTGACCCGAATGTGACCGATGCCGTCGCGGCTGTGGAGCAGAGCCAGGAGACCCAGCCCTACTACGTCCTGATGCGCCTGCCCGGTGCGGAGAAGGAAGAGTACGTCCTGATCCTGCCCATGAACCCGAGAGGGAAGCGGAACATGACCTCGTGGATCGCGGCTAAATCCGGGCCGGAGGACTACGGAGCGCTGTTCGACTTCCGCTTCCCCAAGGGGACCCAGGTGGATGGCGTGGGCCAGGTGCATGCCCGGATCAACGCTTTCCGAGAATTCTCCCAGGCGAGGACCCTGCTCGGCCGGGAGGGCTCGACGGTGGTCTTCGGCGATCTCCTGGTCACGCCGATCGATGAGTCCGTCCTGTATGTGCAGCCCATCTTCGTGCAGGGGGAGACGAATGCCATTCCCGAGCTGACCTTCGTCATCCTCGCCGCCTCCGACCGAATCGTCTTGGGAGGCACGCTGGACGAGGCCCTCAGCCGGCTGGTAGGCGGAGGAGGGGCGGTTTCTCCCGGTGTTCCACAGTTGCCGTCCGACCCCTCCCGGAAGACGAGCGGCGAGGCCCTCCGCCATCTGGAGGCTGCGGAAGAGGCGCTGAGGCGAGGTGACTTCGCCACGTTCGGCCAGGAGCTCCGGGCCCTGAAAGAAGCTCTTCAGCGGACGGCAAACGAGGAGAGGCTCTCTCCGTCCCCATCCCCCAGCGGGCCGCGCTAGAGAGCGTCGTCCCGGCCTGCGGGCGTGCTAAGCTAGGGCCGCGAGGTGGAGCAGTCTGGTAGCTCGTCGGGCTCATAACCCGAAGGTCGTGGGTTCAAATCCCACCCTCGCAACGAATCTGCACACATCTAGCTACCTCACCGCTCCGGTTTCTGTCCTTCTGCAAACCGTCTGCTAACGCTTCTCGCCGAAGATCAGGTTCTGAGCAGCGATTCGTACAAGTGATCGAGGTGCTCAGGTCCCAGTAGCTGAAGCTTGACGCCACCCAGGTTCGGCAGCACGTGAAGCTGAATGTTACGCCGGTAGCTGTCGAACGTAGACGGCCGAACCTGGGTGCGGATGACAACCTCCGGCTTACTCCGGTGAGAGCCGCTTACTGGGAAACGGTATGGGCGGTTCGGAAGGGTGGGCGGAGGTAGCGGACCGGTGGTCTGCCGCCTCCCCCGACCCGACCAGTATCCAGTATTCAGTATCAAGGCGCCGAGGCGGAAGCTTGGTCCCTCATCTACCGATCAATCTCTAGCAGGTATGGGGCGATCAACCCTCGGTAGGCCACTTTTCGTTCGTCGGGAAGGTCTTTCCAACCGGTCACGGAGCCACGGCATATCTCTGACCCACAACGGCAGCGACTCGGGAAATTTTCAATCGAGTAGTTCCGCATGGCATAGTCGAACGTAATCTCATCTCCCGGCGTGATGATCCGGCGAGCCATGAGATCATATGCTCCCGATTCGTTCAGCCGGACGCCGCAGTTTGGATCACACGAGTGATTGACCTTCGGCCCCATACCACCCAGCAGCACGAACTCGGAACGGCTCACCTGGGAGGCATGAGCAGTGTTCTTTGCAAGTCGTCGCTCGATGACGCCGACCATTACCGTCTCGCCAACACGGAAATGGCGGGTAGCGAACACGCCCTCACCCTTGTCCACGGTCATGCGCAGTTCGCAGCCGTCGGCTCTCACAAAGAATGCCTCTCCCTTGAAGTTCCGGCGTTTCTTGATGGTCAGGCAGACAATAAACCTCATGTCGAGAGCGTTTCACGCAACTAGGGCCTGCCCGGAGAGGCAACCTGCCGAACTAGTCTGGGCAGGATCCTCTAGCTAGAGGCGCTACCGACGCTCACAAATCGCTAACAGATGCTCCGAGACCAGATGACCAGACGGCGGATCCACCGAGACACGAAGTCCTCAACTCCCACTCAGTTAGGACATGGACGCACGTGTTCGCACCCTGGAAAGAGGTGCTCGTCGCCCTCATAACCCGAAGGTCGTGGGTTCAAATCCCATCCTCGCAACCAGGAATCGGGCACGAAAATCGCTGAGCTTAGATTTCCGGCTTGTACATTGGTGTCCTGTTGTCTCTTGGCGCTAGACTCCGGGTCGTGGATACGGTAGCTGGGCCGGAGTCTGGCGAGACAGCCGAAGCATCGCGTGCCTCTTCGAGATCGCTGGCGAGCACGACTCTCTCGCCGAAGGTGGGAGCCGCCGCCCTGGGGTCCGCGATATCGATCATCGTGGGGATTGCGATGCCTCGGTTCTTCGGAGGATTATCAACGGGCGAGGTGGCTTCCCTGACGGGAGCCACCGCAACCATCCTCAGCTTCGTCTTCGGTTACTTGATCAGCGACCCGCTTCGCAAGGGGTAGGATTACTTGGGGACGGCGAAGAACGACCCACGGATAACCGCTTCAAGCCAGGTGGGGGCCGCCGGCCCCGGGGCAGCCGTGGCAACCATCGTTGCAACTATGGTCAACCATGTGTGGGGCAATCAGCTCGATCTGACGGAGACCGAAGTGGCTTCGGGGACCGCGGCCCTCGCCACCATCTTCAGCTTTGCCATCGCCTGGTTCACCTCGAGATCGCCAAGAAAGAAACCCGAGTCCCCTGCGTCAGGGTAGCGTCCGGTCTGGTGCTGAAGTCTTTGCCTGGTCTTCGCCTCCTCCGGCTTGCGAGACGGCTGAGGGCGTGAGGATGCCGATGAGCCCTCCGGCGATGGTGGCCAGGATCGCCGCGAAGCCATCGGGCATGCGGATACCCAGGAAGATCATGATCGTCCAGGCGACAACTCCCACGAGGAGGTAGAGAGCCAGCGAGCCCACGATGAGCGCGTACAACCAATTCGGGGTCCCTGCCGGCTGCTTCGATCTCTGCATCTGGACTCCTCTTATATCTCGTTCCCCGCGTGCGTAGGAGCATTTCTGAGGATAGCTTCGCGAAAGGGCGGTTGTATGCTTCCACGAGACCGCTTGGGGAGATCGGAATGTGAGCAAGGACACGGGTCTCGCGAAGGCGCAGGCGATTTCCCTTCCCGACTTGCAGCGTTTCGAGGCGGATGCCCTCGTCTTCGCCGGTCCGCTCTACGGCGCGGCCCTGCGCATGACCCGCAACCGGGCCGACGCCGAGGACCTCGTTCAGGAGACCTACCTTCGGGCCTTCCGGGCCTGGGACCGATTCGAGCCGGGCACCAATCTCAAGGCGTGGCTCTTCAAGATCCTGACTAATCTCTTCATCACCGGCTATCGCCAGCGTCAACGGGAGCCGGTCATCGTCTCCACCGAAGATACGGGAGAGTTCGATCTGTATCGCAGTCTCGGCTTTGCCGAACCCGAGATCGCTCGCTCCGCAGAGGCGGTGGTCCTGGAGAGCCTGGTGGATGAGGAGGTCACGCAGGCGTTGTCGAACTTACCCGAGGCGTTCCGGGTGGCGGTCTTGCTGGCGGATGTGGAGGGGTTCGCGTACCGGGAGATCGCGGATATGGTCGGCGTGCCGATTGGAACCGTCATGTCCCGACTGCATCGGGGAAGGAAGGCCCTTCAAAAGACGTTGTGGAATTTAGCGATGACGCGGGGTCTGGTCACAGAGGATGGTGAGGATTGAGCGAGACGGACTGCGAGAAACTTCTGGATGAGCTCTACCAGCTCATCGACGGCGAGCTTGCACCTGAGCGCTGCGCCGAGCTCCAGGCCCATTTCGAGGCCTGTGTCGGATGCCTGGGAAGACATGAGGTGGAGCGCTACTTCAAGGAGTTTATCCGCCGCCGCTGCGGAGGGCAGGCCGCTCCCCTCCCCCTCATCGAACGCATCCGGGCATCCCTCGAGAGCGAGGCCGCAATGGGCGGATCAACAAGAACCTGAACGCAGTCGCTTCGGCCGGTACCGCACCAGGGCGTCCATCAAGGTGAAGATCCCCGCCCCCAGGATCACATCTCCGATGCTGATGATCTTGTGGATGCCCGGAACGGGGATGAGGTCTCCCAGGAACCATAGCCGAGTATCGGGTCCCATGAGCCGGTGCTTCAGCGCGCTCTGGAGGTACCCGTCGACTTCGATTCTCGCGGCCTGAGCGGCTCGAAGGGATACGGGCATCCCCTGATTGGAAAGGATGACCGCCAGGTTGAGCGCCAAGCCGATGGCGATCAGCTTCGCACCGGGGAGGCGGCGGTTGCAGATCACGAAGGCGGTCACCAGCAGGTACGAGAGCCCCAGGGTGACCGCCCCCCGGCCCCCCTCCCGGTACGCCGGATAAAAAAGAGCGACGATCTCCCCCCCGATCTGGAGGCCCAGCCCCGAGAAGACGAGCCATGGGAGCCGGAATCGGGTCCTGGCTACGTTGTCGAGCTTGCCTCCATGGGCCAGTCCCGAGAGAAATCCCAGCAGAAGGGGTACCAGGGCGAGGGTCATCGAGGCCAGGATATCGGGACAGCCGGCCAAATAGCCGGAGGCGCCGGCGCCTCACATATTCTATGGGTGCCCAATAGTTAAGGATATGAGCTCACCTTTGGCGGGCGCCAACGCGAGGGAGGGGCCGTGTCGACCCTGGCCGAGCTGGTCAGAGAGCAAACTGATCTCAGTGACTTACAAGTCGAGAAGCTGCACCGCCTTCTAGCGGCCTGGCCCTTGATCGCTGATCTCTCGTTTGCCGACCTGCTCTTGTGGTGTCCGCTGCGACGCGGCCAGGGCTTCCTCTGCGTGGGCCAGATACGACCGGTGACCGCTCAGACGCTGCATCCCGAGGACGTGTTCGGCAAGGTGGTCCGCCCCGAAGAGTTGCCGATCATCGACCGGGCGCTCGCTGAGGGGCGAAGCTGGCGGCGAGAGCACCCTCTCCTGATCGACGGCGTCCAGATCCGGATGGAAGCGACACCGGTCCTCTTCGGGGGCCGGGTGATCGCGGTGATGACCAAGGAGGGGTCTCCGCTCTTGTCCCGCCGTCCTGGCCGGCTCGAGCATAGCTATCTGGAGTGTGCCGCGGCCTTGACGCTCATGGTCCAGGAGGGGACCTTTCCCTTCGAGGAGAGCTTTGATCCCGAGACTGCACCCCGAGTGGGCGATGGGTTTCTCCGGATCGACCAGGAGGGCCGAGTGCTCTATGCCAGTCCCAACGCCGCCTCGGCGTACCGTCGCCTCGGAGTCCTCTCGAGCGTGGTGGGGGAGCGGCTGGGAGAGATCGGGGTTGAGGCCTCTCCCGCCCGAGCGGCTCTTCAGCTCGGGGTTCCCGCCGAGGGGGAGATCCAGGTCGGGACTACGGTGGTTCTGCAGCAGGCGATCCCATTCCTTCAGGGCCCGGATCGCCACGTCGTGGGAGGCATGGTGCTGCTGCGGGATGTCACCGAGCTTCGACGCCGGGAGCGAATGCTCGAGCGCAAGGACGCGGTGATCCAGGAGATCCACCACCGCGTGAAGAATAATCTCCAGACCATCGCCAGCCTGCTCCGGATTCAAGCCCGGCGCCTGGCTTCTTCCGAGGCCAGGGCGCAGCTCGAGGAAGCGGTTCGCAGGATCGCTGCGATCGCCGTCGTCCACGAGACCCTCGCCCACGACACCCAAGAGACCGTGGAGTTCGCAAAGGTGGGACGGCGGCTGGTGCGGATGGTCGCGGATGGGTTGACGCATCCCGACCGGAAGCTGCAGCTGAGCTTCGAGGGCGAGCCGGGGGATCTCCCTGCGGACATCGCTACCCCTCTAGCGGTCGCGCTGGTCGAGTTGCTCCAGAATGCGGTCGAGCATGCCTTCGGATCAACCGGGGGGTGGGTGGCGGTTCGGATGGGCCGGGAAGCCGGCCGGGTGCGCCTCAGTGTCGAGGATAACGGCCGTGGACTGCCTCCCGGCTTCAGCATGGAGGATGCCGGGCTTGGCCTCCAGATCGTGCGTGCTCTCGTGGAGACGGAGCTCGGCGGGGCGATCCGGATTGGCTCGGATTCCGGGACGCGTATCACCCTCGACCTGCCTGTTCGGCGGCCGACCAGTCTTCGCCCTTTAGACGAGCGAGGGACGGCGACGCATCCGTAGCAGGTCCCTGCGTTCCTCTTCTGAAAGGCCGCCCCAGACGCCGGTATCCTGACCGGTCTCCAGGGCCCATGCCAGGCAAGTCTCGCGGACCTCACATGCAAGGCAGATTGTCTTGGCGGCTTCCACCTGCTCCAGCGCTGGACCGGTCGTCCCGATGGGGAAGAAGATATCGGGATCGGGGATCTCGCGACAGGCGGCACGTTGACGCCAATCATCGGCGGCGGATGCACCCGGTTCGAGATAGAAAGTGATCTCTTTAACCATTGGAATTCTGGAAATATCTTGGTGAGTTGTCGGGTGATCGGAAGCTTATTCGGAACGCGAAGTGCTCGACAAGGGGTTCAGTCATGTTTTACAATTATTTTTTCGCGACTTGAGCCGGCTGGATCTCAAAGCATTGCCGGTGCTCGCCCAATCGTGGTCTGGCGCCACAAACGTATCCCATCCTTCGAGATGTGAAAAGTCCGCGCCTGCCTTCTTGTGGACCAACCCCTCTTCTTCATGCATCGCTGAAGCACCTTTAATGCGTCCGTTGCATCTGCAATCCCTTTTTTTCAAGGCCCTGCGTCGCGGTGGAGATAGCTCTCGCTAGGTCTTCGTTACGGCCTTCTCCCGCTCTTGCTGACTGCGGGCCTTGGTGGCCTCGACGCTCGCTCGTAGCGCCTCCATCAGGTCCATGACGGCAGTCGGCTCCCGTGGTGCGGTCACCGCCACCTCCTCTCCTTCGATCTTCGCGCGCATGGCTTCTTCGAGACGGAGCCGGTGAGTATCGATGAAGCGGTCGGGCTCGAAATGGTCGCTCAGATTCCCGATCAGGCTCTTCGCCATCTTGAGCTCTTGAGGGCGAACGTCCACCCTCTTTTCCAGCTCCTCGAATGCGGGAGCCCGGATCTCATCCGGCCAGTTCATCGTCTCCAGCACGAGGACCTCGCCGGTGAATCGCAGCGTCGCCAGATATTCCCTTTCTCGAAGGACCACCTTGGCGATGCCGATTCGTCCCGATTCCGAGAGGGCCCGGGCGAGCAGTCGATACGCCTTGAGGCCGGTCGGCTCCGGCGTGAGGTAGTAGGGCCGCTGAAAGTAGATGGGATCGATCTCCTCGAGCGGGACGAAGGAGATGACATCGATGGCCCGGATGGCGTCCCCCGGGATCCGTTCCAGCTCCTCTTCACTGAAGACAACGTAGCGGTCCTTCTCGTATTCGTAGCCCTTCGCGATCTCTTCCCAGGCAACCTCCTTCCCGCAGGTGGTGCATACCCGCTTGTAGCGAATACGTCCGTAGTCTTCGTTGTGGAGCTGATGGAACCTGAGGCTCTTTTCCTCGATCGCGCTGAACATGCGCACCGGGATCGTGATCAGCCCAAAGGTGATCGCACCTTTCCAGATGGGCCTCATCGCTTCCTCCATTTTTTCGCGCTCTTTCGATGATACCCGTCTCTGCGCATTGCGCCTCGCGAAGAAATCTCGGCCTAAACCCTTCGGAACGTCACCCCCGGTCAGTAGCATCCGAAGCATGGAATCCCAGACGAGCAATCCGGTGGGGCTGGTGGTGGGCACCGAGGCCTCCACGCCTCTTGAGTTCTGGGTGGCGCTCGGTCCGGGGCAGATCCTCCAGCTCGATGATGTCGTGGTTTGCGAGCGAGCCCTTCTGGGCCGGGAATCGGTACAGATCTCGGGAGTGGTGTCTCAAATCCGGGCTCGTCACGAGGGAGCTCGATTCGACAGCGACGTCTTTCTCATCGAAGAAGGCGTGCTTCCCGCCGAGATGTGTGAGGTTGCCCAGGTGACGGTCACCCGGGTGGAGCCAGAGATCTTCATTCCCCCGCTTCCCGGGGCCGAGGTCCGCAAGGCGGCGGGCAAGGAGCGGGATCGGGCCCTCTTCTTCGACCGGATGGAAAGAAGGCTCCCGGCCGGGCTCACCCGCGACGACGAGCCGCTCTTCGTCAATCTCGACTTCCTCGACGGGACCCGGGGGGCGCATGTCAACATCAGCGGTATCTCGGGGGTGGCGACGAAGACCACCTATGCCACGTTCCTGCTCTACGGCCTGTTCAACTCCGGGGTCCTGGGGGCCGAAGCGCTCAACACCAAGGCCCTTATCTTCAACGTCAAAGGGGAAGACCTCCTCTTCCTCGACTACCCGAATGCCGCGCTAAGCTCCGACGACGAGGCCCGTTACAAGCGTCTGGGGCTCGAGGCGGCGCCCTTTGCCAGCATCGCGATCTACGCCCCGCCACGTCTCGGTGAGCGCAACGCCGCTCCGGACGTGGCACAGCGGGCCCAGGGGGTGACCTCATTCTTCTGGACGATCGAGGAGTTCTGTAGGGATGAGCTCTTGCCGTTCCTGTTCGCCGATGCCGAGGACGACCGCCAGCAGTACACCATGGTGGTCCACAACGTGACCGCGCGCCTCAAGAATGCCGATCCCCTCGGGGAGGGCGGCGTCAGGATCGACGGGACCGAGGTCCGCACCTTCCGGGCGCTGGTGGAGCTGATCACCGACAAGGTCCTCGACGAAGACCACCGTAGCGCCTGGGCCGGCCCCTCGGTGGGGCTCGGGACGGTGAACGCCTTCGTCCGCCGGCTCTACGGGTCGGTCCGATCGCTGGATCGGCTGGTGCGCGCGGATGTGCCGAACGCCCAGCACCATCAGGTCCGCCTCGTTCGCCAGGTAACGGTGGTGGACCTCCACAACCTTCCCGACCGGGCGAAGAGGTTCGTGGTCGGCGTCACGCTGCGCCGGAGCTTCGAGGAAAAGGAGCGCTCCGGCCAGGCCCGTCCGCTGCTCTTCGTCGTCTTGGACGAGCTCAACAAGTACGCTCCTCGCCAGGGCGCGAGCCCTATCAAGGAGATCCTCCTCGATGTGGCGGAGCGCGGTCGCTCGCTCGGCATCATTCTCATCGGAGCCGAGCAGACCGCCAGCGAGGTGGAGGAGCGCGTCGTCGGGCAATGCTCGATTCGGGTGGTCGGCCGGCTCGATCCGGCGGAAGCGGAGCGGAGCGAGTACGGGTTTCTGCGAGGACCGCTGCGGGACCGGGCGACCATCATGAAGCCGGGAACCATGATGCTGTCACAGCCCGAGATCCCCCTCCCCCTCACCCTCGAGTTCCCCTTCCCTGCTTGGGCCACCCGGCCGGGGGAGGCCCTGGCTCACCCATCCCATGCCGAGGCTTCCGAAGATCCCTTCGAGGGGCTGCCCACGTGGTGAAGATCCTCCACACCGGCGACTGGCACGTCGGGCGTTCGATCCAGGGCCACAGCCGGCTCGCCGAGCACGAGGCCGTTGCGGCCGAGATCGTGGAGATCGCCCGCACGGAGGCGGTGGATGTTGTCCTGGTGGCGGGAGACCTCTTCGACGGTGCGGCCCCCGCTCCCGAGTCAGAGCGCCTCGTCTATCGGACGTTGTTGGATCTCGGAGACAGCGCTGGCGTCGTGGTCATCCCCGGCAACCACGACAACGAGCGGCGATTCGGGGCTGTGGCGCCCTTGTTCGCCCTGGCCGGCGTCACCATCGTGGCTTCCGTCGGCCCTCAGGCCTGCCGCGAGATCCGCACTCGGTCCGGGGAGACAGTCCGCCTGGCCCTCCTTCCGTGGCTCTCCCAGCGGTACGTGGTCAAGGCGGACCAGCTCATGAGCTCGAACGGGGCCGAGCTTGCCGGACAATATGCGGAGCGGGTGGGCCGGATCATCGCGGTTCTCACCGCCGACTTCTCGGAGGAGACGGTGAACGTGGTGCTGGGGCACGTGACCATCCTCGGCGGCCAGCTTGGCGGAGGGGAGCGGACCGCTCAGACAGTTTTCGACTATTGCGTCCACTCCAGCGTCTTTCCCTCGAGCGCTCACTATGTCGCCCTGGGGCATCTTCACAAGGCGCAGGCAATCGCCGGAGCCTGCCCGATCCACTACTGTGGGTCGCCCCTGCAGCTTGACTTTTCGGAGTCCCACCAGGACAAGTGCGTCCTGGTGGTCGAGGCTCGCGCCGGGACCCCGGCGGAGGTGCGGGAGGTCCCCCTCCGCTCCGGGAGGAACCTGCAGACCCTCTCCGGCACGCTGGAGGAGCTTGCGAAGATGGCCGGGCGAACCGGTGCTGACTACTTACGGGTCAAGGTCACCGAGCCCTCTCGGGCCGGGCTGGCCGACGCCGTCCGGGAGCTCTTTCCCCACGCGGTCCAGATCATTCCTGATCGGGACTCCCAGAGGAAGCCTGGAGCGCCGCCTCGAGCCTGCCCGGCCACCTCGCCGCAGGAGCTGTTTGCCCGCTATCTCGAGGCGAAAGGGATCCGGGACGAGCGGATGCTGGCCCTGTTCGGCCGGCTCTACGAGGAGGCCCATGAGACCCAGCCGGCTTGAGCTCTCGGGCTTCACGAGCTTTCGCGACGTTAGCGTCATCGACTTTGCCGATGCCGACTACTTCGCCCTGGTCGGTCCCACCGGGTCGGGCAAGTCGACGATCATCGACGCCATCTGCTTCGCCCTCTACGGCTCGGTCCCACGCTACGACGACGAGCGGCTGGTGCATCCGGTCATCACCCAGGGCCAGCTCGAGGCGCGGGTACGCCTGGATTTCTCGGTCAACGGCGACACGTACACCGCGGTGCGGGTAGCGCGCCGAGCCGCCAACGGTAAGGGGGCCTCCACCCGGGAGGCTCGCCTGGAACGCGGGGGAGAGGTCCTCGCGGGGACCGCAACGGAGGTGACGGCGGAGGTCACGCGTCTCATCGGGCTCACCTTCGGGCACTTCACTAAGTGCGTGGTCCTGCCCCAGGGGCAATTTGCCCGTTTCCTTCATGACGAACCCTCGGCTCGCCAGGAGCTCTTGGTGAGACTTCTCAATCTCGGCGTCTATGAGCGGATGCGGCAGTCGGCCAACCTGGCCGTCTCGCGGTTGAGAGAGGAGATCGCCCTGGGGGAACGGCGCCTGGACGAGGACCTCGGCTTCGCCACCCCCGAGACTCTCCGAGACGCTCGGGCGCGCGTCGAGGACCTCGGCGACCTGTATCGACGCCTGGGGGAGGCGACTCCGACGCGGGTCGCGTTGAAGGCAGAGATCGCCCGCCTCGAGGAGCAGGTGTCCCTGGCTCGAAGGTGGGCAGACCAGCTCGGCGCGCTGAGAGTGCCGGAAGGGGTCCTGGCTCTGGCGGAGCGGATCGGCCATGCGGAAAAGAAGCTTGCGGAGGCCGAGGAAGGCGCGCTGGAAGCCGAACGGCACGTGGCGGCCGCCATGGCAGCTCGGCGATCCCTGCCCGATCGAGACCCGCTCGCGGTCGCTCTGATCGGACATCGTCGGCGGGCGGATCTGGCGGAGAGGGCTATTGGGGGGCGGATTTCGCTGTCAGGTGCCGAACAGGGGGAGGGGAGGGCCCGCATGGCCTGGTCGAAGGCCGAGCAGGCGGCTCTCGAGCTCCTTGCCCGACACGACGCGGCGAAGCAGAGGCATCTCGCGTCCCATCTGGCCCGCGCTCTGGTCCCGGGTGGTCCCTGCCCGGTCTGTCTCCAGGTCGTCCGCGAGCTTCCCCGCGACAAGCCGGCCTCGGATCTCGAGCAGGCAAGGCTCGAGGCCGAGGCTGGGCGGGCGGCAGCGGAGGTCGCGAAACGGGAGCTGGATCGGGCGGGCGAGAAGCGGCTGCGCGCGGCCGAAGGGCTCAAGACCCTGACGGGACAGATCCGGGAGTTGGACGCGCAGCTGGCGAGCCACCCCCAGGTGGAGTTGGTCACCGCCGCGCTCGCCGAACTCGATCGGGCCGAGGCGGCCGTCGAGACAGCTCGGGAGCAGGAGCGGCGAGCGAGAGGAGAGACCGACCGGGCTCGGCGTGAGCTCCAAGGCCTCAGGGAAGACGAGCGGGCCTCCCGCCTGATCTTCGAGGCGGCCCGTGACAAGCTTGCTGCGCTCATCCCCCCTGCGGCGGCGAGACGAGATCTGGCAGAGGACTGGATCCAGCTTGCCTTCTGGGCCGTGGGGGAGGCGGACCGCCAGATGAGGCGAGTCATGGACGCCGAGGGCGCCGCGCTGGCCGCTCGCGGGCGCTGGGACGAGTTGATCGAGACCTTGAGGGGGTGGTGCCTACAGTGCCGGGTGCCCGTGGAGGGCCGGGATCTGGCCGAGAGTGCGCTCGCGGCCCTCAGCGAGGCGCGGGCAGAGCTGAGAAGCGTTGAAAAGGGCCTTGCGGATGCCGAAGAGTTGCGCCGTAGACTCGCCGAGCAGCGGCTCGAGTGGGAGCTGTCCCGCAGCGTTAGCCACCATCTCTCCGCCGCCGGCTTCGAGAAATGGCTCGTCAGGGAGGCTCTCGAGCGTCTGGTGGGGGGGGCGAACCAGATCATGCGCGAGCTCTCCCTGGGTCAATACTCTCTCGATGTCGATGAGATGGGGAACTTCTTCGTCGTCGATCACTACAACCTGGATGAAACACGCTCGGCCAGAACCCTCTCGGGCGGGGAGACGTTCATCGCCTCCCTCTCTTTAGCTCTGGCTCTTTCGGAGGAGTTGACGGAGCTGGCCACCGAGGGCAGCGCCCGCCTGGAAGCGATTTTCCTTGACGAGGGCTTCGGAACGCTGGACACCGATGCCCTGGAGGTGGTGGCTACAGCGGTGGACAGCCTCGCGGCCAGAGGTCGGATGGTGGGAATTGTGACGCATGTTCGGGAGCTCGCAGACCGAGTCCCGCTTCAGTTCCGGGTACGCAAGGATGCCCGAACCTCGACGATCGAGAAAGTGCTGCAATGAGATTCGCGGTTGAAGCCTGGGCCCCCGAGTACGGGTCGTCGCTGGAAGAGGAGGTGCTCGAACCCACGGAGGCGGGCGTGGACCCGGACGTTGAGCGACCCCTCTCACGATGGGAGCCGCTGGCTCCCCCACCCGCCACCTCACTGCCCGAGCGGATCCTCTTCACGGATGGGGTCCGGAGGGTGGACGCCATGGTGTGGATCGAGGGAGAGGACGCTTCTTCCTCTCTGGGCATCTGCGCCTCCTACGGCGCGGGAGCGGTCCTCTGCGACGGGCGTGCCGAGGTGGTCGCGGCGAAAGTGGAGCGGGGCCTTTTCACCTCGTTCAGCCAGGCCGAGGCCATTCGTTGCCGCCACGCCGTCTATCCACTGCGGCGTCCCGCGTGTGATTCTCCCGAGAAATTGACGTTCGCCCTCCAACAGCGGATGGGAGAGCTTGAGGTGTCCCTGGCTTTAGCCGAGGAGGCGGATCTGGTGGTGGTCGATGGCCGCTTGGCTGGGCGCCAGAACGTGCCGGCCGCGGTCGGCTACGTGAAATCGCACGACCGTTCTTATCTTCCGGAGCCGGCCGCGGGGGTGATCGCTCACCTTCATCCCGGCGAGCGCACCCCGCTCTTTCTCATGCCGAGCTCACGGAGTCCGCTGTATTCCTGGTACCTCCGTCTGCCGGGGGGACGCGGGCATTCCTGGGCCGGAGTGGTGCGCTGCGAGGCTTCCGCGGATACTGAGTTGGCCCGGGCCGTCCGACTCGCCGATACCGTCGCCGCCACGCTTCCCCGCTTCGCCTCCGCCAGCCACAAGGATCCCCGAGCGCCTCAGAACCTCTACCCGATCGCCGGGCTGGAGCGAGCGCTCTGGCGGCGCCTCGGCGATCAAACGCTTCTCTGCCGTGGTCTTCAGAAGGCCGCAGGTGCGGCTTAGAACCGGTTAGGCTCGGTTAGGCCGGGAAGCAGTCGCCGGAAGCCAGGGCTCCTGGATCCGGAGGATGGCTGCGGCGAGGGCGACCAGGGCTGGCCCGTCCCGGAGGCGGCCGGCGATAGTGCCGATGGGAGTGACATGGCGAAGGGAGCCGACGACGGTAAGGCGCGCCGGAGCCCGGCGTCCGACGGCCTTGACCAGCTCGGAGGATTCGACCGGAGGGGCCGCCGGATCCACCCGGCTGTGGAGAGCGTAGACGGGGATCCGGATCCGCTCGATTCGTTGCGCGGGCGACAGCTCGAAGAAAAGGTCGCGCAGCGGCATGGACAACCTATCCACCAGCTCGGGGGTGCGCCTTGGGTCCTGGTTGATCAGCAGGTGATACATCGCGAGCGCCTCATCGGAGAGACCCTGGGAGTTGCGGATGCGGTAGGCGAGGAGAAAGCTCTCCCGGTCGGGCTCGGATAGAAACGTCGAGAGGATGAGAGCGGCCTGCTCGCGGGCTCCTTCGGGGGGTCGCCACTCATGGTAAACCCCGTCGATACAGACCTGCCCGGTCGTCACGCCCTCGATCAAGTGGGCGAGGTCGAAGTAGGTGCCGATGGTGGCGAGGGCCGCCACGCTGCGCTGGAGACCGGGCTCCTGCTCCAGCGCGACCAGGGTATAGGCGGCGCCGTAGGAGAAGGCCACCACCACGACCGGCCGGTCGGTACGGTCGGCCAGGTAGCGGATGGCTTTCCGAATACGGGCGGTGTCGTCGCGGTCGAGGCGACGCTGCGCCAGGGTGAGGGCCGGGGCAAGGACGCTGCGGTGGGCCCTGGCGAAGGCGGAGGCCATTCTCCGCACGCGCGGATCGTCGATGCCCCCGGGGTTGGCCCCGTGGACGAGCACGATCCCCGGAGCCGTTCCCTTCTTGGGTTCGTACAGATCGGCGGGGCCGAGAAGGAGCTGAATTCTGGTGACCACGGGGTCTCGGGTGATGGCCGGGAAGGGACGCGCCGGAGACGGGAGAACCTCGGAGAGCACGAGGACCGCCTTTGCGAGGCTTCTTGCTTGAGGGGTTGTCGCGAGCGCCGCCAAGGATCCCGCGACGATCCATCTCCTCAGCCTCACGGTGCCCAGGGGGGCCGGGGGAGTAGCAGCCCGAGCGGAGCGAGGAAAG
>JBOGWM010000085.1:0-12456 GCA_050693695.1 Actinomycetota bacterium
CGAAGGCGATCGCTTGTTCAACGTTGGCTAATTGAGAATCAGCCTGATCTTTTCCTCGTTCAGGAGCCGTGGGCCCATTCGATCAAGACACCCCCGGATCTCGAAGGATTTGTGCCTATAGGTGGAAATTCTTGCGTCTTCGCGTGGATCAGCGAGACTCTGGAGCCTCCCGATGTCGATCAAGCCGCGGCCTCAGTGCAGCGGCTCAAAGCAGGCTATGTAGCTCTCTACAACGTTTACCTCAGTCCGTATTCCCGAGCTGAAAGAGCCCAAGAACTTAGAAGCCTCCTGGACGTGCTACGGACTGAAGACGATCGCCCAGCGTTGATTCTAGGTGACTTCAATTTGGCCCCGGAACCCAACGATGGAGTGGTGAACTCTCTCCCGAGCCACTTTAATTGCAACACGGATAGAGTTCCATTCCACACCTTGCTCGCAGAGGCTCGTCTCATTGACTCGACTCGGTCCTCCACTCCAGAGTATTCGATTGTCCGACGTCTGGGTAATCAGCTGTCGGAGTTCCGGTGCGATCTTTGTCTGATATCTGATTATTATCGTCGATGGTCATCCGTAAAGTACGACCACTCTACGCGCACTGGACCTCATCCTTTTACCGATCACTCGGCCTTGTTCGTGGACTTACCGTTGTCCATCGAGCACAGAGCGCAATTCACGGGAAAACTCTTTTCTTGGCGAGATGTCGACACACATTCTGGAACTCATCCAAGCACGCGCGGTCAGTCATCGCACAAGACAGCCATGGCACGCACTCGAGAATCCGCTGTTGCTAGGCTTGTAGTAAAGCATTTGGTGCCTCGGCTGAGACCCGAAAGAATTCTCGATCATGGCTGTGGCCGCGGAGCAGATGTCGAGTACTATGCTCGCATGGGCCTACAAGCAACTGGCTACGATCCTCATCCAACCTTCGGATATGACCAACGGCCACACCATCAGTTCGATCTGGTCGTCTCGGCATTCGTTCTCAACGTCTTGCCCAATCCGTGGGAGCGTCTAAAGGCTCTGAGAGACGCAGAACGCTTTCTTACGAGCAATGGTCGTCTATTGGTGGTCACGAGATCGAGCGCAGAAATCAGGCGAGCGGCGGCTCAGGCAGGATGGCAAGAGTACAATGACGGCTTTCTTTCGAGCGAAGCAAGAGATACCTTTCAACGTGGTGTGGATAGTTGGGAGATCGGTGTCCTAGCCGAGAGAGCCGGACTTGAGGCTATGTCGGAAGATGATCGTCTCCCTGAAATACAGGGTGCGACCCAGATCCTACTGAAAAGAAAATCTGGAGCTGCAAGGGTCAGTGAGGTCGTGGCCGAAAGTTCGGACCTGGATAGATCGGGGCCTGGGAGGCAGTCCTCGAGGAAGGAATAAGTGAGATCAGGAACCTACCGCTGCGCGAAGGCTTGCTCCAGGAGCGCCGCTCGCTCCAGTTGATGGATGGTGAGGCTGCCGGTGGCCGGGCTGGCGCTCTCGGCCGCAGGTTGCTGCCAGGAAAACGCGACATCCGCTGCGTGGTGAAGGCACGGGGTCAGGCGGTCGAGGTAAGCGTTGACGATGGGCAGGATTCCCACCCGCTGGCTCCCGAGGCGCTGTCCGCCCAGGTTCAGCCTGTGGTCCATCTCTCGTTATCGGACCCCTCGCACGTGCCGATACCCACCGTGTCTTTGCCGTCGGAACTCTGGTCGCCGTCGGAGCTGTCGCCCCTGTGGGAGCTGTTAGCGCTGTGGGAGCTGTTGTTATGATGGGACAGGCACTTTCCGGTCGCCACGTTCTTGATGGTGGTGGGGCTGGACTCCACGATCCATTTCTCCTGATCGGACCCCTCGCACGTGCCGATAACCGCCGGATAGGGACCGTTGTCGGCCAGGCACTTTCCGGACGTCACGGTCTTGATGGTAACCGTGGCTTGGGCTTGGGCCGGGCCGGAGAGGCCCGAAGGTAGAACCACCGCGCTGAGAACGGTGAGGCCCAGGCCAGCTATTGTTCCCCGACGACGGGCTCTGATCGCAGCGATGGTGAGCATGAAACTTGCCTCCCGATTCTGGGCAATCCCGACCGTGGATGGCCGGCCCCGACACCCATACAATGTTTTTCGCTTGAAGATATCGTACCGCGGGAGAACCCCAGATTGAGCCAATTCAGCATCCATCATGGATTCGCAGGGGCGCCTCCTCGTCCTCGGCGGCTTCGGCAACTCGGCCGGCACCAGCCCGATCTCCAGCTTTCGCGGCGCCGGCGGGTGGTGGGACGACGTCTCGGACCTTCGCGCGCTACGGCCCGATGCGCGAGAGCGGGTCGGGTTTGCAACCGTTGCCTGCACGGAGTCGGGCCAAAGGGAAAAGTGGGAAAGCTTACATTCTCGCTCCCGAGCCAATAGGCTTCACACGAGAAGCGGCGCCGCCCGGCGCGGTTCCCCGTGACGGGCACCGCATCTTTGGAGAGCCTCGGGTGAGGAGCCGGCGCCGATCAGCCTCGAGAGAAGGAGATGAGATGGGCGTTCCGAGTCCGAGGACCAACAGCGGGTTCATGATTCAAAGCCCTTCCGGAAACCAGGGCAGCTTCGAGCTGGTCTATCCCAGTCAACTCGGGGGAGCGATCCACTGCTGGCGCGACAACGACGCCCCGGGCTTTCCCTGGCAGTCGCAAGCCCCTTTCGGGGCCGGCGAGGTCGCGGCGGTCTCGTTGATCCAGAGCAACCTCGGCTCACCCGGGCTCGGCCACCTCGAGGTGGTGGTACGTGTGGGGGATCGGCTAGCGCACTACTGGAGGAAGGACGTCGCCCCCTACGAGTGGTTTGGCCCCACGGCCTTCTTCGGCGCCGGGGTCTCCGGCAACCCCGCCCTCATCCAGGGCCGGCTCGGGGTCAAGGGAGACTTCGAGGTGGTGGTCCCCCTGGCCTCGGGAGGGCTGGCCCACTTCTGGCGAAACAACGACGTGGATCACGCTCCCGGGGGTAACGGCCATGGTGGACGCCACGAGGATGAGCGCCCATGGAATCCCAGCATCTTCGGGACCGGGATCGGCCAGATGGAGGGGGCGGCGCTCATCCAGAGCAACTTCGGACCCGGACCCGGCAACCTCGAGGTGGTCGCCACCGTGGTTTCGGGAGGCACGCGGGCGCTGGTTCACTTCTTTCGGGAATCGATCCCTCCCTTCGCCTGGAGCGGTCCCACCTTCCTGCCCGCCTTCCCGGACGCCATCCCCCGGGGGCGCCCGGGGTTCATCCAGGCCAGGAACGGGATCAAGGGACACTTCGCGGTGGTGGTGGGGCTCACCTCCGGCGGCCTCGGGTACATCTGGCGTGACAACGACTCCCCCGAGCTTGCCTGGCAGGGTTCGGTCTTCTTCGGCAGCGGGGATGTCGATGAGGTCTCCCTCCTGCAGAGCACCTTCGGCCCGCCTCCGGGCAATCTGGTGGCGACGGCCCGCCTCGGCAGCCGGACGGTGACCTACTTCCGCGACGAGGCCGGCTGGCAGGGACCGAGCGACCCGGTCTGCCCCGAGATGATCTGCGATCCCTCCACCCAGGGAGAGTGGCGGGTGCCCCACTCCTCGAGCGTGGTGGGGGTCCACACCGTCCTCCTTCGCAATGGCGGGGTCCTCTTCTACACGTACAAGGAGGACAGCCCGGGTCAGAGAGAGGGCGACTGCGCCGTTCTCGACCCCGAGACCCTGATCGAGAAGAGGCCTTTCATCCACCCCCTCAATCCCTTCTGCGGAGGACAGGCCGTCCTCCCCGATGGACGGGTCCTGGCGGTCGGCGGACATGAGCCGTTTCCCGGGAACCCGAAGAACGTCCAGGTCTTCACCCCCGACAGCGAGGCGGGTGGCTTCTGGCACAAGGTGGGCGAGATGCCGAGGGGACGCTGGTATCCCACGCTCACCGTCCTGGCCGACGGGCGGGTCTTCATCCTCTCCGGTAGCGACGGCGGTGCCCAGGCCGGCATCAGGGATCTGAACGCCACCTGGCAGGTCTTCGACCCTGCCTCACAAACCCTCTCGCCCCCCCAGCCGGCGCCCATCCTGGAAGAGATGGCCCCGTACTCTCTCTATCCCTTCGTCTATCTCCTGCCGGACGGTCGGCTGCTGATCCATGGCAATAACCTCACTGGCTTCTTCAATACCGCGACGGCGAGCTTCGAGCCGACCCGGCTCCGTGCGCTTCGAGGCGAGCCCCGTACCTACAACGTCCAGGGGACGTCGGTGCTCCTGCCCCTGCTCCCCTCCGCCAGCCCCATCTATCGGCCTCGGGTGATGCTGTTCGGAGGGGGAGGGATCCCACCCGACGCGGAGACCCCCGCCACCGCGACCTGCGAGATCCTGGACCTGGGGGACCCCTCCCCCGCTTGGCAGGCGGCCCCCCCCATGTCGGCGCAGCGGGTCATGCCCGACGCGGTGCTCCTGCCCGACGCCACCGTGCTGGTGATGAACGGCAGCCACAAGGGGAAGGCCGACAACGGGACCTTGCCCGTTTACAACGCCGAGGTCTACGATCCGGCCACGAATAGCTGGAGGATCCTCTGTCCCATGCGAATCCCACGCCTGTACCACTCCAGCGCGCTGCTCCTCCCCGACGGTCGGGTGCTCACGGCCGGCACGGACGGGGAGTTCAACCCCCACCCCTTCCACCGTCCCGAGCACCGGGTCGAGGTATTCAGCCCCCCGTACCTGTTCAATGGGCCCCGGCCGGTGATCACCGGGGTGCCGGGAGAGGTCACCTGGGGGGCCAACTTCAACGTCGATACTCCGGATGCCGCCTCCGTGGTCTCAGCCGCGTTTATCCGATGCGGGGCGGTCACCCACTCCTTCAACCACGACCAGCGGTACGTGGGTCTGGAGATCGTCGCCCGCTCCGCCGGGACCCTCACCGTGGCGGGGCCCTTGAGCGGCAACGTGGCGCCCCCCGGCTTCTACATGCTCTTCCTGCTCAATGAGGCCGGAGCTCCCTCTCGTGCTCCGTTGATCCGGCTCGGGTGAAGCGACTGCCCCTGCCCGCCCGGACCCACGCGCCGGAAGCCGCCGAGCTCGAGCGTTCCGAGGCAAGGACGAGTCCCGATCCCCCCCACCGCGCCCGCCGTGCCCGCAACCTCCTGGTGGAGGCGCCGGTCTTTGCCTTCTTTGTGGCCGTGGCCGTCTATTCCACCTGGCCGTTTTCCAGGTATCTGGGAAGCGGGGTGGCCGGGGACCTGGGCGATCCCCTGCTCACCGCCTGGATCTTCGGTTGGGGCGCGCATGCGCTGGGCGCGCATGCGCTCGCGGTGTTCCACGCCAACATGTTCTTCCCCGAACACTTCACGCTGGCCTACGCGGAGCACCTGTTGGGGCAGTCGGCCATGGTGGCTCCGATCTTTTGGACCACCGGCAATGCTCTCCTCACGATGAATGTGGCCACCCTGGCCTCCTACGCTCTCGGCGCCTTCGGGGTCTACCTGCTGGTACTTGACCTGACCGGGCGGCGCGGGCCGGCCCTGGTGGCGGGGATCGCCTACGGGATGGCCCCCTACCGGATCGCCGCCATCGGTCACGTTCAAGTTGTCGGGGTCTACATGACCGCCCCCCTCCTCCTCCTGCTCCTCCGGCTACGACGAGGCCCATCGCGAAAAGTGGGAGTGCTGGTGGGGCTGGCTGTCGCCCTTCAGTTCTGGGTCTCGCTTACCGGGGCGGTGATCACGCTGGCGGCGGTGGGGGTATGGGGGCTGTGGGAGCTGGCGCGGCTTCGGCGGAAGTCTCTGAGGGTGGTCGGTCCGGCGGTGGCCGGAGTCGTGTTGGGGCTGGTGATCTCGCTTCCCGCTCTCTTGCCCTACGTGGCGGTCCGCAAGATCCATCCCGACTACGCCCATGGGATCGAGAGCGCGATCTTCTTCTCCGCCACCCCGGCTTCCTATCTCGTACCGGGAGGGTTGGACCCCCCGGAAGGCAGTCTGGCTCACGCGATGCGAGAGAGATTCCGAGATGAGAACGGGTGGTGGGAGAAGACGCTCTTTCCCGGGTTCTGGCTCCCGGTTGGCTTCCTCGCCGGATTGGTGGGGGCATCCGTAGCGCTCTTGCGGGCTCGCCGCCGGGAGGGGAAAGGCCCGGCATGGGTGGAGGCCGTGGGTCTGTTCACCGCAATCGCGCTGGCGGGGTTCCTCGTGAGCCTGGGCCCGCGCTTTGGGGCGAATCCGGAGGGGGCCCGGCTTCCCACCGGCCTGCTCTTCGACCTGGTTCCCGGCGGTCTCCTGCGGGTCCCGGCTCGCTTTGCCATCCTGGTGTATCTGGGGATGGCCCTGGTGTCGGGAGTCGCCCTGGCCCAGGTCCGCCCCGGCATCCGGCGCTGGCTGGTGGGTGTCTCGCTCCTGGTCCTGGCCGTCGAGACGATGCCTCCGGGAGCGGTGGTGGTGAAGCCCCCTCCGATCACCGCAGTGCATCGGGCGGTGAGGGGGACCACCGGAGCCGTGCTGGCGCTGCCCACCGTGGAGCTGGACCCCGAGGGTGCGCCGATACCCGTGGGAATCCCCCGGGAGGCGCATCATCTCTACTTCTCCACCGCTCATTTCCGGCCGTTGGTCAACGGGTATGGCGCCTACCATCCTCCGAGCTTCTGGGAGATCGTGCGCTCGGTGCAGGACTTCCCGAGCCCATCCTCGATAGCAGCTCTCAGGGCGAGGGGCGTGACCACCGTCCTGGTCCAGGCCCGCCTCGTTCGGGGGACTCGCTGGCAGGATGTCGAAGGGCGACTGGAGGGCTGGCCCGGAGTACGCCGGATCGCCGGCGACCGGGAGGCAGCGGTCTATGACCTGTCGGGATCCAGGACAGTCGCGCCGGGAGCCAAGCGTGGAGCAGGCCCATAGCTTTAGCGGGGAGAGGGCCTGCCCTCCCCCCGGCCCCCTCCCAGAACCCGGCCGTGGGATCGAGCTGCTCACCGTGGTGATGCCCGTCTACAACGAACGGGCGAGGTTGCGAGCCTCCCTGGAGCGGCTGCTCAAGGCCGAGCTTCCCCTCCCGGTGGAGATCCTGGTGGTGGATGACGGGTCGCAGGATGACGGCGTCTCCACCATCGGTGACTTCGTCGAGGCGGGGAGGGTGAGGCTCATCCGCCATGAGCGCAATCAGGGCAAGGGAGCTGCGGTCCGTACCGGCATCGCGCAGGCCTCCGGGGACGTCCTCACCATCTATGACGCCGATCTGGAGTACGAGCCCTCCGACCTCCGCCGGTTGCTGGAGCTGATCGTGGAGGGGGAAGCGGAGGTCGTCTACGGGACCCGGTCCTTTGGAGCCCACAGCGCCTACTCCTTCTGGTACGTGCTCGGAAACCGGGCGGTCAGCTTCTGGACCAGCTTCTTGTTCAACACCTGGCTCTCCGACATCGAGACCTGCTTCAAGGTGGCCAAGACCTCGGTGTGGCGCTCCCTTCGCCTGCGCTCCCGGGGATTCGGCCTCGAGGCCGAGGTGACCGCCAGGTTCTTGAAGGCCGGCTACCGTATCTTCGAGGCGCCCATCTCCTACCGGGCTCGGACCAGGGAGGAAGGCAAGAAGCTGCGGTGGACCGACGGGATCGCCGCCCTGCGCATCACGCTGGGGGTCAGGCTCTTCGGGTGAGCATGGAGGCCATCGTCACCTCTCGGCTCTGACTGACGGCCGCCAGGCATCATCCGGGCGAATGGGGGACGAGACGGGATGCTTCACGGAGAGGAGACGTAGGTGAGCAAGATCGCGGACGTGACAGGGTTCGGCGAGATCGACAAGACCGATGACCCGGAATATTTCGCTCGCTTCCTCGCCGCGGGGGCCGGGTGCAGAGGGAATCCGGAGGCCCGGGCGGCTGCGCTGGAGGCTCTCCGGGTGGGGGAAGGACAGGCAATCCTGGAGGTCGGATGCGGGCTCGGTGCGGCGGTGGTGGAGGTGGCCCCCATGGTGGGGCCCAAAGGACGGGCCGTGGGGGTGGACATCAGCGAGACGATGATCGAGAAGGCCCGCACCCGCCTCGACGCTCAGGGCCTTCCGGTCGAGTTCCACCGAGCCGACGCCCGGGCCTTGCCGTTCGAGGACCGGAGCTTCGATGGCTGCCGGGCCGACTTCCTGCTCGTCAGCCTTGCCGAGCCTGAACGCGCTCTCGGCGAGCTGGTGCGAGTTTTGAAGCCCGCCGGCAGGCTGGTCGTCCTGGACACCGACCATGAGACCCAATTCGTTGACACCCCCTACCCGGAGACCACCCGGATCCTTGTGCGGACCCTGAGCGAGGGGGAAGCAAGCGGGACGATCGGCCGTTGCCTGCCACGCCTGTTCGAAGAGCAGGGACTGGTCGAGATCGAGGTCCGGCCGTTCGTGGTCCTGTTCACCCATGAGTTCTTCCGGCTGCTGTTGGAGGGAATCGTGCTCCGAGCTCAAGAGCTGGGCAAGCTCGCCACCGATGATGCCCGGAAGTGGTGGGACCATCTCGAGGAGGCCAACGCGTCGGGCACGTTCTTCGCCGGCACGAGCGTCTTCGTCGTCTCGGGCACCCGGCCCGGGTGAGCCTGTCGGCCCGGTGCGCGTAGACGAGCACGGCCCTCGATGGCTGCGGCGCGCAGCTCGTCCCGGGAGCGGTCCCTGGCGGCTTACTTGAGCACGCGTCTTGCCCCGGCCGCGCCACGCGGGGGCCGATGCGGCCTCCCACCCGACCTGACGATTTCCTCGCGCCCGCAGCCGGGAGTCCGGGCCGGCGCTCGATGGGACATGGCGACCAAGTATCGCGGATACATGCTGCTGGAGTGCTGAACCCGGGCCGAGCGGTTCTGTGGAGCGGGGGCGGATTCTGATGACGCCAGGGCGGTCCCGGTCGCGCGAGCAGCTACCGTGAAGGCTCGCAGTCCAGGGTCACCCGGTCCGGGTCGGCTGAGGTCGGCCCCGGCCGGGCTACCTTCCTCCGAACTCCCGCACCTGCTTGCAGACGAAGCGTTCGTCCGCGAGGATCTTGCATTCCATGTCAAGAGACTTCGGCTTCTCCTCGTCGACCACGACGAACGTGCAGTCCCCCTCGTAGTAGGAAGGCTTCGCCGCGCAATAGGCTCGCTCCACGATGGCGGCTAGATCCACGAGGGCCAACATCTTTTCTCGCGTCAGCACCGGCTCGGTGCGCTCCGGGCCCTCCAGCGCCGGCTTCGCGTACCGGGTGATGGTGAGGGAGGTCGGCTCGTCGCCGAGGCCGAGCCCGGCGATGGTGATCTCGGAGTAGGTGCCGGGATCCGGATTGGTGACCAGGTTGTTTCCCTCCTGAAGGGAGAGCGAGTAACCGTAGACCCCGCTGGCGTTGAGCACGCGGGTGATCACCACGGCGTTGGCCGCGACCGGCGACTCGAGGTCGTAGGCGGGGACGATGGCCAGACCCATGGCGGCGGTCGCGTGCTCGATGCGGGCGAAGGACCGCTCCTCGATCGCCCGCTTGTTCCACAGGCTGGCATAGACGCCCTTGAGCGCGCAGGACAGCGATCTCGGCTTCACCTTGCGCTTGACCTCGCTTCCGCCTTCCTCGTCGACCTCGATGCGACACGACCCATCGTCATTGTCTTTTTTGTCCACCGTGGCGGCGAAGCTGTCGTGGAGGCCGGCGCCGTCGAAGTTGGGAACGTCCTCGGCATTGGCGCTGGAGCGAACCTTGATCTTCTTCACTCCGGGGAGCACCTCGGCGAGCTTGGCCGAGATGGCGGCCAGGTCCTCGGGCGGGAGCTCGGCGTTGAGAAAGAGCGTCTGCACCTCTGCGGCTCGCCGGGCTCGCTCCCCGCTCGAGAGAGCTCCAGCCCGCTCCGCTTCGATCAGTTCCCCGAGCTTGCACGCCAGTTCGGCGTTGGGGCGGTACTCCACCAGGTTGCGGTAGAAGGACAGCGGCACGCCGAAGCCCCCGGGCGTCAAGTCGTAGCCGAGACGCTGGCTGGGGGTGTCGGGCTGATCCCGCCGGCCGAGCACGAAGCGGTGGGCCAGGAACCCGAGGTTCGCGGCCTTGGAGCCGTAGCGGGCAGCCAGACCCAGAGCGTCGCTCGCTTCCCCCTCGGCCATCTCGTCATAGGAGCGCAGGATAGTCTCGTCCTCCCAGACGAGGGGTATCCAGGGCAGGTTGTTGCGCTCGGCCAGGCGGGCCGCGATCTCCTCGTCCGTCGAAGCCTCCAGGAAGAAGTCATCGGCGCGGACCACGAAGCGGACCGGTCGATCCCGCCATGGGGCCAGGCGAGGGTGCTCGGGTCCCGCGTCGCGCAGGACCATGTTCGGTGTTCCCCGTTCCTTGGACTTCAGGTTCACATGCGAGCTGGCGTCCTGGACCGCCCGGGTGATCACCCCCGCCACGACCGAGAGGTCAAGGGGCAGCTCATCGAAGACGGGGATGTCGGCCGGGCTCGGCTCGTTGTTGCTCGCCGGAAAGATCCGCAGATAGCCCCACGCCTCCCCGGTATTCAGCGGCAGGTAGCGGATGGCGCCCAGGGCGCGGTCAAGCGTCAGCAGCTCGATGCCGCCCGCCGCGAGGTCCGGCGCCACCGTGGCCGTGGTCTGCTGCAAGCCGGTGGGCACAAAGGCGAAGCGGGCGCCGGGAATGGTGATCCTTTCCTTCACCCGCTTCACGGAGTCGACGATGTCCTTCTCGCGCACCACATCCTGAGGGTAAAACTGAAGTCCGTAGACCGGCTCCGGCGCGCCGTCGAGGAAGTAGGTATGGACGACGCCGGCCACGTAGCGGGTTTTGGGCTCGGTGAAGTAGGTGACCCGATTGAACTCCCCGAGGGACTCGGGGATCGACAGGACCTGCCGGGCGAAGAAATAGTGGTATTTGGCCGCGTCCGAGATCTCACCGTCCTCCATGAAGTTGCCGTTCACGAAGTGCACCCTCGGGGTGCCCGGCGCCCGCAGGTCGATCAGGAACTTGGCCACGCGGCCGTTGGCCACCAGGTCCCCGGCGGGGATGGAAAGGGCCGTGAACCACTCGGCGGTGGGGATCTCCGAATGATCCAGTCCGAGCCCGGAGGGCGCCGGCGTTTCCGGAGCCGGGCGAGCGGCCAGGAGCAACGGGGCGGGCGCCTCGGTTGGAGCCTCGGTTGGAGAAGGAAGGCGGTACAGGAAACCGAGCACATGGATCTCCCGATCCGGGGAACGCCTGAAGTCTATGACATGCGAGCAGTCGGCCGAAAATGGACGCCCTCAGGGCGTTGGTGACGGCCGGCGGCCCGGTGTTCGCCGCTGGGGCGGCGCATCCGGGCGTCTGGGCGCCGGTGGCGCCATCGTTTAGGATCTCACCGGCAAGCTGCGAGGCTTCGACCGGGTAGCGAGCAAGCGCTGGGAGCCAGAGATGATCCGCATCGCCGTGATCGGGGCCGGCCACTGGGGGCCCAACCTGATTCGCAACTTTCACAATCATTCGACCTCGGAGGTCCTCTGGGTGATCGATACGGACCCTGTGCGCCTCGAGCAGGTCCGGGCTCGTTTCCGGGAGGTGGGCACGGACCCGGAGGCGGAAGTGGCGCTCTCGGACTCCCGCGTCGATGCGGTGGTCATCGCCACCCCCACCAGCACGCACTTCGAGCTGGCCAAGCGGGCGTTGGCCGCAGGCAAGCACGTGCTGGTGGAAAAGCCGATCACGACCGACTCGTCGGAGGGAGAGGAGCTCGTGGCCCTCGCTGAGCGCCTGGAGTTGGTGCTCATGGTGGGTCACGTCTTCATCTATAACCCCGGGGTCCGGCGGGTGAAGCAGTACCTCGACTCGGGTGAGCTGGGCCGGGTCTATTACGTCTCCATGGTCCGGACCAACCTGGGCCCGATCCGCATGGATGTGAACTCGGCCTGGGACCTTGCCTCCCACGACATCTCGATCGTGAACTACTGGCTGGGCAGCGAGCCGATGAGCGCCTCCGCGGTCGGCGGCACCTGGATCAACCCGGGGATCGAGGACGCGGTCTTCGCCACGTTCTGCTACCCGGGCAACGTGATGGTGAACCTGCACGCCTCCTGGCTCAACCCCCGAAAGACCCGAGACATGACGGTGGTCGGGGACAAGCGCATGCTCACCCTCGACGACATGAACCTGGGAGAGCCCCTTCGGATCTACGACAAGAGCGTGACCGACGAGCGCGTCACCCCGAATTTCATCGACAGCTTCGCCTCCTTTCGCGCCAGCGTGCGAGAGGGGGATGTGACGATCCCCAAGGTCGCCCTCGGAGAGCCGCTCAAGGCCGAGTGCGATCACTTCCTCGAGTGCGTGGGGTTTGGCAAGCAACCGCTGACCGGGGGGCGGGAGGGGGTGGCGGTGGTACGCGCCCTGGAGGCGCTCGGCCGCTCGATCGCCAACCGGGGCCGTGAGGAGCCGGTGGAGAGGTCGTGAGCGGAGAAAACCCGGCGGGTGGAGCTCCGCTGCATTAAGATCACCCTCCAGCTTTTCTTGGGAGTCAGAACTTTGGAGATGGTGACAAGTTTCATGCGGAGCCTCCAAGGCCGGAGCGATCGGCCACG
>JBOGWM010000086.1:0-3539 GCA_050693695.1 Actinomycetota bacterium
CGAAGGCGAGCATGAGCACCCGATCCGCCTCCTTGAGGTGTCCACCCTCCCACGCCTCGCACAGAGCGAGCGGGATGGAGGCGCCCGAGGTGTTGCCGTAGCGGTTGATGTTCACGAACACTTTCGACATATCCACGCCCAGGCATGAGGCGCAATCAACCAGGATGCGGCGATTGGCCTGATGGGCCACCAGGAGCTCGAATCCGTCGGTGACCAGCTCCGCCCCGAGGGTGCTCATGGTGCGCACCGCGGCGCGATAGACCTCCCGGCCATTCATCCGGATGCAGTGCAGGCGCTGGCTCACCGTCTCGATGCTCGCCGGGAGCCGGCTGCCTCCCGCAGGGATCAGCACCCGCTCCCCCCCGCTTCCATCCGCCCCCAGGGAGAAGCGGAGAGGCTGGAGCGTATCGTCGCCCTCCAGGACCACCGCTCCCGCCCCATCGCCGAAGAGGGGGGCCGTGATGGGGTCGTCGAAGTCGATGTGGCGAGAGAGGATGTCCACCCCCACGATGAGGACTCTGCGGGCGTCTCCTCCTCCCGCCAGGCCCGCTCCGACCGCCAGGGAGTAAATAAAGCCGGAGCAAGCGGCCGAGAGATCGAAGGCGCCCGCAGAATCTGCGCCGAGGTCGTGCTGGATCAAACATGCCGTGGAGGGGAACTGGTGGTCGGGGGTGCAGGTGGCGGCGATGATCACATCGATCTGGTTGGCGGAGATGCCGCTGCGCTCCAGCGCCTGGCGGGCCGCGCGAGCCCCCAGCGTCGCGGACGACTCTCCCGGTTCCACGTAGCGGCGCTCGAGGATGCCGGTCCGGGATTCGATCCAGGAGGCATCCACTCCCAGGCGCTCTGCGATCTCGAGGTTTCCCACGACCCTCTCCGGCACCGCCATCCCGATGCCCTTGATGCGGAACCCCGGCCCCCCGGTCACAGCTTCCTCAACCAAAGGACCGGCTCCGAGCACCGGACCGGGCAGCCGTCGGGGACCATGAAGCCCATGGCCCATCCCGCGAAGTGAGAGTGGATGGGGACGAGCTTCCCACCCGGGGCGGCGACCGACCCGACCACCTGGCCTTCCAGGACGTATTCGCCCGCGGCGGCCCTCTCGTCGAGCGCGCTCAGCCGAAGCCGCCCGTCGCAGGGCGACACCACCAAACGTTCCTCCACCGTGAGATCCTCCCCGGCCACCGCCTCGAAGGTGGTGTCGGCTAAGGTAGCTGGATCTGTCCACTGGATCATCTCGAAACCTCCGGGATATTGCTACCCCTGGCTGGGACTTGTAAGCGATTGGAAGAAGATGGCGGTTGCGAAGGGGAGTTCGGGGATGCCTTGAGGTAGCCGGTCCTGGAGGAGAAGACGAGCGCTTCGGCCTCTCCGTCGGTCGCCACCGCGGCGGTCGTAAAACCGGGGAGCGTGTGGCGGACGAGGCCGCAGAGCACCCTCCCGGGACCCACCTCGACCAGGCCGTCCACCCCGTCGGCGGCCATGGCGTGCAGGGTTTGCGCAAACCGTACCTTCGAGGTGATCGCCGTGACGATGAGTGCGGCGATGTCGGATGGGTCGGTATGGGCTGCGGCGTCGACGATGGAGTAGAAAGGGCAGATGGGCTCCTTCAACACGACTTCGCTGAGCGCCGCGGCCACCTCCCGGGCCGCTGGCGCCATGAGGGGAGTGTGGGAGGGCGTGGGGACGTCGAGTCGGACGACCCGGATCGCTCCCGCCTGTCGGCAGGCTTCAGCCGCCCGGGCCAAGGGCTCGTCCCGTCCGGAGATCGCCGTCTGATTGGAGCTGTTGAAGTTGGCCACCCAGACCCCTTCGATCCCCGAGCAGCTCTCTTCGACCGCCTCCGCCTCGAGGCCGACGACCGCCGCCATCCCACCTGGGGTCGCGCGCCCCACGGCGGCCATCGCCCGGCCTCGGACCGAGACGAGCCGTAGCCCGTCTTCGAAGGAGATCACTCTCGCGCCAACCAGCGCCGCATACTCTCCGAGGCTGTGGCCCACCACCGCATCGGGGCTCAGTCCTCGCTCTTCCAGCGCCCGGATGGCCCCCACGCAGGTGGTGTAGATGGCAGGCTGGAGCAGATGGGGCGGCCAGCCGGAGCTGGAGGCCGCGGCGCAGACCCGGGCCAGGTCGGTCCCCAAGATGGGATCGGCGGCCTTGAAGAGCTCTTCGCAAGCCGCCAGGTCGGCGGCCATCGCGGGGCGTTGCGAGCCCTGTCCCGGAAACATCCAGCCGATCAAGAGACCTCCTTGCGAAGGTAGGCCAGGGTGCGGTGCAGCAACACCCGGGAAGAGGACTCGCTGCGACCCAGGGCCTCCGCGATCTCCGCGTGAGGCAGCTCCTCGACGAAGCGCATGATGAGAGCGCGACGTCGTTCCTCGGGCAGGTTGCCGATGGCGGTGAGCACCCGTTCCAGCCGCTCCTCGTCGAGGAGGGCCTGTCCGGGATCGTCGGATCCGTCGGCCGCCTCCGGCAGCTCCTCGATCGAGACCATGAACCGGCGCCGGGATGTGTGGTTGGCGGTGGCGTTGCGGGCGGAGGTGAAGAGCCAGGCGACCAGCTCCTTGCTGCTCGTCTTCTTGGGGTCGAGGTAATCGAAGGCCTGGACGAAGACCTGGGCGGTGAGGTCCTCCGCGTCGTGGTGGTTGCGGACTCGCCTGAGGATATAGGCGTGGACCGGCTTGATGTAGCGGGAGTAGACTTCTCGGAAAGCTGACTCGGACCAGCGCGCGGCGCGATGTACCTTCCCCGGGGGCTTTTCCATGGCTACCAACTAAGACACGCGAGTTTGGCATTTGTTACGGGTTACCTGGAGTAACTTTCGTGCCACGACGATTGCGCCTTTCACGAGATGAGCGACGACAGCGGCTTCTCGAGGCCGCCCAAGAAGTCTTCGGCGCGAAAGGTTACCGGAAGACCGAGGTCGAGGAAACTGGCCCGGCGGGCCGGTGTAACCAAGCCCGTGATCTACCGGCACTTCCCGGGAGGCAAGGTCGAGATCTACCGGGAAGTGCTCGAAGAGCATCTGGCGGCGCTGCTCGCCGGCCTGTGACAGGCGATCGGTTCCTCGGTGGCTTCGAGCGAGAGAGGGTCGTGGACTGCCTGGTGGCCTTTGCCTGGCGAGGCTTCGACGGCCTGCCCCGGGAGCGTCCCCTTCAGCTCCGCTCTCTGTGGGCCGCCGAGAGGTAGTGAGCCGGGGGCCTGGCCCTCGCCCGACTACCCGATGCCCCCGGACGGCTCGAAATGGACGGTCACCCGCTCCAGCGCCGGCCAGCTTCGGTGAAGCTCGCTCTCGATGCGGGTCGAGGCGGCATGTACCTGGCGAACCGACAGGCCCGGAGCAGCCTCGCAATGCATCACGAGCAATAGCCCGTCCGCGGTGTCGGTCACGACCACCTCGTGACAGTTCTGCACCTCAACCTGGCTCTCGGCGAGAGAGGCGGCGGCCTGCACGAGGGCCTTCTCGTGGGCGGTGACGTCGGCCCCCGGGATGGTCGGGCCGTCGAGGGGCTCCAGATGGGTGTCGATGCGTCTCACCC